>CAYNSG010000112.1:0-7901 GCA_964399885.1 uncultured Bacteroides sp.
ATTCTTTCTCTACAGAGTATCCCTGATATTCGGTTAGGTAATTTTCAAACACAGGGATTTGTATGTGACCCCATTTTTTCCCTGATTTTGATGCAAAGTTAATCAGATTGTTGGGAACACTGCAACTTTTTGCGTCAAAAAATTTATTTACTCACACCTTTCGGGCATTGGCGGTCAGGGGTTGAGGGAGAGGGTGGTGAAGGTTAGGGTGATGGCGTCGAAGACGAGGAGTCGGTTGGTCAGGAGTTCGCCGGTTGAGGCGAGGAATTTGATGGCTTCGGTTGCCTGGAGCGAGCCGATGACGCCGACTACGCTGTTGAGGATGCCCGTGATTGAGCACGGTTGGTCGTTGGCCGACTGTTCGTCGCCAAAGAATGTGCGGAAATCGGCTGTTGCGGGCAGGTGGGTGAAGATGTGGCCGGAGAATCGCGAGACGGCGCCGTAGATGAACGGTTTGCCGAGGCTGACGCATGTGTCGTTGATGAGCAAGCGCGAGGAGTGGTTGTCGGTGCAGTCGATGATGAGGTCGTAGTCGGCAAAGATTTCGGCGGCGTTGTCGTCGGTTAGAAACTCGTTGTATGTGACGACGTTGACTGCGGGGTTGACGCGCAGCATCGAGTGCCGAGCCGACTCGGTTTTCGGCGTGCCAACGTCGGGAGTTCCATGGATGATTTGGCGCTGCAGGTTGCTGAGCGAGACGGTGTCGGGGTCGACGATGCCGATTGTTCCTACGCCGGCAGCGGCGAGATAGAGCGCCACGGGGCTTCCGAGTCCACCGGCACCGATTATGACAACCCGCCCGCGGCAGATAGCCTCCTGCCCGGGCAAATCAATCTCGCAGAGTGAGATATGTCCGCGATAGCGTTTTTGCAGATCCTTGTCCACTTGTTCAGAATTTGACTGCGAAGTTAGCGGTTTTTGCGGGCATATGATTAAAATATCGCGAATATTTCGGATGTTTAGCGGGATTTATGTATTTTTGCGAGAAATTTGAAAAAGATGTTCAAGATATTAGAAAAGGAGTATTTTTCGGATAATGTGGTGAAACTCATTGTCGAAGCTCCGATGATAGCACGTTCGCGTCGCCCGGGCCATTTTGTGATAGTCAGAACGGGCGAGGGCGGCGAACGCATTCCGTTGACAATCGCAGATGCCGACCCGAAAGAGGGTTGGATAATGCTCGTGGTTCAAGCCGTCGGCGAGTCGACGCGTAAAATCTGCGCGCTCAATGCCGGCGACAGCCTTACCGACGTTGTCGGTCCGCTCGGACAAGCCACGCATATAGAAAAGGTGGGCACAGTTGTTTGTGCCGGCGGAGGCGTCGGTGTAGCTCCGTTGCTGCCGATAATAAAGGCGTTGAAAGAGGCGGGCAACCGCGTGATAACGGTTCTTGCAGCCCGCAGTGCGGATTTGATAATCCTAGAGCATCAGTGCCGCCCCTACAGCGACGAGGTTATAATTATGACCGACGACGGAACGGCCGGGCGCAAAGGCCTGGTTACGGAAGGCGTTGAGGCCGTGATTAATTCCGAGCGGGTTGATTTGGTTGTTACAATCGGTCCGGCGGTGATGATGAAATTCGTGGCCAAACTGACGGCGAAATACGAGATTCCGACGATGTGCTCGCTGAACACGATTATGGTCGACGGCACAGGGATGTGCGGCGCATGTCGCGTGACGGTCGACGGTCGCACGCGTTTCGTGTGTGTTGACGGCCCGGAGTTTGACGCCCATAAAGTTGATTTTGATGAAATGATAATGCGCCTGAAAGCTTATAATTAAGGCTTATAATTGACGAGTAGAGATGGAAAGAGAGAATAGAAACGCAGCGTGGCGCGAAGAGCTGCGCGCAGCCATGAGCGCAAAAGAGCGCACGTCGATTCCTCGCGTAGCGATGCCCGAGCTTCCGGCAGATTATCGCGTGACGACATTCACCGAGGAGGTGAACAGCGGCATCTCAGCCGAGCAGGCCGTCCTTGAGGCAACTCGTTGCATGGATTGCCCCGACCCACAGTGCGTCACTGGATGTCCGGTGAATATCGACATTCCCGGTTTTATAAAGAATATCCAGCGAGGCGACATTGCTGAGGCGTCGCGCGTGCTGCGCACCACGAGTGCTTTGCCGGCGGTTTGCGGCCGCGTCTGCCCGCAGGAGAAGCAGTGCGAAAGCCGCTGCATCTATCATAAAATGAAAAAGCAACCCGTTGCTATCGGCTATCTCGAGCGATATGCCGCCGACACAGCTGCCGCTGAAGGGAAAGTGGCTGCGGCAAAAGCCGAGAAGCGCAACGGAGTGAAGGTAGCTGTTGCCGGCTCGGGTCCAGCAGGACTTTCGTTCGCCGGTGAGATGGCAGCGCGCGGATATGACGTTACTGTCTTTGAAGCGCTCCATGAAATCGGCGGCGTGCTGAAATATGGTATCCCCGAATTTCGTCTGCCCAACGCCGTTGTCGACAATGAGATAGCGTCGCTGCGCGCAGCCGGAGTAGAATTCGTGAAGGATTGCATCATAGGCAAGACTATAAGCTACGACGATCTTTTGGCAATGGGTTTCAAGGGGCTGTTTGTTGCCTCCGGCGCCGGTCTGCCCCGATTCATGGGTATTCCGGGCGAGAATCTTATTGGAGTGATGTCGAGCAACGAATATCTGACTCGCATAAACCTCATGGGCGCCGGTCGTCCGGGGTTTGACACTCCTGTCGCTCATGGCAAGGTTGCGGCTATCATAGGCGGCGGCAACACGGCGATGGACTCTGTTCGCACCGCACGCCGCATGGGCTCGGAGCGAGCTATGATAATCTATCGCCGCAGCGAAGCCGAGATGCCGGCGCGCGTCGAAGAGGTGAAGCATGCCAAGGAGGAAGGCGTAGAGTTCATGACGCTGCATAATCCGATAGAGTATCTCGGCGACGAACGCGGCCACGTGCGTGCCATGCGCTTGCAGCGAATGGAGTTAGGTGAGCCCGACGTTTCGGGACGCCGTTCGCCCGTGCCGGTTGAAGGAGCAATCGAAGAGATTCCGGTCGATATGGTAATCGTCAGCGTCGGCGTTTCGCCAAACCCGCTGATTCCCGAGGCTATTCCGCAGTTGGTTGTGAGCCGTCGCGGAACGATTGAAGTCAATCAGGAGTCGATGGAATCGTCGGTCGACAATCTGTTTGCCGGCGGCGACATTGTGCGCGGTGGGGCAACGGTGATTCTCGCCATGGGCGACGGACGCCGTGCAGCAGCCGGAATGGATAAAAAACTGAAATCGTTGTAAAGAACTCTTTCAAACTTTTTACCGAATGTTAAATGAGTTCACATGAAATCATTCTTTTATTCACCTATTTGGACTTTTCCGGTCGCTTTTGCCAATTTCATCGGTCACGTAGCTCGCTACGCTCCCTCTTCAATTGACAAAATCGACTCGAAAAAGTCTCAAAAATGTGAATAAATAAAAAGTTTAAATGAGTTCAAATTGTAGTATTTTGATGAAAATCTTTTCTGTAAAATTTATTGCATTAATAGCGGTGTTGGCGATGGCAATGCCCGTCAACGCGCAGTTTAATCTCAAAAAGGCAATCGGCGGAGCCGCTAAGGCAGCTCAGGCCGCAACACTGACCGATGAGCAAATGGCTGCCTATGTGAAGGAGTTGGTTGATTGGATGGATAAAAACAATCCGGTTCTTCCCGACGATAGCCCTTACACACAGCGCCTTAAGCGACTGACCGACGGAATTACCGAGGCCGACGGAATTCCGTTGAACTTCAAGGTTTACAACGTTGTTGATGTCAACGCGTTTGCTTGTCCCGACGGGAGCGTTCGTGTTTTCGCGGCTATCATGGATTTGATGAACGACGATGAACTTCTCGGCGTTATCGGTCATGAGATTGGCCACGTGCTGAAACATCACTCAAAAAACGCATTTCGCACGCAGTTGCTCACCGGAGCGATGAAAGATGCGATAGCGTCGACGGGCTCGAAAGTAGCAGCTCTCACGGAGTCGCAGCTTGGCTCGCTCGGCGAATCGCTCATCAATGCGAAATACTCTCAGAAACAAGAGACCGAGGCCGACGACTGTGGCTATGATTTCTTGGTTAAAAACGGCAAGAATCCATGGGGAATCGTTATGTCGTTTGAGAAATTGCAATCGCTCGAGGGCGAGTCGGCTCAGAAAGCAAGCACCGTGCAGAAGATGTTCTCATCGCACCCCGAGACGCAGAAGCGCATTGAAAACCTCAGCCGTCGCTGCGAGAAAGACGGCTACCAACGTCCGGCGGCAGAGGAGAAAACCGCTGAGTGAGCACGAGGTGAGCGCGAGATCGCGGCCGATTTGCATATTTGAATGGAAATGCGTAAATTTGCGAATTGACAGAAAAACGGCAATTATGATAGGACAACGTTTCAGCGCGAAACTGCTGATTATGGCGGTTTTAACGGCGATGGCTCCCGGAGCTTTCGCTATGGCTTCGTTGTTTGAACCCGCTGCCGAACAGGTTGATTCGCGTCTCGGCTCAACCGACCCGACTGTCAATGTTGAAGGCAACAACCTGCAGTTGACCGCAAGAGGCGCGGCCGACTGTACGTTTAGCATCTATTCGATTGTCGGTCATGTTGTTGCTACTGTTAAAGTAAAAGCGGGCGACACGGAAAGCGTAGAATTAAAATCGGGTTGCTACGTGGTTCGCTGCGGTCATTGGTCGAAAAAAGTAATTGTTCGCTAAGATGGGAACCGCTGCAACGACGCCCTTATTCTCCATAATCACAGTTACTTGGAATGCCGCGGATGAGCTTCGGCCGACGATGCGCAGCATCGCCGAGCAGACCTTTCGCGATTTCGAGCACTTGATAATCGACGGCGCCTCGACCGACGATACTATCGAAATTGCCCGCGCAGAAGCGATTGAGGGAAAGACAAGGATATACTCCGAACCCGACGAAGGACTCTATGACGCAATGAACCGCGGGATGGATCGCGCGCGAGGTCAATATTTTATATTTCTCAACGCCGGCGACGCTTTCCATGAAGCATTAACGCTTGAGAAGATTGCTGATGCCATCGAGCGGAATCACACACCGGGAATTGTCTATGGGCAGACGCAAATTGTTGATAAACAGCGTCGGCGAATCCGCGATCGTCATCTGACGGCGCCCGAGAATCTGACGCTCGAAAGCTTCTCGGAGGGGATGCTCGTCTGTCATCAGGCATTTGTCGTGTTGTCCAAGATAGCCACGCCTTTCAATCGTCGCTATCGTTTTTCGGCTGACTATGAATGGTGTATACGCTGTCTGCAACATTCGCGCAAAAACGTCTACGTGCCCGGGATAATGATAGATTTCCTTGAAGGCGGCCTGACAAAGGCCAACCATCGGGCGTCGCTTTTTGAACGCTTCCGAATCATGAGCCGTTATTATGGGTTGCCAACAGCCCTGTCGCGTCATCTGTCGTTTATTCCGCGAGCTCTGCGGCGGATGCGCAGTGAGAAGTGAAAAGAAATAACTATTTGATTATGAAATACTATATCCATGTTAATGGATCGAACCAAGGTCCTTACACTGTAGAGGAATTGATGTCGATGGGGATTCAGCCAACGACTCCGGTTTGGAACGAAACTATGACGGGCTGGCAGGAAGCACAGACCGTCGAAGAACTCCGAGGATGTTTCTATGGGGCTCCCGGCGTGCCTCCGCAGTATGGTTTCAACCAGCAATATGGCTACAACCAGCCTCAACCGCAGAGACCGGTTTGCCCGAAGACATGGCTCGTAGAGTCGATTCTTGCCACGATTTTCTGCTGCCTGCCTTTCGGGGTGGTTGGAATTGTCAAGGCCGCGCAAGTCGAAGGACTTTTTCAGCGTGGAGATTATGAGGGCGCACAGAAAGCCTCGCGCGAGGCCGGGAAATGGACAAGACTGAGCGTTATTTGCACGCTTGCCGTTTTTGTGATCTACCTCCTGCTGATTGTTTTCGGAGTTGTGGCTGATTCTTGGATGAAATAATGAGCGAGGTTGTTTGCAACACAACATTCTTCATCGCAGCAGATTCTGAGGAAGAACTGTTGAACTGGTTGGATTTGGAGTATATCCCTTACGCAAAGCGAGCCGGTTTCACGCCGCGCCTTTTGTTAGAGATTGCTGATAATCTCGAACCGGGCACAAAAGCCTTTGCGCTCCATCTTTCACATCCCGACGAGAAGGAAGCCCGATTGTGGATGGCAAATTTCGGCATGGAAAAAATAGGAAAATTTGCAAAAGGCGACTATAATAAATGCGTGTGGAACACAACTTTCATGCGCCCCCGAAACGAACTGTTCTAATGGCGGAAGTCAATGAGGCAAAGTCGCCGATAATTCTCGGAATTGACCCGGGAACAAACCTTATGGGCTACGCTTTGGTTACGGGCTCGAAGAGCAGGCCGGAGATGATAGCCTTGGGAGTCATCGAGCTCAGTAAGATATCGAATCCCTACGTCAGGCTGCGGCGGATTTTTGAGCGCGTCAGCATGCTCGTTGAGCAGTACCGCCCGGATGCGTTGGCGATTGAAGCCCCGTTTTTCGGCAAGAACGTACAGTCGATGTTGAAGCTCGGAAGAGCTCAGGGAGTTGCTATTGCGGCAGCGCTCGTGCGCGATATTCCTGTCGCGGAGTATGAGCCGCGCTCGATAAAGCAGGCCGTAGTCGGCAACGGCGGTGCATCGAAAGAGCAGGTGAGGGCAATGCTCGTCAGGACGCTGAATCTCGACGAAGAGAAACTTCCGCGGCAACTCGACGCCACCGATGCGCTCGCGGTCGCGCTCTGCCATTTCTACGAGTTGACTAATCCGTTTGGAGCTGCCGGAGCATCAACTTCGGCCGTAGGCAGTCGGCGCCGCGGTGGCGGCTCATGGGCCGACTTCATAGCCCGCAATCCTGATAGAGTAAAATAAAAGTCTATCTCATGAAAAATTTTATGAGACGGACTATGAGTTAGCGGGGGAGTTCGATGCGGAACGTTGTGCCCACGCCCGGAGTGGAATCTTTTACGTAGATTCGGCCCCGATGATAGTCGTCGACAATACGTTTAGCCAGTGTTAGTCCAAGTCCCCAACCGCGTTTGCGCGTTGAATATCCGGGACGGAAAATTCGTCGCAGCGAGTTGCTCGGGATTCCGCAGCCGGTGTCGGCAACGTCGATTGTGACGTGGGTTGGCGTTGAATCTATTGAGATTGATAGCTTGCCGGTTCCGCCCATAGCGTCGACGGCATTCTTAATCAGGTTTTCGAGAACCCATTCGAGTAGTGGTCCGCACATCGGCACGTCGCTGTCGGTCGAATTGTCGCGGAACTCCCATTCAACCTTTGCCGAAACGCGCCGACGCATATATTCAACCACAGCCGAGGTCATCCTGCCGACGCTTGCCGGCGCGAGCTCCGGTCGCGACCCAATTTTTGAGAATCGCGAAGCTATATCCTCCAGGCGCTTAACGTCTTTCTCCATCTCGGCTACGGCATCGTTCGGAACGTCGTAGTCGCGCAGAATATCGGTCCAGGCCATCAGCGACGATATGGGCGTGCCGAGCTGATGGGCTGTCTCCTTCGAAAGCCCCACCCAAACTGTGTTTTGCTCGGCTTTTTTGGCAGAAGCAACTGCAAAATAAACCATTATGACAAACGCAACCATGACGAGCATCAGCAGATACGGGTAGGCCGAGAGCTTTTTGAGCAGAGAAGAATCGTCGTAGTAGAGATGCTGAACTACATCGGGAGCGAGTTGGATGTCAATGACTTGCCCTGTCTGTCGAATTCTCCAAAGCTGATGCTTGAGATATCTGAGGTTGGCGTCGGAGAGTTCCGTGAGGCCGTCGTCAGGCTCGGGCAGCGAAAAATTTCGGTAGAGAAGAATGTTGTCGTCGGCATCGGCGAGGAGCACCGGGATAGAACG
>CAYNSG010000113.1:0-7829 GCA_964399885.1 uncultured Bacteroides sp.
TCAGCACAGCAGTCAGCACAGCAGTCAGCGACGGGCAGCCGCCCGGGGTTGTTCTACCGCCTTCGCGTGGGCTACGACCGCCTTTTCATGCGGTTTCTGATTTGGCGCGAACGCCACGTCAACGAGAAGACTTTCTTGGTGTTTCTCTCGCTCGTGGTAGGAGTGCTCGCCGGTTTTGCCGCATTAGTGCTGAAGGCGCTTATCCACGTCATCTCGAGCCTGCTGACGTCGCATCTGTCCGTGACGCAGGGCAACTATCTGTTTTTCATCTATCCGGTTGTCGGCATTCTGATTACGGTGTTGTTTGTGCGCTACGTTGTGCGCGACAATATCAGCCATGGCGTGACGAAGGTGCTCTACGCTATCTCGCAGAACAAGAGCCGATTGAAGCGCCACAACGTCTACACGTCGGTCGTGGCGAGCTCGATAACCATCGGCTTCGGCGGCTCGGTAGGAGCCGAGGGTCCGATAGTTTACACCGGCGCGGCTATAGGCTCGCAGGTCGGTCAGGCTATGCGTCTGTCGCCGCGAGTGCTGATGCTGCTCGTAGGGTGCGGCGCGGCGGCTGGTATCGCCGGAATATTTAAGGCGCCGATTGCGGGAATGCTGTTCACGCTCGAGGTGTTGATGCTCGATTTGACTACGGTGTCGGTGATGCCGCTGCTCATCTCCTCGATCACGGCAGCCACAATCGCCTATGCCTATACGGGCTACGACGTTGAGTTTTTCTTCATGCAAAGCGAGCCGTTCGTCACGGCGCGAATTCCGTTTGCTATCCTCTTAGGCGTTTTCTGCGGTCTCGTCTCGCTCTATTTCACCCGCGTGATGAACATGATGGAAAATTTCTTTCGGTCGGTCAAAAACCCATGGCTGAAGATGATTATCGGCGGGGCGCTGCTCTCGTTGCTCGTGTTTATCTTCCCGCCGCTCTATGGCGAGGGCTACGGCGCCATCGAGGACCTTCTGAGCGGCGACGTCGGGCGCATTCTCGACGGCTCAATGTTCTACTCCGACCGCTCCAACGTCTGGTTTATCCTCGGCTTTATCGCGCTGATTATATTGACGAAAGTATTCGCCACGTCGGCCACGAACGGCGCCGGAGGCGTCGGCGGCACGTTCGCGCCCTCGCTCTATGTAGGCTGCATGGCGGGATTCTTCTTCGCCTATCTGACCAACACCGTGTTCGGGCTCGACCTCTCGGTTAAAAACTTCGCGCTGATGGGGATGTCGGGCGTCATGTCGGGCGTCATGCACGCGCCCCTGATGGCTATCTTCCTCACCGCCGAACTGACCGGCGGCTACGAGCTATTCCTGCCGCTGCTGATAGTCTCGACTCTCTCCTATGGCACGATTAAACTCTTCGAGCCTTACAGCATCTACGCCATGCGACTGGCTCAGCGCGGCGAACTGCTCACCCACCATAAGGACAAAGCAGTGCTGACGCTGCTGAAAATCGACAACGTCATCGAAACCGACTTCCTCTCGGTGCGTCCCGAGATGAATCTCAAAGAGATGGTCGGCGTAATCTCAAAATCTCACAGAAATCTGTTCCCGGTGCTCGACAGCTCTGACCGCCTGATTGGCGTAGTGCTACTCGACGACATCCGCAACATCATGTTCCGCCCCGACCTCTACCGGCGCATGCACGTCGACAAGTTTATGAGCATACCGCCCGCACGCGTCGTCATTGGCCAAAGCATGGAGACGGTGATGAAAGTATTTGACGACACCGGCGCATGGAACCTCCCTGTCGTCGAGCCCGACGGCCGCTACGTAGGCTTCGTCTCCAAATCAAAAATCTTCAACTCCTACCGACGAGTTCTCCGCCACTACTCCGAAGACTAACCCCCCCCGAAGTAAGGCAGCAAGAAAACGCAGAACTGAAATAAACTCGCAAAACCTCGCAAAACTCTCCTTTTTGAGAGCGTGAACCCGCAGAAGCGGTCGCGTTGCTCCCTTGGCAGAACTCGCGGAAAGGAGGGAGCGGGAGATTACCAGGCGGGTTGCCAAAGGGTGATGTTGCCGGGGCTGGAGCGGCGCATGTCGACGGTGCGCTGGTTGCGCGAGCCGCGGAAGAGGAGGCTGAGGTCGCGCTCGGCGGCGATGTAGGGGCCGTCGACAACTACGTCGACCATCTCGAGCAGTTCGCTGAGCTCGGGGCGGGGGAAGAGTTGGTCGACGGTGAATCCGGTGTAGAGCCAGACGTTGCGTCCGTCGGCTTTGAGGCGTCGGACGAGCTCGGTGACGGCTTCGGGCTGGTAGATGGGGTCGCCGCCGGAAATGGTGACGGGGAGGTCGGCGTCGTCGACAATGCGTAGGATGTCGTCGAGCTCCATGTCGCTGCCGCCGTCGAACGCCCATGATTGGGGGTTATGGCATTCGGGGCAGTGGTGGTCGCATCCGGCAACATAAATGGAGGTCCGGAAACCCGGACCATCCACTGTTGTGCCGTCGATAATGTCGAGGACTCGGAGTGTCATTTGTGAACCACGCGGTCGTTGAGTTCGGCGAGCTTGGCGTTGTTCCAGCGGTCGGTAGTGCCTACGAGGTAGCCTGTGATTCGCTGTAGCTTGTCGATGTTGTGGCTGCCGCATTTCGGGCAGGTGTCGAGTCCTTCCTGGGCATCCTCATATCCGCACTCCATGCAGCGGTTGCGGTTGTGGTTGACGGAGCAGTAGCCGATGTTGTTGCGGTCCATGAGGTCGACGATGTCGGCGATGGCCTGTGGGTTGTGGGTGGCGTCGCCGTCGATTTCTACGTAGAAGATGTGTCCGCCGCCGGTGAGTTCGTGGTAGGGTGCTTCGATCTTTGCTTTGTGGCGGGGCGAGCAGTGGTAGTAGACCGGCACGTGGTTGGAGTTGGTGTAGTAGATTTTGTCGGTCACGCCCTTGATGATGCCGAAGCTCTTGCGATCTTTCTGGGTGAATTTGCCCGACAGGCCTTCGGCGGGGGTGGCGAGCACGGAGAAGTTGTGCTGGTAGCGTTCGGAGAATTCGTTGATGCGGCTGCGCATGTGGCTTACGATGCGCAGGCCGAGTGCCTGGGCCTCTTCGCTTTCGCCGTGGTGTTTGCCGATGAGCGCCACGAGGCATTCGGCGAGGCCGATGAAGCCGATGCCGAGTGTGCCCTGGTTGATGACGCTCTCGATGGTCTGGTCGGGTTTGAGGTTATCGCTGCCGTTCCAGAGACGCGACATGAGCAGGGGGAATTGTTTGACGAGGGCGGTTTTCTGGAATTCGTAGCGGTCGCAGAGCTGGCGTGCGGTGATGTCGAGGAGGTTGTCGAGTTTCTTCATGAACTGCTCGATGCGCTCTTCTTTGTCCTTGATTACCATGCACTCGATGGCGAGGCGCACGATGTTGATGGTCGAGAAGCTGAGGTTGCCGCGGCCGATAGAGGTTTTCTCGCCGAAGCGGTTCTCGAACACGCGTGTGCGGCATCCCATGGTGGCTACCTCATATTTGTAGCGCTCGGGGTCGTCGGCGCGCCACTGTTCGTGGAAGTTGTAGGTGGCGTCGAGGTTGACGAAGTTGGGGAAGAATCGGCGGGCGGTAACTTTGCATGCCAGGCGGTAGAGGTCGTAGTTGCGGTCCTCGGGGAGATAGCTGATGCCGCGTTTCTTTTTCCAGATCTGGATGGGGAAGATGGCTGTGGCGCCGTTGCCTACGCCTTCGTAGGTTGACTGCAGCAGCTCGCGAATCACGCAGCGGCCCTCGGCCGAGGTGTCGGTGCCGTAGTTGATGGAGCTGAACACAACCTGGTTGCCGCCACGCGAATGGATGGTGTTCATGTTGTGGATGAAAGCTTCCATGGCTTGGTGGACGCGGTCGACGGTTTTGTTCATGGCGTGCTGGAGGAAGCGCTCGTCGCCTTCAAGTCCGTCGAGCGGGCGACGCACGAAGTCGTCGACCTCCTTATTATATAGGTGGCTGAGGTCGTTGCCGGTGAGCTGCTCGAGGGTCTTCACCTCTTCGATAAACGAGGAGCGGACGAACGGGGCGAGATAGAAGTCGAAAGCGGGTATGGCCTGTCCGCCGTGCATTTCGTTCTGTGCGGTTTCGAGCGAAATGCAGCAGATGATGCTGGCGGTTTCGATGCGTTTTGCGGGGCGCGATTCGCCGTGACCGGCGGTGAAGCCGTATTTGAGGATGCGGTCGAGCGGATGCTGAACGCAGGTGAGGCTCTTTGTGGGGTAGTAGTCTTTGTCGTGGATGTGGAGGTAGCCGTTGCGCACAGCGTCGCGTGCCTCCTGTGAGAGCAGATAGTCGTCGACAAACGGCTTGGTGGTCTCGCTGGCAAATTTCATCATCATGCCGGCGGGCGAGTCGGTGTTCATGTTGGCGTTCTCGCGGGTGATGTCGTTGCTCTTGGCCTCGATGATTTCGAGGAACATATCGCGAGTTTTGGCTCGGCGGGCAATGCTGCGCTGGTCGCGATAGGCGATGTAGCGCTTCGCCACCTCCTTGCGGGGGCTCTTCATGAGCTCAACCTCTACGCGATCCTGGATCTCTTCGACGGTCATGCGCTCTTTGCCGGTGACGCCGATGCGGTCAACAATCTTCTGGATGAGCGTTTCGTCCTCGCCCATCTCGGTCTGCAGCATCGCTTTGCGGATTGCTGCCTTGATTTTCTCTTCGTTATAGCCAACTACGCGGCCGTCGCGCTTAACTACTATCTGTATCATATGCTGTGGAGTTTGTTTATTGTTGCGTTTAGTGGCGTTCGTGGTTTATTGAACACGGTTGCAAAGATAATTGAATTATCCAAACGCGGCAAGAATTGTCAAGAATTTAATTGTTAAATTTTCGTTTTGGAAAACTTTTTATCCCTGCAAATTTCGTAAACTACTGAATGATAATGATGATGGCTTGCGTTTCGGAAAACTTTGCGGCACTTGGCGGTTGCTGAAAATGTTTGTCAGCAGGCCGAGCAGTGTTGCGATTCCTGTAGTCTTTCTATTACGACGCAAATTTATAAAGCTCCGCCGGATTTTGCAAACAAAGTTATTAACATCGGGGGAAATTTCCGGCTTTGTTGGAGGAAGAAAACGCAGAACTGAAATAAACTCGCAAAACCTCGCAGAACGCTATATTTCTCAAGTGGGAACTCGCAAAAACGGTCGCGAGACTCCCGTGGGCAGAACTCGCAGAAGCGGAGTGAGGAGCGGAGAGAGCAAAAAAATCGGGCCGCGGTCGGTGCGGCCCGATTGGAGAAAGACTAAGGTGTGTATTGGAAATTGATATGTAGACGTTATTTGACTGCAACCTTCACGGCGGTGCCGCCGGGGAGGCGCACGATGTAGATGCCGGCGCGGAGGCCTTCGGGACGTACGCGTCGACCGGTAAGGTCGAACACTTGCGAGCCTTCGGGAGCCACAATCGAGTCGCCCTCGACGCTGACGGCTGCGGCGTTGTCGGCGCCAACGTTAGCGATGCCGGTGACGGCTAAGATTGCTGTTTGTCCGTCTGTTTTGCCATGCTCGGTCATGTAGGCCATAATCTTGCAGTTCTCGGCGATGTGGATGGCGGCAGTGTAGCGCGTCCAGGTGCCGTCGCCGCCTTCGAAGGCGTAGAAGATGTCGAAGTCGTGAGCCAAGTGTTTGTTCGACTCGGGCGCGAGGTAGACGAGTGTGCCCTTATCGGTGTCGGTGACAGAGATTTTCACGTTGCCCGACTTGATTGTGCTGACGGTCTGCTGAGCTGTTTTGCCCTGACGGTCCTTGGCGTTCTCAAAGAGTGCGGCCTTGATGGTTGTGGCGGCTTCGAGCTCGAGCGGGGCGGTGTAGGGCGTGGATGTTGCGGTGGGCTCAGAGCCGTCGGTGGTGTAGCGGATGGTGTAGGAGCCATCGGCGAGCGAAGCGTCGGCGGGAGCCATGCGCACCTCCGTGTAGCCCGGCATCGGGTCGGAAACCGTGATGCATACATCGCCGCTATAGTATTCGAAGCGGATGGTCTGCTGAGCTACGAGGCTCTCGCGGAAGTCGCCGAGCACGGCGCGGGCGCTGAGCTGCTCCGACTTGTCGACGGCGAGCGGTGCGGTGTAGGGAAGCCATGTTGTTCCGCCGTCGAGCGAATATTCGATAGCGGCGCCCTCTTCAGAGGTGATAGTCACGGTAACGGTCTCGGTAGCAACAGCCACGCCGTCGACATTCGACTCCTCGCCGCTCAGCGCAATCACCGGCGTTGCCGTCCGCCGCCTAACCTCCACCCCGGTCACCCAGAGCTCGAGTTTCGAATCGTCGGCTTTAACTTCGATTACATTTCCGAAACCATCATATTCCTTCTCTGCATTGGGGTCGGTCAAGGTAGTGCGAGGCATGACGACGCCGGTAACAATAAACTCGTCGTCGTTGTCCTCAGTGATTCCTTCCGGAGTCCATCCAAGGTGTGCAGTAATGGGTAGAATAACATCGACATCGTTGATCGCTGTTGTCATAATCCATTCCTTATTGTCAGATGAGGTTTCGCTTTCAGGCTCGTCGCTCAGAGCTGCCGGTTCGTCAGTGGTTGTTGAGCCACGAGAAATCTTGGCAGAAGTGATTTTAACGAGTTGGCCTTTGTGGCTTGCGAGATTTTCAGTGAGCGCGGTAGCTTCAGGCATTTCCACAACGGTTTCCGGAGCAGACTCTAATTTGAGTGTAGAAAAGTCGGATTTTATGAAATTGTAGAAATGGTTGTGCCAATTGCGCTGCATTGCGAAAGGTGAGAGATAGTCGCCAACGGCAAGGCCTTCAGAGATAGAGCGCATCAAGCGGACGCCGATGACCTTGCTGCCATCGTTATAGCGAGATAACCGTGATTTGCATTAACGCCGAGAACACGGAGCGGTTTTTCGACAAAATATGCGTTGGGTGTTGATGTTGAGGTATAAACTACATGGCTATAAGAATAGCTGCCATTTATCACTTCATCAAGAGTTGTAACGGATTTCGAAACCTTCTCGATATAGAAGTATCGCGGTATGTTGGGATTGATTCTTCCGGGAGTACAAGAATAAGCATCGATGAAGTAGCTTTCAGTCTGAATATCGAACGTTTCGGGATCATAAAGCTTCTCTTCGGCCTCCTTGAGATAGTCATTCTTGATGTCAATAAGTTCCTCGCCGGCTGCCAGACGGGCTTTTACCTCATCGGCGGGAGCAGTAGCAAGGCGATAGAAGAATCTGTAGTTTTCGGCACCGGTGGTAGGAACGCCACCTGTAGTCACTGCCGAGATATTAGGAACAGAGTAGGAATAGAACGTATTGGCTGAGCTTCCGGAGTTTGCGAAAAGCATGAAATTGCTTACTGCTTGATTCAGCGGTTTGAAGTCCATTACGTCGATTGTCTGACTGCCATCGTCGGCGATACGGAGGAAGCCTGTAATTTCAAACTCAATAGAAGTAGTTTCTTCTCCATCGTGGATATTGTTCGTGATGTTTGAAATATCAGAGGTTTTCTGTGATGATTTGTCGTCGGTCCAATTAAGTTTAACCGGCGTTTTGATGACAAGCTCGTAAGAATATTCGGATGCGTCTCCCGTTCGTTTGATTTTAACTCCTGTCGCACCTACAAGCTTATCGTTATATTCAGCCGGAAATTCCTGATTCATGCTATAACTATCGTGTGCTTCGTGGTTGCAGACATACAACATTTTGGGAGCGATGCTGAGGTCAAGAACTTCAAGCGTTACGCCGTCGTTGCCATCGCTCATCACGATGCCTTGCACGGTGAACTTTTCAGTAGGTTCAGCATTTTTGATAAGCGATTTTTGACTTGCTGCGTCGGTAGATGTTTGTAGTTCCATGTCAATTGAATGGACGACGCGGTTAAGCCATAGAATGCTTCATTA
>CAYNSG010000114.1:0-7819 GCA_964399885.1 uncultured Bacteroides sp.
GCCATGTAGAGAAACCACGGCTGACCGTAGAGTTTCGCCTTGTCGAGCTGCTTCAGGGCTTCGCGGGTCAGCGCCTCGGTGGCGAAAATGCCTGTGTCCCAATATTCGTCGAGCCCTTCAAGTGCGAAATCCGAGGTCGGCTTGCCGTCCTTGTCGTGACCGTAGCGGCGCTCGCTGAGATATGTGGCAATTCCGCCGATGGCGCTACCGGCAACGTTAGTCTCGAAGCCCCAGTGGTGAGGATTCTCGCCGGGAGTGTCGAACGCGCCGAGATGCAGCTTGCCGACGTGCATCGTGTGGTAGCCGGCATCTTTCAGTTCCTGAACGAACGAGGGTCCGACAAACGTGTTGTTAATACCGCCAATGCGCTGCACGCCGTTGAAATTCCAGTTGCCGACGGCTATGGAGTCGTTCGAGCCGTCGGTAGTGCGGTCGCGATGGAGGGTCCAGTTCGTGACGCCGTGTCGCGCGGCGTTGGCTCCGGTGAAGAGCGAGCAGCGCGAAGGCGAACTGATAGCGCATGCGTAGGCCTGGGTGAACTTCACTCCCGACGCGGCGAGGCGCTCCATGTTGGGAGTCAGAAACATCCGGTTGTAGTCGGTCGTGTCGTTGGTGAAAGGCACCGAAGTGTCCTGCCAGCCCATGTCGTCGACCATAAACAGAATGATATTGGGCTGACGGTTCTGTGCGGTTGCAGCAACTGCCGCAGCCGCGAGAGGGAAAACAAGCCGACGCATAGCTAACTCAGCTGATTAGAAATATTTACCTGTTAGAAATATTTACCTCTTAGAAATATTTACCCACGGTGGTGCCGAGCTTCGACAGGTCGGTCACGCGCTCGCGGATTTCGCCGTTGGTGATAACGAACAGCGCCGGGAGCGAGCCCACGTTGTAGCGCAGCAGGTTGTCGAGGCCGTCGGCCGTGGAGTTGTAGACCGTTATCCACGGCAGATTCTTTGCAGCCTGACGCCACTGATACTCGTTTTCGTCAAAGCTGATCTGGTAGATTTCCAGTCCGCGCGACTTGTAGGCCGAGTAGAGTTTATTGAGCTCGGCGTTGAAGCCGGGCGATGCCTCGGCGCCGTAGACCGTGAAGTTGAGCAGAACCACGCGGTTGTCGGCGGCGGCAGCGCGGAGCGACTGCTCCTTGCCGGTGTTGTCGTAGAGGTTGATTTCAAGCACGCCCGTCTCCTCGGCTGCAATAGTGTCGGTGGCAGCGGCGGTGCGCTGGCGGTTTGAGAGGAAGAGATTGCGCAGGAAAGCAGTGCGGGGGTCGTTGGGGCGCTGCTGGGTGAAGGCGTTGGCAACGGCACCGATAATGCGGTTGTCGGCCTTGTTGACAGGATTGTAGAGCGGGTAGCCGCCTACGCGTTTGTTGAGCAGATAGTAGCTTACGATGCCTGCGGGGTCGCCGAGCATCTTCATTCCGAGCTCGCGTTTGAGCACGCTGTCGGTCGAGATCGATGCGGCGCCGTGCTGGGCGGCGGCGGTCATCACGCGGCGGTCAACGTCCATCAGCATTTCGGCCTGCTGCGTGCCGCTCAACGTGTAGTCGCGGTCGAAAGCGTCGGCACGCGAGACAACGTTGATTGTCTCGATGCTGTCGATGGGGAAATAGAGGGTTTTGTCGGCGAGGCGCAGACGGTAGATGTCGGGGTAGCCGATTGCCGGACGTGAGATTTCAAACTTGCCCGATGCGGGGAGCTCAACGGAGTCGAGCGCATACCAGCGGCCGTTGGTCGAGGCCTCAAGAATCATTGTCTGACCCTCGGCGCCATCAATCTGGCCCGTGACGGTCCATTTGCCCGAGCCGGAGCATGCTGCCAATGCGGCAGCAGCCGCGATAGCCATATATTTGAATGTTGTCTTCATATCTTACTCTAAATAAAATTCTTAACGGGGTTTACGACTGCGCGCCGCGCAATCACCCGCAAAGTTACGAAATTTCGCCGGATAAATCAAAGTCAGCCGGCTTGAGAAAAAAGTCTGCCGCAAGATTGGGATTACTCAAAAATCTTCGTTAAATTTGCGGCTTAAAGTAATAGCTATGTTAACCCAGATAATAAACGCTAAAATCCTCACGCCACAAGGTTGGCTGAAGAATGGCTCCGTGCTGATGCGCGACAACAAGATTCTCGAAGTGACAAACTGCGACCTCGCCGTTATCGGCGCTGAGCTTTTCGATGCCAAAGGAATGTATGTTGTGCCCGGCGGAGTTGAAATCCACTGCCATGGCGGCGGCGGACGCGATTTCATGGAGGGCACCGAAGAGGCCTTCCGCACTGCCATCGAAACTCACATGAAACACGGCTCGACGAGCATCTTCCCGACGCTCTCAAGCTCTACCGTGCCGATGATTGACCGCGCTGCCGAAACCTGCACGCGCCTGATGGTCGAGCCCAACAGCCCCGTGCTCGGACTCCACCTCGAAGGCCACTATCTCAACAAAGCGATGGCCGGCGGTCAGATTCCCGAGTATATCAAGAACCCCGACCCAAAGGAGTATATTCCAATCGTTGAGAACTGGAATTGCATCAAGCGTTGGGACGCCGCTCCCGAGCTCCCCGGAGCCATGCAGTTCGGCAAATACATCAGCAGCAAAGGCATCCTCGCTTCCGTGGCCCACACTCAGGCCGAATTTGAGGATATCCGCGCCGCATGGGAATCGGGCTACACCCACGCCACCCACTTCTACAACGCCATGCCCGGCTTCCACAAACGCCGCGAATATAAATATGAAGGCACCGTTGAGAGCATCTATCTTATCGACGACATGACCGTTGAGGTTGTTGCCGACGGTATCCACGTGCCCGCAACCATCCTCCGCCTCGTCTACAAAATCAAAGGCGTTGAGCGTGCCTGCGTAATCACCGACGCTCTCGCCCTAGCCTGCGCCGAAGATGCCGAGGCTTTCGACCCCCGCGTAATCATCGAGAACGGCGTCTGCAAGCTCTCCGACCGCTCGGCTCTAGCCGGCTCTATCGCTACGATGGACCGCCTGATTCGCACCCTCGTGCAGAAAGCCGACATCCCGTTGCAGGATGCCGTTCGCATGGCCTCGGAAACTCCCGCCAAAATCATGGGCGTCTACGACCGCAAAGGCTCGCTCTCGAAAGGCAAAGACGCCGACATCATGATTCTCGACAACGACCTCAACATCCGTGCCGTCTGGGCTATGGGTCAGCTCGTCGAGGGCACCAACACTCTTTGAACAAATTCTATTTGACGAATAAGTACTTATATGAAGAAAAGCGCATTGCAGATAGCCCGTGCGGCTTATCAACCCAAACTTCCCGTGACACTCACCGGCGCCGTAAAGGCCGTCGAGGGTGCTCCCACACAGTCAGTGGCTGACCAGGAAGAGATCAAAAAGCTCTTCCCCAACACATACGGTCTCCCCGAACTCCGCTTCGAGAAGAACCCCAACCCAACAGTTGGCAAGCCCATCAACGTAGGCGTTATCCTCTCGGGCGGACAGGCTCCCGGCGGACACAACGTCATCTGCGGTCTGTTTGACGGCATCAAGAAAATCAACAAAGAGAGCCGTCTCTACGGCTTCCTCATGGGACCCGGCGGACTCGTTGACCACAAATACATCGACTTGACAGCCGATATCATCGACGAATATCGCAACACCGGCGGCTTCGACATCATCGGCAGCGGACGCACGAAACTCGAGAAGAAAGAGCAGTTCGACAAAGGCCTCGAAATCCTCAAAGAGCTCAAAATCTCTGCTCTCGTGATTATCGGTGGCGACGACTCAAACACCAACGCCGCTATCCTCGCCGAATATTATAAGAGCATCGGCGCCGGCGTGCAGGTGATCGGATGTCCCAAAACCATCGACGGCGACTTGAAGAACGACGTCGTAGAGGCTTCGTTCGGCTTCGACACCGCAACAAAAACCTACTCAGAGCTCATCGGCAACATCCAGCGCGACTGCAACTCGGCCAAGAAATACTGGCACTTCATCAAGCTCATGGGCCGCTCGGCATCACACATCGCCCTCGAATGCGCCCTGCAGACTCAGCCCAACGTCTGCATCATCTCCGAGGAGGTTGAGGCCAAGAACATGACCCTTCAGGACGTTGTCAACTACATCGCCGACATCGTTGCCAACCGCGCTAAATACGGCAACAACTTCGGCACAGTGCTCATCCCCGAAGGCCTCATCGAGTTCATCCCCGCTATGAAAGCCCTCATCGCTGAGCTCAACGACCTCCTGGCTCGCACTCCCGACTTCGCCGGCAAGACCCCGGCCGAGCAGCGCGAATTCGTGCTCGCAAACCTCTCGGCCGCCAACGCCGAAGTGTTTGCATCGCTCCCCGAAGGCGTTGCCCGCCAGCTCACCCTCGACCGCGACCCCCACGGCAACGTGCAGGTTTCGCTCATCGAAACCGAGAAGCTCCTCAGCGAGATGGTTTCGCGCCGCCTCGAAGAGATGCGCAAAGCCGGCAACTACGACGGCAAATTCTCGCCGCTCCACCACTTCTTCGGCTACGAAGGACGTTGCGCAGCTCCCTCAAACTTCGACGCTGACTACTGCTACGCTCTAGGCTACAACGCCGCCAACCTTATCAACGCCGGCGTTACGGGCTACATCTCCAGCCTCCGCAACCTGACGAAACCCTCCGTTCAGTGGCTCGCAGGCGGTGTGCCCATCACAATGATGTTCAACATGGAGCGTCGCCACGGCGAAATGAAGCCCGTGATTCAGAAAGCGCTCGTGCGCCTCGACGGAACACCCTTCCGCCGCTTCGCTGCCAAGCGCGACGACTGGGCTATCAACACAGCCTACGTATTCCCCGGCCCCATCCAGTACTTCGGTCCGGCTGAGGTTTGCGACCAGCCCACTATGACCCTCCACTACGAGCACCTCGACAAGTAATCCCCCGCACTTTTATAACCTTCAATACAGCTTGCACCGGAGCCGTTCGGCGGAACTAATCGCCGGCCGGCCCCGGCTTTTCCCGCTCCTCCCCGCGGATTTCGCTTGACCGCCAAGCTATTTATTCGAGAAATTGCGAAATAATAATTAACTTTGTGGTCAAGAACATCTTCAACGGAAACAACGAGCCATGAATCAAATCAAATATCCTATCGGAATCCAGACTTTTTCCACCATCAGGGAAGAGGGATATGTCTATGTGGATAAGACCGGCTATTTACATCGCTTGATTGATTCGGGTTCGAAATACGTGTTCCTGAGCCGCCCCCGGCGATTTGGGAAATCGCTTTTCCTTTCGATGGCTGAGGAATTCTTCAGAGGAAACCGGAAACTGTTTTCAAATCTTGAAATCGACCGACATCATTACGACTGGGTTGCACATCCGGTGTTTCATCTCGACCTTACTACCAAATCCTACAAGACGCCATCAAGCTTGGCCGAACGCCTCAACACCCACCTCGAAAAATGGGAGAAAATCTATGGCAGCGACGTCGAATCCCGTTCTCCCGAAGAACGATTCGAATGGCTGATTTCCAAGGCCTGCGAACTGACGGGGCAAAAGGTCGTGATTCTCATCGACGAATACGACAAACCTTTGTTGGACTCCGTCGACGACAAGCAGCTCCAAGAATCCTACCGCGATACTCTTCGGGCGTTCTACGGCAATCTGAAAAGCCAGGATTCCCGCATCAAATTTGCCATGCTGACAGGCGTGACAAAATTTGGCCACATGAGTATCTTCAGCGACCTTAACAATCTTGAGGATATCTCGATGAACGAGGAGTACAGCGGCATCTGCGGAATTACAACTCAGGAGCTGCATTCCAATTTCAACATCGGAGTGAATGAACTCGCCGGCAAACTGAGCATCACGCTCGATGAAGCATACGAGTTGCTAAAGCTCAACTACGACGGGTATCATTTCTCGCCCGAAAATTCGCTGGATATCTACAATCCGTTCAGCATTTTCAATGCGCTCAAAGCACGCCGAATCAGCAACTATTGGTTTCAAACCGGCACGCCGAGTTTTCTCGTGAAACTGATTAAAAACAGGCAGATTCCCCTCTCGCGGCTCGACAAAATAGAGGTAGCCGAAAACGCCATAAGCTCTGTCCAATTCGACTATCGTGCAAGCTTATATCCAATTCTTTACCAAACAGGTTATCTCACGATTAAAGATTATTGCCGCGACTACAATCGCCTCACACTTGGATTCCCGAATCATGAGGTTGAAGAGGGTTTCTACACTCAGTTAATGACAATCTATGTGCCGGCTACGGAGTATGACTCGGAGTTTTCCGTCTTTAATTTCCAACACGATATATTGGAAGGCAATGTCGAGAAATTCATGACTCGCCTTCAAGCTCTGTTTTCCGACTTCAATCAAGATGGATTCAATCATATCGAGATAGAACAACACTATCAAGACGTTATTTTCATCTTAATAAAGCTGTTAGGCTTTTACGCCCAAATCGAATACAAAACTGCATCAGGGAGGATAGATTTGGTTGTAAAGACCCCACGGTTCTTATATCTCTTTGAATTCAAAATGAATAAAACCGCTAGGGAAGCGATTAATCAAATAGCTGAGAAAGATTATTTGCTGCCGTTTAAGGCTGATGGCAGGCGGCTGATAAAAATCGGAGCTAACTTCTCCGACAGCATCCATTCACTCGACGAATGGATAATTGAAGCAGAATAATCTGCGGCTCGCACCTCTCAATGGAGAAAAACATTACCTTGAAGACCACCACCTTCAACCACACCGGAAAATAACCCACACTTTGACCGTATAACAAACCGCCGCAGGATTCTCCCTGCGGCGGTTTTCCATTTCAGGGGAATTTTGTAGCTTTGCAGGCGTATGGAAACTCCTGTCGGACGATTTGCGCCGTCGCCTACCGGACGGATGCATCTTGGCAATGTGATGACCGCGCTGGTCTCGTGGTTGTCCGTGCACTCGCGCGGCGGTCGGTGGATTCTGCGCATCGAGGACCTCGACCCGCAGCGTTCGCGGCGCGAATATGCCGCGCAAATTGAGGACGACCTCCTATGGCTCGGGCTCGATTGGGACGAGGGCGGGCTCAACGACCGCGGCGAGCATGGCCCTTACTCGCAATCGCGCCGCTCTGACTTCTATGCTGCAGCGCTCGAGCGACTTGCCGACGCCGGGCAAGTCTACCCTTGCTCATGCACGCGCGCCGACCTCCACGCCACGCAGGCGCCTCACGCCTCCGACGGTCGCATCATCTATTCCGGCCGCTGCCGTCCCGACGGAATGCCCCGACGAGTTGAGCTGACGGCGGGGAAATCCGTAAGACTTTTCATCCCCGACGATACGACGGTAGGCTTCACCGACGGCGTGTTTGGCGAGCGCGAGCTGCGGCTCGACCGCGAATGCGGCGACTTTGTGCTGCGCCGCGCCGATGGCGCCTGGGCCTACCAGCTTGCCGTTGTTGTCGACGATGCGCTGATGGGCGTCACGGAGGTCGTGCGTGGCTGCGACCTTCTCGACTCTGCCGCCCAACAGATTTATCTCCACCGGTTACTCGGATTCACGCCGCCTGAGTTTGTGCATCTGCCACTCGTCTGCAACGCCGAGGGACGCCGGCTGTCGAAACGCGACCCGGAGATGGCTCTCGACGCCCTGCGCCGCCGCCTCACAGCTCAGGAAATCATCGGCCTTGCGGCACATCTTGCCGGACTGACCCCGACGGCGGCTCCGGCGACTCTGCAGCAGCTCGTCGAAACGTTCGACCGGCGACTCATCCCCGCGCGCCCAACAGTTGAAATTCACTGAACAAAACCTCGTTTGTAAGCGTATTATATTCAAGTAGCTGTTCAAATTAATTTGACCAGCTACTTACAAAC
>CAYNSG010000115.1:0-7695 GCA_964399885.1 uncultured Bacteroides sp.
CCAGCGCTGCAAAGGCGAAGATGCCATATCTGTAAAATTTATCTATTGGTTTCATTATGTTTCTTTTTGGGTATTGAACTCATTAAAGGAAATACTGGTCGTTCTGCTTGAGTCGGCCCTGGCAGAAGTCAATTTCCGACTGCGGGAAAGGCAGATATTTCTTGTTGTCGGTGTAGTTGCCCGTGCGGTCGTCGGGAATTTCATTCCCGGCAACGAGATAATCTTTTGCAAGACCGGTGCGGATGAGGTCCCAGTAGCGTTTGCCTTCGCCGAGGAATTCCCAAGCGCGTTCCTGAATGATATTGTCGGTTGTGGCAGTCACGGAGCCCAAGCCTGCGCGAGAGCGAACAGCATCGAGATACTCCTGCTTTCTGCTCGAGCCGAGCTCGGCTGCATTCAGAAGCACTTCAGAGTAGCGGTAGAGGCGCAGGTTGTTGTTGTAGTTGAGCACAGCGTCGGCGAGCTGACCCGAGTTGTCACCGATTTTGCCGGCATACTTGCCTAAGAATAAGCCTGTGTCCTGGTAGCCAACGGTGTAGGAACCCGGTTCGGGAGCCCAGATTGAAACGTCGCGACGCTGGTCGTTAGCATCGTAGGAGTTGTAGGTCGACTGACGAACGGTGCCGAAGCCCCAGCCCGTGTTGTCGTGAATGCCATCGCTCGAATTGTATCCGCGGGGGAGAATCATACAAGGAACAACGGTGCCGCCGGCAGTTCCGCCCCAGCTCCAGTTACGTGTGGCCTGGAAGTCGGAGTAGTTGATTTCAAACACTGACTCCGAGCACCATTCGCCGGAAACATCCCAGATAGCTGCGAAGTCGTCCATAAGCTGATATTTTCCGGAGTTGATTATTTCCTCCATATAGTTCAGGGCTGTCGGATAGCGCGATGTGTCGTTTTGGTACATCACGATTTCGGCATAGAGCATGTAGACGAAATGTTTTGTGACGCGGCCGAGTTCCACCCCTTCGCATTTCTCGGGGAGCGCGTTAGAAGCGATTACGCTCTCGAGGTCGGAAATCATAAACTGATAAACTTCATCGGCGGTGTACTGAGGAGCCTCAAAGTCGCCCGAAAGCGGCTCATCGTAGTAGACGATGTTGCCCCACCAGTGCCAGAGATGATTGTAGAAGAACACGTGCAGAGCGGTCACTTCGGCACGGAAGCGTTCGCGATGTGACTCTTCGAGCGAGTTGGCAGGAGTCCAGTAGTTGTCCATGTAGTAGAGCGCGTCGATGCAACGCTTCACGCCCGAATAGGCGTTTGAATAGTTCGTGTCGAGCACTTTGGTGGGAGTGATGTTGAAATTGAACACTCCTTTCCACTGGTCCATGTCGCTGACGTCGCCGCCACCGGGGAAGCACTGGTCGGAAAGAACTTCGGGATAGATGTTTAAGCCGGTGTAGTTGTTGGCGTAGTCAAACCAGTGCAACGGGTCGTAAGCAGCCACGACAGCTTGCCAGATGTTGTCCTCAGAGGTGTAGTACTCCTCGACGGGATCCTGAGTGTTGTTGGTAATATCCAACCAGTCAGAACCGCAGGATGAAACGCCCATACCGGTGAGGGCTATCGAGGCTACGATAAGATATTTGGAGATTTTCATCATTTTAGATTTTAAGTAGTGTGTAAAAACCGTTTAGATTGACAGGTTGAAGCCAACAGAGAATGTGCGAGCTTCGGGGTAGTTACCATAGTCGATACCGATGCTTGTGCCGTCGCCAACCTCCGGAGTGAAACCGCGATATTTGGTGGCGGTGAAGAGGTTTTCGCCCATAAAGTAGACGCGGAAGTTGTCGATTCCGACTTTGCGGGTAAGAGTGCCGGGCAGAGTGTACGACAGCGTCAGGTTTGCCATGCGCAGGTAAGCGCCCGGATGTATGTAGAGGTCAGAGCTCTGCCAGTTGCGCGAGTCAGAGAGGCGGTAGATTGGGATTGTGTTCGATGTGCCTTCGCCGGTCCAACGGTTGAGCATCCAGCTCGGCAGGTTCTTGGCGGGGGTGTCGCCGCGAAGCGAAGCGTCGTAAATCTGGTTGCCCCAAACGCCCTGGAAGTAAGCCGTTAGCTGTAATCCGCGCCAGCCTGCGCCGATGTTGAAGCCGTAGGTCCAGTCGGGCATACCTTTACCAATCTTTGTGCGGTCGTCGGCGTCGAGTTTGCCGTCGCCGTTGGTATCCAGGAAGCGAACGTCGCCCGGAGTAGCGTAGTACTGCACTTGTCCGGCAGTCAGACCATACTGAGCATTGTAAGCATCGGCTTCAGCCTGGTTCTGGATAATACCGTCGGTTTTGTAGCCGAAGAAGAAGGGGAATACTTCGCCGTTCATCGAGCGGGCAATGTCGCCGGCTGTGCCGTTGCTGATCTCAGTGCGCCAGCCATCGGCGTTGCCCAAGTTAACGAGGCGGTTCTTGACATACGAGATGTTGCCGCCGAGATTCACTTCTACCTGGCCGAAGTTGTGGGCCCAGCGAAGGTTCATTTCAATACCGGTGTTGTCCATGATTCCTACGTTACCGATAGGTTTGGTTTCGCCGACATAGGTAGGAATCATCATCGTCATGAGCATACCGGTTGTTCTCTTCTTATACCAGTCGAAGCTGAACTGCAGCGAGTTGTTGAAGAATCCGGCATCGAAGCCAACGTCGGTCTGCGTTGATTCCTCCCATTTCAGGTCGGGGTTGGCAAGGCCTGAAGCTTTTGAGCCGTAGGTTGAGCTTACGCCCTCGGGACCGAAGTAGTAGTTGTTGTTACCGTCGGTGAGCACGGTGTAGGCGAAGTCGCCGATAGATTCATTACCGTTTTTACCCCACGAGAAACGCAGCTTGGTGTTGGTCCACCAGATAGGACGATCCTGAAGGAAAGCTTCGCTCGTCGGGTTCCAGCCAAGTGAAAACGATGGGAAGGTAGCCCATTTGTGGTTGGCACCGAAGCGTGAGGAGCCATCGCGGCGCACAGTCACCTGAGCCATGTAGCGGCCACCGAAGTCGTACGATGCACGTCCGAAGTACGAGAGAAGTTTGGGCCAAGCTGAGTTGGGACCGGCATTACCGGTACGGTTGCCGCCATCCTCTTCGCCGGGAGCGCCCTGAGCTACGGTCACCCAAGGTTTTTCGAAGTTGTAGAGTTTGTTGGCCGATGCGTTAATCCACCATCCGGTCGACTGCTTGCCCGACTGGCCGAGCACGACGTTGATGTGGTGGTCGCCGAACGATTTGTCGTAGGTCAGGATGTTTTCGAGCTGCCATGTCCAACCGCGGTTGGAGCTTGAGCTTGCCGATGCGTGGATAGCGTCGGTGTTGACGAGGTTGGTGTAGTAGCTGGGCTCCGTGTGGCTGTCGCTGCCCCAGAAGGCGAAGTCGCCGCCGAAGCTGATGCGATAGCTGAGACCGTCCCAGAGCTGGAGCTCACCGATAAGGCTGGTGACAATTTTATGGCTCCAGTTTTTGCCTGCGGGGAACGACCAACCGTAGAACGGGTTGTCGAGCTCCTGGTAGCCGCCGCCGTGCGATTCGGGAATCATATAGAGGTTTCCGTCGGCATCGTAGCGCGGAACGTATTTATCGTTGCCTGCATAGTAGGCAAGCTGCTCGTTGTAGAGTGCCGAGCCGGGAGCGAGCGTCGGAGTCAGCATCGGCGACATACCGATAGCGTTGGTGATAGCGCCGCCATAGTAGCCGCCGCCACCGCCGAAGCCTTTGGAGTGAATGCGGGCGTATGAGATATTGGATGTGAACGTGAACTTGTTGAGGAAGTTACGGCTCTTCGATTCGTCGAAGAACGTGTAGATGTTGTTCGAGCGGAGAGTGAGACGGTTGTAGCTCGACTGTCCGTAGTTGCCGCCGATGATACCTTCCTGGTCGTAATAGCCGAATGAAAGGAAGTAGTTGATCTTCTCAGAAGCGCCCGAAACCGAAAGCTGATGGTTCATCACCGGGGCGTTGTCGTTGAAGATTGCGGCCTGCCAGTCGTAGCCTTCGCCATAGCTGTAAGGATCGGCGTAGGGAGCGGGCTGACCGATATTGAGATAGCCCTCATTCTTCATGATGGCATACTGCGTGGCGTTGAGAATGTCGATTGATTTCAGCTTCGACTGCCAACCGTAGGAGAAATCATAATTGATTTTCGCGCGTCCTTGCTGGCCCGATTTGGTCGTTACGAGAATAACACCGTTTGCTGCGCGTGCACCATAGACAGCGCCCGATGCAGCATCTTTGAGCACTTCAATGCTGGCGATATCGTTCGGGTTGAGGTAGTCTACGCCGCCTTCAATCGGCATTCCGTCGACGATGTAGAGCGGGTTGGAGTTGTTGATTGTTCCGACACCACGCACGCGGATTTGAGCTGCCGAGCCGGGCTGGCCGTTGGCTGTTGTCGCGGTCACGCCGGCGGTCACGCCTTTGAGGGCGTTCTGCAGGTTGGTAGGTGCGGTTTGTTCGAGAGTCTCGGCGCTGACGGTAGAGATTGCAGCCGTGACAACGCTCTTTTTCTGCGTGCCATAGCCGATAACGACTACCTCGTCGAGAATCTGAGTGTCCTCAAGAAGTTCGATTTGCACTCCGGACATGTTGCCCGACACCTTAACTTCTTTGGGGGTGTAGCCGATGTAGGTAACCAGAAGGGTTGAACCATTGGCCACTTTAATGGTGAAGTTACCATCGATATCGGTGAGAGTGGCGTTCTGTGTGCCTTTCTCAGTGACGGTGGCGCCGATAAGCGTTTCGCCGTCGTTCTGAGAAATCACCGTACCTGATACGCTGACATCCTGGGCATATACTCCCAGCCATGTCATGACAGCTATCAGAACAAGAGTTAACTTTTTCATCTGATAATGGTTGTGATTTATTGTTATATTATTTTAGTTAATTCTCTAAAAAATATGTGGTTATGTCATAGCATTAGATTATGCTAAGGTTCTTCGCTTTATAGTTGTCCATGAAGTTGTCCATGAAGTTGTCCATGGTGGCAGGGCGCGGAAGCGTGACGCGCCCTGCATTGCTGACCTTAAGAGGATGTGTAAATAATCTTTTTTACCCTTTAATCTCGATTTTTCCTAAGTTTATATATAGTAGTCCCCTTTCAGCCGTTTAATAACCCTTTTTGAACTCATTCATTTTTTTGGAACACTCTGACGTAGTCGATCTGATACGTAGCCGGAAGCGCACTTTCGTCAACTCCGTTCATGCCGCCCCAGTCGCCGCCCCAAGCCAGGTTGAGAATCGGATGGAACGGTTTGTTGAACGGCCATGAGTTTTCGTCGTTCTTCTTGTCGTTGGCGAAACTTAAGAGCAGCTTGCCGTCGACGTAGGTGCGGATATAGTCGGCAGTCCATTCAAGAGCATAGATATGGAATTCCTCCTCGGCTCCGGGCGTCAGACGCTCGGCTGTTTTCTGAGTGCCTGTAGTGTGGTTGTAGCTTGTGCAATGAATAGATGAGGATGTGTAGTTGGGTTTCACACCGACTTCTTCCATGATGTCTATTTCGCCGCAATGTGGCCAGTTGCCGCCGTCGGAAGGCATCATCCAGAATGCAGGCCATGTGCCTTTCCCTTTGGGCAGTTTCAGGCGTGCCTCAAAATAGCCGTAGGTCCAGAGCTGGCGGGTGTTTATGCGGGCTGAAATCACTTCGTTTCCGGCTTTGCGGGCTATGATGTTGAGTATTCCGTTCTCTATCACGGCTGTCTTTTCGTCGCCGAGTTGACCGGCCACATAGCGTTGCAATTCGTTGTTGACAAATCCGGGATTCCACACGTCGTAATACCACAATTCGGTGTCGGGCATCGACCCGTTGGGGGTGTTGAATTCATCGTGCCAAACGAGTGTGTAGCCTTCAGGCGTTTGAATTTCGTCGGTGTACTGGTTTACGGTAATCTTTTCGCTCAACTCGCCCGATTGAACTGTAATAACAGCTACTCGAGCCTCATTTGTTGCGTTGGCTTCAGCTTTGATTGTTACTGTGGCAGTTCCGGCAGTTCCGGATGCGGGCGAAACCGTGCACCAGGCTGCGTCGCTGGATGCTGTCCACGCACCATTTGTTTCCACGCTGAATGTCGATTCCGACGCTTGGGCACCATAGCTGACTGTTGCGGTCGATACGTTGAGAGTCGGCTTTGCTTCCTGCGTGAGCGGTATGCTGAGCGTCTTTCCGCTGCTCGTAACGGTGATGTTGGTGCTTCGAGCATCAATTTCGTTGTTGGCCGTCACCTTAATATTAATAGTGGTGGGATGACTCTTGACGCCGCCCGTTGGAATTGTTGTACACCAATCGGCGTCCGACTTGATTGACCAATCCTGAGTCGAAGTCACTTCTACCTGCAGGGTTGCGGCTTCATACCCTGTAGCAAGCGACGTAGGCGTAGCTGTGATAACAGCATCGGCCGACACCGGGGGTTCCGGTTCATCGGAATTCTCCGACGAGCATGACCACACCAATGTCGGCATCGTGATGTAGATTGCGATGAGAAGTAGTTTATTCATGGCTTTTAGACCAGTTTTCATGAGCAGTAATAACTATGTTTTTTACGTTGGCAAATTTATAGGTTATTCTACCCCTTTGCCAAACGTGGTAAACCCGCAGGGTAAACCAATTTTAAGTTAAATTACTGTAAACCAGAAATGCCGTGAATAAATTTAGTAAGAATTTTGTGGCTGTTGTGTAATCGGATATGAACCAAATTCCGCGCCCATGCGCGATGCCTTATCCATTAAATTTGCCAAAGCGCGAACGGCATCAGCAAAGTTCTCCTTCGCAATCCGGGCGCGGTTGCGCATCTTCAGGCGGTAGTTGTAGACCGTCTGCGCCGAGCAGTGAAGGAAGTCGGCAATCTTGATGCTGTCGGTAATTCCAAGCCTTACCAGAGCATAGATGCGAAGTTCGGTGTTGAGCAGCTCGCCCTCCTTGGGATAGATTCTTTGGTCGTCGCGCAGCAGTGCGTTGAAGTCGTCGATAAACGTAGGGTAGATATGCAGGAATATCGAATCGAACGATCTGTAGAAATCCTTCAGCTCTTCTTTGGGCGTAAACACAAAGGTTTCTTTCTCTAAATCCTTGTATTGCTTGCTGACAACTTTTGTGTGAATCTTATTCTTCAAGGCTTCGAGCTTGCCTATATAGTTTGAGCAGATGGTGAACACGTAGCCTATATACTCTTCCTTCACATAGTTAGCCTCCTCAAGCTCGCTGTTTTTATTCTTAAGGTCGGCATTCAGATCTTTCAGTTTCTGATTTGCTTCGTTGAGCTGTTGGTGGGCGGCAGCCAATTCGCTGTTGTTTTGGCTCAGGCTGCGGTTCATATCGTCGAGTGTATTCTTCTGGCGGCTTAACTTCCGGTTTTGCCCGATAATCACAAAAATGGCCACCGCAAGAATCACTGCCAATACACACACGATAATCAGAACTATCCGCACATGTTGCTGATGAGCCGCAATGTGCGCCTTATTGGCTTCGTAAACGCTGCGAAGCACTCTCGTGATGCTATACGCTTTCGACCTGTTAGGTAATTGTATCGCCTTGTTGAGCGTATAATCTATATAGGCGTAGGCGCGGTCGATGTCGCCCTCGTTATAAAGCTGCTGAGCCAGCTCCTGCAACGAGGATATTTCGGCATTCGCGATTCGCACATCGGCCATAGCCGATAGCGCTAAGTATTTCGGGACACGTACAAATTCCTGTGTTTTGGTGGGGAGCTTATAGAAACTTAT
>CAYNSG010000116.1:0-1230 GCA_964399885.1 uncultured Bacteroides sp.
GCTCTTTTATGTTCTCTTTTCAATGCGGTTTGCATAAAAATGTGGGGGAAAGCGTGGAGAGTTAGTATTTGCGGAAGGTGAGTTTGACGCGGTCGCTGTGCATTACGAGGTCGTTGCGGGTCAGATGGTCGATGGTGAAGACGACGGTGTTGGCGTATATAAACCAGGGGGTTAGTGATTCGACGCTCGATGAGGGGAATTCGAGCGTCAGCTTGTCGCCGGTGTAGGTCATGTTGGCAGTTTCGGCAACGCCGCCGTTCTTTGTGAGGTTGGCGGTGTGGAGGTAGAGGCAGTAGTAGAGCTGTCGGTCCTTGACGTTGGTCGTTGTGCCGTCGGAGAGCTGCTCGACGGTCAGTATTTGCCACATTCCGTCGAGGTCGCCGTTGATGCCTCCTTTGCGGCATCCGGTAAGCAGGATTAATGCCACAAATGCGAGCGTGGCAACGACGAGTCGAATCGGTTTTATCTTGTTCATAGCCATCCGGTTTTACGAATTGATAACATGGCGCCGAAGCTGGGTCCGAGCATGACGCCGCCGTCGGTAGCGAGCGAGAGTGTAGCGCTCCAGCCTGTGAGTCGTCGGGGCGTGAAAGTAGCCTCGACGAGGGTGTTGAAATTCTTCTGAACGTCGCGGGTGGGGGCGGAGTATGTGCCCCAGCTGCGGGTGTAGCTGAGCAGCACGCGGTAGGAGAGCCAATCCGTAGGCTGTCCCTCAAAGCCGAGGTGATGACCTTTCAGTCGGTTGTGGCGGAACGATATGGTGCCGTTGGTGTTGTAGATTGGCGAGATTATGAGCGGATTACCGATTCCCATTCCCCAATGCTGCCAGCCGGTGTAGATGCCGTGGTTGTAGTAGTCGTCGCGTCCGCTCACCTGCTCGGGGATGGCGGGGGTATGGTCCCAATATACGGGGCTCGACTGGTCTTTTGTGTATAAATATTCATAAACGAGGGCGCTGATGACGGGGTTTTTCGGGAAGGTAATCTCTGTGCCCAGCAGCATATCGCGCCAGGTGTAGTCGAAAAACATCATCGAATGGTCCTCGAAGAAGTGGTCGTAGTAGAGCGACACCGCCCAGTCGAGGTCGCGCGGCAACCAGTTGAGGCGGAAGTTCCAGTCGCCGGTGTGGTTGCCGTAGACGTTGGTCTGCTCGCCCATCGGAGTGTCGCTGCCGCCCGAAGAGGGCCAAAACACTTTAATCCAGTCGATAACCTTTGAGGGCATGTCGGT
>CAYNSG010000116.1:1330-7634 GCA_964399885.1 uncultured Bacteroides sp.
GGTTTGTGAATGGCACGGCGACATATTCGGGCAGCGAGAATCGTGCCTGGGGAATCGGGCGAGCGTTGGTTGAGAAGAGCAGATTTCCGCTCGACAGGCGGGGATTTTCCAAGCCTCCCCAGCGCTCTTTGCTGCCGATGCTCAGCTCGATGGCTCGATAGCGCATCTCGGCGTAGAGCTGCTGCACGATGAACTTCGACGAGAAATTCCAAGCTCCGGCCAAGTCGACGCCGGCGCCCCAGCTGACGCGCTTGTCGTAGCGCCGCTCAGCGTCGTGGAACAGTCCGGCGCGTACGTAGCCGCTGTTTTTTTCAATCGACGATAGCCCGAAGCGGTTGTTGACGAGCCAGAAAGGCGTGTGGGCACCGGTTGAGAAGCTTGCCGAGAGCTCAACAGAGTAGCGTGCGAGCGAGTCGGGAAGCGTCAGAGCCCGCGCGTTGAGCGAGCAGGCTATGGCAACGACCGACAGCCCGACGGCACGGAGGAGTAGGCTGAATTTATGCATTTAGATGATGACTTTCTTGAATTTGTGGCTGCAAAGGTAGCAAATTTTTTATTTGCGACCGTAGTCGGCGGGAACTTCCCCCCAATTGTCGGTGTCCCATTTAAGAACAGGCGCATGCCGGGGATGGTTCTGAAGCCATGTTTGTGCGCGGGCTAAAATGCCGCGGATTTGGGCGTTGGCGGGCGATGGGGTAATCTTTGTGTTGGCAAATCCGCGCCGGAGCCATGTGAGGGCTGTACGCGAATCGGTGTAGACCGACATTCCCTGCAGGTTGTCGCGGTCGATGAGCGCCAGGGCGTGGACGATGGCGAGAAATTCGCCGATATTATTGGTTCCGGCGGGAATTGGTCCGACGGCAAACATCTGTCGGCCGGTGCGGAGGTCGATGCCGCGATACTCAACCGGCCCGGGATTTCCGGGGCATGAGGCGTCGACGGCTATGGCGTTGGTGTTCACTCCGGGAAGGGCGGCATAGTTGACGGTGTCGGCGGGATGCGCGGCGATGGCCCCGATGATGGCGAGGGTGTCGGCTCGCTCAGCGTTGCGGTAGGCTTCGACGGCGGCTTCGCGCGAGGTGAACGCCTTGAAGCGCGCGCCGGGAAAGCCTTCGACCTGCAATTGGGCGTCCTCCCAGTTGTCGAACACGCCGGTGTCGTGTCCGGCCCAGACTACGTAGTATTTCTGTGCCATCAGGAGAGGTTTAGGAACAACGAGAGATCGGTGAGTCGGATGCCGGAGAACATGGCAACGTCCTCGTTGACAACTCGGCTGCGGAAGGTGAGTATGGCTTTCTGCAGCAGCGGGTTGACGCGCAGAGTGTTGACGGCGGCGACGTAGAATCCGGTTTCGGCGAAGAGTCCGAGCAGGGCGTTTGAGATAGCCATGGCGGCGGTGCGTGGCGCGGAGCCTCCGGGGTTGATGAATACGCAGTCGGCCGACGGGCGGCAGGGAGGCGTCAGGGCGAGGTCGCAGACTTTTGCGGGCGATTCGCCTATGGTGGTGCCGGTGATGTCGATGAAAATTACGCCGCGTTTCATACGGCTTTTATAATCGGAGTAGAATCCGGCGGGGGCGTTGGCGAGGATGATGATGTCGGCGGCGGTGACGGCGGTTTCGACTGTGCGGCGGTGGAGCACTGAGCCGATAGCCCATGGGCCGAGCGAATGGAGGGCATGGCGCAGCGCGAAGGTGTCGTTGTCGAAAATGCGGACGATGGAGCCGAGCCCGGAGGCGGCACGAGCGGCGGCGCGGGCGGCATGGCTGCTGCCGATGATAGTGGTTTCGCAGGGCATGATTCCCGGAACGCCTCCCAAGAGGATGCCTTTGCCGAGCGACGGATTGGCCATCATCGCTACGGCGACGGCAATGGCTGCGCGGCCGTCGACCTCGGCGAGGATGTCGGCAAAGGGGTGGTTGTCGTGGGCGTCGGCGATGAGGTCGAGCCCTACGGCGGTTATGTTTCGCTGTAGCAGCCGCGCGACGACTTGCTTGCCGGCGGCTATTAGTTTGGTGGTAAAAGTCAGCAGTGTAGCTCCGCGGCGCATCTTCTCAACGTCGGCAACCGAGAGAACGCCGAGGGTGACGACGATGTCGCAGCCGAGGGCCTCGGTGCGCCCCGAAATCTCAACTCCGGCGTTGGCATAGGCAGCGTCGGAGTAGTGGATTGTTTTGGCGGCATCGGCCTCCATGACGATACGGCAGCGGTCGGCAATCAGTTCGGCGGCGGCTTCGGGCGTCAGCGGGAAGCGTTGTTCGGCATTGTCGGCCGCGGGGAGCCCTATGGAGAAGCGCATGCGGTCGTCGGCAACTGCAACCGGGGCGGCCTGTGGCGTTGGTGATTCGTTCATCGGTTGAGAATTACTTGGTTGATGAATTTCGAGGCGGTGAGCCCGATTTGCGAGGAGCTTTCGAGGAGGTCGGATTCGAAGCGATGAGTGGCGCGCGAATAGAAGGGGTGGCGTGCGGCGAGTCCGTCGATGATGAATTGTCGGAGCTCGTCGTCGTTTTTGCCGGCGAGCAGGGGGCGTTTGTGGCGTCCGCGTTTGAGGCGCGAGAAGAGGCGGTCGAGCGAGGCGTCGAGCAGCACGGTTGTGCCGCGCTCGTTCATATAGTCCATGTTGTCGAAAAAGCATGGCGTTCCGCCGCCGCAAGCAATGATGACATCCTCAAATTCAGCGACTTCGTGGAGCATTCGGCGCTCAATGTCGCGGAATCCGTCCTCGCCGCGCTCGGCAAAGATTTGGCGGACGTTGGCATGGTATCGGGTCTCGATATAGGTGTCGAGGTCGATGAATTGCATACCGGTGATGGCGGCGACGTTGCGGCCAAGGGTCGACTTTCCGCAGCCCATGTAGCCTATGAGGAATATCGGTTTCATTTGTCGTCGGTTGAAAGTTTTATATCATCCCAGATTTCGGGACGGTTGCATGAGAAGAAATCGGGCATCGAGTCGATTGCCGTGGGTTCGATGGCTGTCGGCGGGTCTTTCTCCTCGGGTGTCGGGGTGGTGGGGCTGCCGCAGATGAAGTCGTTGTCGGCCGAGAGCAATTGGCCGGGGAAGGCGCTACTGAGAGCGTTGACTATGAGGCTTTGGGCGGTGACCGCAGAGCCGGGTTTGGCAACCTGCACCGACAGCTCATCCTTGGCGCGGGTGAAGGCGACGTAGAGCACGTTGATTTCGTCGAGAGTCTGCTCGTCGACGCGGCGGCGGTAGGTGTCGGCGAGCGGGGTGTCGGCGATTGCCTGGCTGAAATCAACCAGCAGCAGCGGCGGTACAAGCCGTGAGTCGATGCCGTCGAGAGCGATGCCGTCCATATCTACCCATTCCGGGTCAATGAACTTCACTGCCTCCCATTTGCCGAAGGGGATATGCACGCAGGGGAATTCGAGTCCCTTGGCTTTGTGGATTGTCATGACGCGGATCGACTGCTTATCCTCGGGGACGGAGACTTTGAGCTCGGAGGCGTTGATGTCCCACCAGCGTAGGAAGCCGTCGACGTCGGCGGTGTTCTTTTCGCAGAAGTCGGTGACGACGTCGCAGAACGCCGAGATGTAGAGGTGCTGGCGCCGGCGTTCATCCTCGGGCAGCGAGCGGGTGATGATATCCTCGACCAGCAGCGGCAGGCTCCAGGAGGAGATTTCGTCGGGCGCGGAGAATTCGGGGGCGGCTGTGGCGTTGATGGCGCGGGTTAGCGCGGTGTTGGGGTCGATGCCGTCGATGATGCCGCTCTCGAAGTCGGCAATGAGGTTGGAGATGCGTGCGGTTTTGTCGTCGGGGTTGACAGTGCGCAGCGAGTTGGAGTAGGCTCGGAGCCCGTTGACGATGATTTTCACGGCGGGCGAGATGGCGAGCATCATGGCGTCGTCGGAGATTACTTCGTGGCCGTCAGCCTGAAGGGTTTCTACGACCCACTTTGCTTCGGTTTTGCCTCGGGCAAGTACAACGATATCGGAGGGTTTGTAGCCGGCGGCAAGCTGGCGGTTGATGTCGGCGGTGAGGTTGGCCAGAACTGTTTCGGCAAACTCCTCTTTATCGGCGTCGACCAGACGCACATGGATATATCCGGCGTGGTTTTTATGTTTGGGGGCAACGGTCTGGCGAACGTTGGCATAGATTTCGGCGATGCCGTTCCGGGCGGCCATTGCGTGGAAGAGGGCGTTGTTGAATTCAACAACGTCTTTCGATGAGCGCCAATTGGTGTTGGCGTTGGTTTGCGTAATCTCGGTGAGTCCGGTGAAATCTTTGTCGACTTGCGAGCCGAGGAGCGTCGGGTCGGAGTTGCGGAAGCGATAGATGCACTGCTTCTCGTCGCCGATAATCAGGCTGTCGTTGCCGTTGGCGAGGCCTTCTTTGACGAGCGGATGGAGGATTTTCCACTGCATGGCGGAGGTGTCCTGAAACTCGTCGATGAGGAAGTTGCTGAGCCATACGCCCATGCGTTCGTAGACGAAAGGCGTGTCGCCCTCGCCCAGGAGCGAGCTGAGCAGCGAGCCGGTGTCGGAGAGCAGCAGGGCGTTGTTCTCGGCGCGATATTCGGCGATATGTTCCAGCAGGGTTTTCATCAGCGCGAGCGTGAGGTTGTTTTTGCTGATGGATTTGAGGAGGACTATTTCGCATTCAAGATGTGCTATCTGCTCGTTGCGTGCAACTATAGCTTTCGAAGCCTCGAGCAGGGCGTTTTCGAAGGCAGGATGGGGAGCGGTGTTTTTCTTGAAGTCGAGGCTTGCATTATTGTTTGCTGCATACTTGACGAAATAGGTGCTGTTGGAGATTATCCCGGCAGCCTCCTTGTTGAGTGCCTTTATTACGTTGGAGTGGATGTCGTCGGCGGCTTTGCGGTCGGCGCTGAGGGCTTTCATGCAGTCGTTGATCTCCTTTTTGGCGGTGTCTTCGAGCGCAGTGATTTGGGCGGCGATGGCTTTGCGGCGATCAGCGATTGCTTTGATGAAGTCCTGAAAGAGCGTGGGGTCGCTGAAATATTCGTTCATGCGCTCCATGTTGAGCGCAACTTTTTCGGCGAAGAGGTTGCTGAATTGTTTGAGGAGGGTTGAATAGAGCTGTCCTTTGCGGTCGAAGATGTTGGCACCGGTGCCGTTCTTGACGCGGTTGCTCATGTCGGTGGTGATGTAGTCGCTGAGCCGACGGGTGCCTTCGGGGTCTTCTGTCAGCGAGTTGAGCAGCCGGCTGACGCCTTCGGCGACCATAGCGCGGTTGTCGAGCTCGATGCTGTAGGTTCCGTTGAGCTCGGCCTCGCGGGCGAATGTGCGGAGGATTACTTGGAAGAATGCGTCGATTGTGTTGACGTGGAAGAAGTTGAAGTCGAACAGCAGGGTTTTGAGGGCGGCTGTGGCGGCGTTCTTCAACTCGGCGGGAGTGCAGCCGTAGAGGGCGCAGAGGTCGGCGGCATACTTGCTGGTTTTCCCTTCCTTGAGCCAGCTCGGCTCCATGTCGGCGAGCAGAGCAAGCTCGTGGACGATGCGGCTCTTCATCTCTTCGGTAGCCTTGTTGGTGAAGGTTATGGCGAGGATGTGGCGGTGGGTTTTCGTTCCTGGGCGGTTCAGGCGGTAGCGGCCGTCGGCATCCTTGGAGCCGAGCAGCAGGCTTATGTATTGTTGTGCGAGCCGGAAAGTTTTGCCCGAGCCGGCCGATGCTTTGTAGACTTCTAACATGTCAGAGTTTATATCCCATTTGCGTTAGCAGCTTGGCGACTTCCTGACGGCGGTTGCCCTGAATGAGTATCTCGCCGCCGCGTGCCGAGCCGCCCGTGGCGAGCGATTTTTTGAGTTGCGAGGCAATCTGTTGCAGCTCGTCGTCGGAGCAGGTGAAGCCGTAGATGATTGTGGCTTGTTTGCCGCCGTGACCTTTGCGCTCGTAGGCGATGCTCAGTTTGCCGCGTCGGGGCGTGTCGGCAGCCGTCGGTTCCTGCTCGGCCGGGGTTTCGGCGGCGGGGTCGTCGGGGAGCGCGCCGCGTAGCGCTGCGAGTTGGTCTTGCCAGTTGTTACTCATAGATTATTCAGGTTGTTAGTAGTTGGCGTTGATGTCGATGCTGTCGGGTTCTTCGTCGGCAAAAGTCAAGGAGTCGGTGGGGTTGTCGATGGCGTGGGTTAATGCCGAGAGGATCATGGCGTGTTCGCCTGGGACGCTGTTGTAGTAGACCGTTGCGCTGTCGCTGTCGACGGCAAACGCCTTGCGGTAGCAGCCGATGGCGGCCGATACGTTGTCGGCCTGGTCGGCCTGGTCGGCGAGCTGCATGTAGACGATCGACAGGCGTCCGAGCTGGCGCGGCGAGAGTCCGGAGA
>CAYNSG010000117.1:0-7632 GCA_964399885.1 uncultured Bacteroides sp.
TGTGGCGCTGCTGACGATTATTGTTGTAGCCGCCGCGCTGCTGACGGTTGTTGTAACCGCCGCCCTGCTGACGTCCCTGAGGATTGTAGCCCTGCTGGCGACCCTGGGGGTTGTAGCCCTGCTGACGATACTGGGGATTGTAGCCCTGCTGGCGTCCCTGGGGGTTATAGCCACCCTGCTGACGGTTCTGAGGGTTGTAGCCGCCCTGCTGACGGTTCTGGGGATTATAGCCACCCTGCTGACGGTTCTGAGGGTTGTAGCCGCCCTGCTGACGGTTGTAACCGCCCTGCTGATAGCCGCCTTGCTGACGATAGCGCGGGTTGTAGCCGGTTGTACGTTCTTCGCCTTCGCCGCCTTCCGATTGATTTTCGTGGTTTTTGTATTGCTGACGCGGACGATAACCTCCCTGATTGTTATAGTTACGGTTGTAGCCGCCCTGGTTGTTGTAACCGTAGGGACGGTTGTAGCCCGTCGTGCGTGGATGATAGCCTGTCTGCCCTGCCGACTGTTCAGTGCTCTCCATTGTCTGGTCGGCTTCTTTGTTGTAGTTTTCGCTGTTTTCGGGTGCGGTTGATCTCACTTCCCCAATACGCGGGCGTTTTGATTTCTTCTCGTTACTGTCCATAGTTGTGCAGTGAGCTTTGGTTAACTTTTAGTGTGGTTTTTTATTCTGCCTCGCGGCTGTTTGAACTCATTTAAACTTTTTATTTATTCACATTTTTGAGACTTTTTCGGGTCGATTTTGTCAATTGAAGAGGGAGCGTAGCGAGCTACGTGACCGATGAAATTGGCAAAAGCGACCGGAAAAGACCAAAAAGGTGAATAAAAGAATGATTTCACATGAACTCATTTAACATTCGGTAAAAAGTTTGAATGAGTTCATTTTTGTGTTTTGGATGAATGCAATCTGCTTGCGACCGCATTGGCCGCTTTTCGGTGCAAAGTTAATGCATTTCCCCATTAATAACAATTCCGACGCCACTTTTTGTCGTGCGGCGCCGGAATTTTTTTGCTGTATTATGTTATTTTGACCTTTTCGTGAGATTACATGCGGCCGCGTCCGCCACCACCACCGGGGCCTCCACCGGGACCTCCCATACCGGGACCACCATGTCCACCGGGACCTCCCATGCCGTCTCGGCGCGAGGGCTCGTTGCCTTTGCCGAAGGTGTTGAACTTCCAGCTGATTGTAGCCATGAAGTAGCGTGTCAGGGTGTTGACGCTCGAATCCTGGATATACTGGTTGTTCTCGGAATGGGATATTGCGGAGCGCTGTCCGAGCAAGTCGTAGGCTTTGAGGCTAATTGTCAGGCTCTTGTCGCGCAGCATCTGATAGGAGATTGAGCAGTCCCAAATCCACTGGTCGCGGTCGAAGCCCTGGGCATAGCCTCGGGTGGCCGAGAAGCGGAGGTCGCTGTTGAGCACGATTCCTACGGGCGTGTAGTAGTAGGCGTTAAACGAGCCTCCGTAGCTGTGGACGTTCGACGACTTTGAGTCGGGCATCGTGTTTGTCGTGCGGCGGAACGAGTAGTTGGGTCGCAGCTCGAGCTGAAGATTCGTGGGGCGGAAAGCTATCGAGGGGCTGAAGCTGATGTTCATCGAGCGGCTGGTGTTTTTCGTGCCGTCGGTGAAGCCTACGGTTTGATTGTACATTCCGAATACGTGACCCGACACCTGCCACGATTTGTTGCGCAGCGGCTGCGAGTAGATTGCCATAAGATTGGCGTTCCACGTGCCGTTGACGTTCTCATAGCGTGTTTCCTGCGAACCGGTGTCGTAGTTGCGGACCACCGACGATACGATTGAGTTCTGCGTCAGGCCAACGTTCATCATCGTCATGATGCTTCGCTGGGTTGCCATATCGAAGTCCTGGAAGCGGAGGTTGAACTGATGAGCGAACGAGGGTTTCAGCGCCGGGTTACCGTAGATGACGTTCATGGGGTCGGACATATCGGGCACGGGCTGCAGCTGCGAGATTGAGGGCTGCGACGTGCGTCCATTGTAGCGTGCGTTGAGCGAGCGGCTCTTCGAGAAGCGGTGACGGTAGTTCAGGAACGGAGCGAAGTTCCAAACCCAGCGCTCGGGCACGTTGCGGTTCTCGTTGATCAGGTCGAGGCTCTTCGACATTGTCGGCACGAGCGAGAGGCCGGCTTCGAGGTTCATGGTCGATGTCACCTGGCGGAATCCCAAGCGGATATCCTGGTTGAGGTAGTCGTTGCGGAACTGGTTGCTGAGGTCGGTGTTAAGAACTTCGTTGATATAGTCGATAATCGGCTGCGAGAGCGTGGGATCCTGCCAGGGGTAGGTCACGGGGTGGTCGTAGACGAACTTGTCGGCGTCGTTCCAGCGGTAGTTAACACGGTAGGCAAGGGTCAGGAAGCGTCCGTTGGCCACGTTGCCGAGCGGTTCGGTCCATGAGAGGCGGCCGCTGATGTTGTCGCTCCACGTGTGGTTGCGCGTAATCTGGTCGTAGATATCCAGCGAGTCGCCATAGAGATAGAATCGGTTGCGCGAGAACGACTCTTCGGTTTCGTGGACGTTGGAGTGGCTGTAGTTGAGGTCGATGGAGAATGAGCGTCCGCGGTGACGGCGGAAGTTGTGGTTGAAAATAATTTGTGCGCCATACTCAAGCGAGCGTCCGTCGGAGGTCGATGTCTGATACTGTCGCGAAACCTGCTCGCCGTCGAATCCGCCCGTGCGGTTAAGAATCGAGTCGAGGCTCTCGGAATCGCTGAGATTATAGGAGATTCGGGGGCGAGCTTCGAGGGTGTTGAACGAGTCGGGCTTCCACTGGATGCGGAAATCGGCGCGGATGTTGTGGCTCTTGTCCTTCGAGTATTCGTCCTCGGTCTGCCAGGAGTCGCGCAGCAGATACTCTTTCTCGTTGTGGCTTACGACGTTGCGGTCGTTGTGGCTGTACAAGATGTTACCGCCTATGCGGAAAATCTCTTTGTTGCCGACGTTGAAGTTCAAGCCCAGCGCCTGCGAGGTTGTCAGGCCGCGATTGCCTCCGAAACGGCGGAAACGACTGCCGTTGCTGTCGGTGAATCCAAGTTCGTTGATATTGTTGAAGTTTCCAAGGAGAGTCACCTGGTTGTCGTTCCAGAAACGGTTGACGTTGAACTGCCCGATGTAATGGTCTTTCGTGCCATATCCGGCTTCAATCGTTCCGAAATAACCGTTTTTCATTCCTTTTTTAACCGTAAGGTTGATAACGGTTTCCTCTTCGCCGTCGTCGACACCGGTGAGACGGGCGAGGTCGCTCTTGCGGTCAATAACCTGCAGCTTTTCGATCATGTCGACCGGAAGGTTTTTCGAGGCTACCTTGGGGTCGTCGGCAAAGAACTCCTGGCCGTCGAGCAGAATCTTGCTGACTGTCTTTCCGTTGGCTGTGATACCGCCCTCTGAGTCGACTTCCACGCCGGGAAGGCGTTTCAGAAGATCCTCAACAACGGCGTTGGGCTGGGTTTTATATGAGCCGGCGTTGTATTCAACGGTGTCCTCCATCACTTTGATGTCGGTCATCGTGCCGGTGACGGTCACTTCGCGCAGTGCAATGCCTCCCTCTTTAAGGGCTATCTCCCCGAGGCGCAGGCTTTTGTTGGTGATTTCGGCGTTGACGAATGTCGACGTGTAGCCAATACAGTTTCCTTCTACGATATATTTACCCCGATTGACACCGGTGAAGGCGAATGCGCCGTTGGTGTCAGTTTTCGTCGCGCGGACGAATGTCGAGTCGGCGTTGGCTTTGAGCAGTCGGACAGTCGCGGCAATCATCGGCTCCCCATCGGGGTCGACTATTACTCCGCGGATATCGTAGGCCATTGCGGTCGAGAGAGATATGAGTGCGATAAGGGTTAAAGCAGCTCTACGCAGTGATTGTATCATTGTTATGATGTTTTGAGCGTTTTTGGGTTTGCGACGGGGCTTAAGTTTCCGTTCACGTAGGTTTTGACTCACGTCGAGCCTGTAGGTTTAATGAGTGTGTAAAAACTTTTATGTTAAATTATGTTTGATTACGAAATAGCGCGATTTGGCGTAACCGATCATCAGTCCGGTTGTCGATGCGGCGGGGTCGAGGGCTCCGTTTTCGGTCAGCCGGATTCCGAGCTCGGCGTAATTGAGGGCGCGGTCGGCGGCGAAGACGAGCTTCTGGTCGGGCAGCGAGGGGTAGCCGATGGCGGGGCGGATTCCGTAGTAGCGGCCGTCGGCCGATGCTTCGGTTTCGTAGCCCCAGAGCGAGCGGCGCACGCGGGCGTGTAGCCACTCCGTAGCTGCTTCGGCGAGTCGATCGGCAATGGTCTGCAGCAGGATGGCGTCGTAGTCGTCGGCCGATGTGCGGGCAGCGGCAATAGCGTCGGTAATCTTTCCGCGGGTCGTGACGGCGAAAAGTGCCGCATGGTCGGTCGAGTCGGCGCTGACGAAGTCGGCAAGCGAGAGGGCTTCGCCGCTGTCGCCGGGAACAGGCTGGCGAGGCGTGGCTATCCGTAGCTCGTCGCCGTCGGGGAGGGTGAAGATGATTGACTCGTCGGCCGAACGTGCAGGCAGAATTGTCACGCGGCAGCCCACCGTTGCTTCCTCGCGCTCCAGCCTGTCGAGGGCGCGGTTGGCCTCTTTGATCAGCTGCATGGCTTTGGCAGCGGCCATGCGTTTCTCCTGCGGAACGCCGGCGAGCCATTGCGCGCGGCAGTGGTCGCATCCTTCTATCGAAGCCACGGCGGCGAGCGAGGCGTCGAAGCCCCATGCCGCCAGGAATGCGCGCCAGTTGATGAGCGGCCGCAGTTCTGCTATTTTGGTCTGAAAATCATGCAGTCCGGGGCTGACGGGAGCGGGAGCCTGCGCCGAGGGGTCGAACTGATGACGGTGGCGGCGGGCTTCGTCGGGCGCGAGTCGCGTGCCGGTAGAGTGGGAGACGCGGAGCTGCTGCTGGCGTTCGCGGAGCGTCGCGGCGGCTTCATCGGCAGCATCGCCAAGGAATTGCCGGGCGCGACCGGGCAAAGCGGCGGCATCGCGCGTATAGACAACCGGGCAGCTGTAGAGCGGGGCTATCTTGACGGCAGTGTGGAGCTCGGAGGCTGCCGCACCGCCCACAAATAGCGGTATCTTCAGCCCGCGCTGCTCCATCAGCTCGGCCACGCGAGCCATCTCGCCCAGCGAGGGGGTGATGAGTCCCGACAAGCCGACAAACGCGGCGTTGCGGCTGATAGCTTCGTCGACGATCCGCTCGCCCGGCACCATCACGCCGAGGTCGACAACCTCGAAGCCGTTGCAGCGCATTACTACCGCCACGATGTTCTTGCCGATGTCGTGTACGTCGCCCTTAACCGTGGCGAGCACCATCACGGGGCGGCTGCCGGCCGTCGTAGCGGAGCTTTCTATATAAGGTGTGAGTATCGCCACGGCGCGCTGCATCGTGCGGGCGCTTTTGACTACCTGCGGCAGAAACATCTCGCCGCGGCCGAAAAGCTCGCCTACGCGGTTCATTCCCGCCATCAGCGGCCCTTCGACTATCTCCATTGCCGACCGCTTCTCAAGCTCGGCGCGCAGGGCTTCTTCAAGCCCGGTTTCTGATCCGTCGATTATCAGCCGCTCGAGCTGTGCCGCGGGGCGATCGGGCGCTTTTGCTTTCGGGGCGCCTGCTTTCGGCTCGGGCATATATTTCTTAGCCACGGCGGTAAGGCGCTCTACGGCGTCGTCGCGGCGGCAGAGCAGCACGTCGCGAATAGCCTCGCGCAAATCCTCGGGGATGTCGGCGACGGCTACTTTCGTGGCGGGATTGAGTATCGCCATATTCATTCCCTCGGCGCGGCAGAGGTCGAGGAATTCGGCGTGCATAGCTTCGCGCACAGGGTTGTTGCCGCGAAACGCAAACGAGAGGTTGCTGACTCCGCCGCTCACCGATGCTCCGGGCAAGTTGCGGCGTATCCAGCCGACGGCGCGGATGAAGTCGAGGCCAAATCGGGCGTGGGCGTCGATGCCGGTGGCCACGGTAAGCACGTTGGGGTCGAAGATTATCTCTTCGGGCGGGATTCCGGCGGCGGTAAGCAGGCTGTAGGAGCGGGCGCAGACTTCCTGCTTGCGCTCGAACGTGTCGGCCTGGCCGCGCTCGTCGAACGCCATGACAACCATCGCGGCACCCATGCGGCGTATATGTCGGGCGCGGCGAAGAAACTCATCCTCACCGTCCTTGAGGCTTATGGAGTTGACTATCGGCTTGCCCTGGACGAGGGTCAATGCACGACGGACTACGTTGAAGTCCGACGAATCTATCATCACCGGCACGCGCGCCACCTGCGGCTCCGTAGCGGCGGCTTCGAGAAACCGCGCCATCTCGGCCGAGGCGTCGAGCATCGGGTCGTCCATGTTTATGTCGATAACCTGCGCGCCTTTGGCTATCTCTGTGGCGGCTATGCACATCGCCTCGGCGACATCGCCCGCAGCCATGAGTTTCAAGAATTTACGGCTGCCGGCAACGTTGCATCGCTCGCCTACGGTGACAAATCCGTCGGCGGTCAGCGCTTCGAGCCCGGCGAGGTGAAGGAGCCGGTCGGCGGCAGGGATTTTGCGCGGCGGGCATCCGGCAGCAGTGGCGGCAAGGCGGGCTATATGCTCGGGCGACGTGCCGCAGCAGCCGCCTACGATGTTGAGCTTCCCTTCGCGCAGCAGCGGCTCTATTGCTTCGGCAAACGCGTCGGGACCGGTCGAGTAGCAGCCAAGCTCGTCGGGGAGTCCGGCGTTGGGGTGGATGCTGACGGCAAATGGCTGCTGCTGAAGCTGTTCAACCCAGGCTGTCATCTTCTCAGGCCCGAAGCCGCAGTTGAGCCCCACGGCGAGCGGGCGGGCATGGGCGATGGTGGCTACGAATGCGTCGATTGTCTGGCCGGCGAGGGTGCGCCCGCTTTCGGTGAGAGTGGCGGAGATTATTAGCGGCAGGCGACGTCCGCGGACTTCGAAAACTTGCTCGGCAGCATAGATGGCGGCCTTGGCATTGAGGGCGTCGAACACGGTTTCCAGCAGGAGCAGGTCGACGCCGCCGTCCATCAGTCCGTCAATCTGCTCGGTGTAGGCGTCGACCATCTCGTCCCAGCTTATCGCCTCTGCACCATCGAGTTGTCGCGTCATGCTCAGCGACTTGCCGGTGGGACCGACGCTGCCCGCAACCCACACCTCGCGGCCGTCGCTAATGGCGGCGTCGGCAGCCTCGCGGGCGAGTTGGGCGCCGGCGTGGCTTATCTGCCGCGCCATCGACTGCAGCCCATAGTCGGCAAGCGAGAATCGGTTGGCGTTGAATGTGTTGGTGGAGATTATGTCGGCGCCGGCGGCGATGTAGGCGCGGTGGATTCCGGCGATAAGCTCGGGGCGCGACAGACAGAGCAGGTCGTTGCACCCCTTCAGCGAGCACGCCGCGTCGGCGACCTCCGGCGCGCGGAAGTCGGCCTCGTCGAGCCCGAGCAACTGAATAGCCGTGCCCATCGCTCCGTCGAGCACGACCACGCGCTGCGCCATCGCGCTCCTGAGCCGCGTCGCCCCATCACCCTCCGGCAATAACCAGCCCTGAGCGAACTCCTCACCCCCCGGCAATATATTTTCTATTGACATCAGTTACTATGTGTAATTTACCTATGCGTAATT
>CAYNSG010000118.1:0-7552 GCA_964399885.1 uncultured Bacteroides sp.
ATAAGTTCTGAAAGAGTGTAGTTTATCTGATTGTTCATGACGATTCCCATCGCCCCGTCGGCTGCCGAATAGTCTATAAGAAGAATGACGGAGTGAGAGAAGTTCTCATCGCGCATGAAAGGTTCGGCCACAAGCAAATCACCGGTTTCCGGAGCTCGGGAATCGATGTCGATATTGAATAGCATGTGGTCAAAATCTATCATTAAAGGGTGTATTTGTCAGGTGTTTCTGCAAAGATACACTTTCAGCGCCATTATTGCAACATTTTTTGAGCAAAAAATCCCTCACACTTAAATTTTTAACATATCAACCCCCATTTTTACAAAAATCTCTAAAAAACCGCCCGGAATCAAATCGGCAAAGCGCCGTCTATATGCTATTCGCAGAATTATTCGTAACTTTGCAGACTAAACTCGATCAAAGAAATCGAACGATGCGAATCATAACCGCCATATTTTTATATCTAACCTTGTCGCTTGGCGCCGCAGCCGCTACGCCGGTTTTCTCCTCTACGTCGACTTCTGCGTCGAAGCCGGTCGTTGAGATTGCGACCGAGCCGTCGACCGGCCTCGAAGCAATCTACGTTGCCCCGACGGTCGAGGGTCTTTCGGTTTCGGCCGACGGCGGCGATGCTTCGACCCGTTGGCTCCGCTTCGGAGCTTCCGGAGCGGGATATGCCGAGGAGATCGGCTCAGGCAGCAGCCTCAGCAATCTCGAAGGCGGTTATGGCTACATAATCCGCAGCGGCAGCCGCGACACATATTTCTGGCTTGTCGACTACTCCACCGCCCCAATGCCCACCGGCACGCTCACGGTCGAAGAGAGCAACTGCGACGAATCTCTGCTCAGCTTCAGCGGCGAGGCGCCGCGCATTGTGGCCTACGCCATTAATGGACGGCCGATTGAAGTTGACCGCGAGATTGAGCTCGCCTACTTCACACTCGCCGAGCGCGACGGGCGGTTCGTACAGGAGCAGACCACACATCGCTTCGCCTACCTCAGCAGCGAAATCCACACCGACGCTCCCCTTTGCGCCACTCGCTTCACCCTTTCGCACGACCGCTTCCAACGCAGCTGGGGCGAAGGCGCTACCATTGCTTCCGCGACCGTCCAACCGACTGCTGTCAGAGCTTTGGCGACCGCCACTCCCGAGAATCGCGAGAACTCCAACGAGCAAGGCGGCGGAGATAACAACTCGGCGGTATCCGGGCCGCTCACGGTTGATTTCAAAGCCGAGATTACCGATGCAGCCGTTTTCACAGAATGGCAGATTGCTACCGACCCGGAGTTTGACAACATCGTCGTGCGCGACCAAAATCTGTCGTTCAGCTACACGTTCGGCGAGTCAGGCTCCTATTATGTCCGTTTCGCCACAGCCAACGCCGACGGTAGCTGCGAATTCTTCACCGACACGTGGACAACAACCATCGGCGAATCGCGACTGCGCTGCCCCAACGCATTCTCGCCGGGAGCCTCCGAGGGCGTCAACGACGTTTGGCGCGTCAGCTACCGTTCAATCACCGAATTCGATTGCTCGATTTTCAACCGCTGGGGCAATCTGATTATCCGGTTCACCGACCCCGCCGAGGGCTGGGACGGCACCTACAAGGGGCACCTCGTTGAACCCGGCGTTTATTTCTATGTTATAAAAGCACGCGGAGCCGACGGCATCGTCTATAATCTCAGCGGCGACATCAACATCGTCCGCAGTCATTAAGTAGCTGTTCAAATTAAAACGATACAATAAAATTATGAAAACCCTACATATCTTGCATACCCCCTGCTTGTTTTTTTTGGCCAATTTCTCCTCTCTCATCAGTCGTGATGATTAACCTTCACACGCACATAAAACACACACAATAAACACACACAATGAAAATTCTGCACAACACGACAAAACTGCTCGCAGCCGCCTCAATAGCCTTGACGACCTCAATCGCCGTCAACGCCCAGAGCCCGGCAGCAGTTGTCAACCCCGAAATACCAGCCTCGGTTTCGTTTGCCGGAAGCCGCATAAGTCTCGACCGCGACGATATGTACGAGCGTTTCGACCGCGAACTTACCGCCATGGCGTTCACCCACGGCAACACGCTCCTGACCATCAAGCGCGCCAACCGCTATTTCCCGATAATGGAACCGATTCTGCGCCGCAACAAGGTGCCCACCGATATGCTCTATCTCGCCTGCATCGAAAGCTACCTCAATCCGCGGGCTGTCTCCGGAGCTAAAGCTGCCGGACTCTGGCAATTCATGCCCGCCACGGCTCGCGAATACGGCTTGGAGGTGAACGACTACGTCGACGAGCGCTACAACCCCGTCAAGGCCACCGAAGCAGCCTGCCGCTACCTGAAGAGCGCCTATTCGCGCTTTGGCAACTGGGAAAGCGTAGCCGCCTCCTACAATGGCGGCATGGCGCGCTTCAGCCGCGAACTTACCGCGCAAAATCAGCAGTCGGCCTACGACCTTTGGCTCAACGACGAAACAAACCGCTACATGTTCCGCCTCCTCGCCATGAAGGAGATAATGGAGCATCCGGCGCGCTACGGTTACCGCCTAACACCCGAACAGCTCTACCGCCCGACGGAGTGCGAAGAAGTGACCGTCAACACCCCCGTTGACGACTGGGCGGCATGGGCGGCCAAACATGGCACATCATATCTTGCCCTACGCGAACTCAACCCCTGGATTCGCGCCAAATCGCTTCCCAACAAGAGCGGAAAAACCTACACCGTGCTCGTGCCCAAGCCGGGCGCACAGCTGCGGTCAAAACAAAAAATAAGTGTATATAATCCGGAATGGACAAAACAATAAAAGCTACTGAAACAAACGGCGGCGCTCAGAAATCGCTCAATGTGCTCGGAGCGCGCGTCCATAATCTGAAAAACATCGACGTCACAATCCCCCACAATTCGCTGACCGTCATCACCGGTTTGAGCGGCAGCGGGAAATCCTCGCTGGCGTTCGACACAATTTTTGCCGAGGGACAACGCCGATATATAGAGACGTTCTCGTCCTACGCCCGCAATATGCTCGGCTCTTTGGAGCGACCCGATGTCGACAAAATCACCGGGCTCAGCCCCGTCATTGCCATAGAGCAGAAAACCGTCAACCGCAATCCGCGAAGCACTATCGGCACCACCACCGAAATCTACGACTTCCTCCGCCTGCTTTATGCCCGCGCCGGCGAAGCCCGCAGCTACATCTCCGGCGAGCCGATGGTAAAGTACACCGAGGAGAAGATTGTCTCGCTCATACTCGAAAAGTTTGCCGGGCAAAAAATCTATATCCTCGCCCCGCTTGTCAAGAACCGCAAAGGCCACTACAAGGAGCTGTTCGAAACGCTGCGCAAAAAAGGCTATCTCAACGTCCGCGTCGACGGCGAACTCCGCGAAATCACTCTCGGAATGAAGCTCGACCGCTACCGCAACCACTCGATTGAGCTCGTTGTCGACCGCCTGAAGGTCAGCGACGCCGACGAATCGCGCCTGCGCGACACCGTAGCCGACGCACTCCGTCAGGGCGACAAGCAGATGATGATTCTCCAGCTCGAAAACGAGCAGGTGACCCACTACAGCCAGATGCTCATGGATGCGGCCAACGGCATCTCCTACCGCGAGCCCGCGCCCCACAATTTCTCATTCAACTCGCCCCAGGGTGCATGCCCATGCTGCAAAGGCCTCGGCACTGTCAATCTCATCGACCGCGCCAAGATCATCCCCAACACTGCCCTCTCGATTGCCGACGGCGCTATCGTTCCCCTCGGCAAACAGAGCAACACGATGATTTTCTGGCAAATCAAGGCAATCCTCGAGAAGCATGGCTTCACAATCAAGACTCCCGTGGAGCAGCTGAGCGAAGAGGTTATCAACGAGATTCTCAACGGCAGCAACGAGCGGCTGAAGATTCAGAACGCCACGATGTCGCTATCCAACTATGCCATAACCTACGATGGCCTGGTCAAATACATCGAGATGCAGCAGGACGACGACGCCTCGGCTGCCGCCAAGAATTGGAGCGGACAGTTCTTCACCCGCACGGTATGCCCCGAATGCAACGGACAGCGACTCAACCGCGAGGCGCTCCATTTCTTCTTCGACAACAAAAACATCGCCGAGCTCTGCCGAATGGACATCGAGGCGCTCTACCGCTGGTCGACCGAGGTAGAAAGCCGTCTGTCGCCGACTACGGCGCTCATCGCCCGCGAAATCCTCAAGGAAATTCGCACTCGCCTGGGATTCCTCGTCGACGTCGGCCTGGGCTATCTCTCGCTCGACCGTAACTCGTCGACTCTCTCGGGCGGCGAAAGCCAGCGCATTCGCCTTGCCACGCAGATTGGCTCGGAGCTTGTCAACGTCCTCTATATCCTCGACGAGCCCAGCATCGGACTCCATCAGCGCGACAACCGACGCCTTATCAATTCGCTCAAGAAGCTCCGCGACGCCCGCAACTCTGTGATTGTTGTCGAGCACGATAAGGAGATGATGCTCGAAGCCGACTATGTTGTCGACATCGGCCCAAAGGCAGGGCGTAAAGGCGGCGAGGTAGTCTATGAGGGCACGCCCAAAGCCATGCTCCAATCCGGCACTCTCACCGCCGATTATCTCAACGGCAAGCGACAGATTGCTGTCCCGACTGCGCGCCGCCAAGGCAACGGCAAAACGCTGAAGCTCATTGGCGCCACGGGCAACAATCTGCAGGACGTTACTCTGACATTGCCATTAGGCGAACTGATTTGTGTCGCCGGCGTGTCTGGCAGCGGCAAGTCGTCGCTCATCAACTCCACGCTGCGCCCTATTCTGACCAAACATTTCTATCGCGCCCACGAGATGCCGCTCCCCTACCGCGCCATCGAGGGCATCGAGAATATCGACAAGGTAATAACCGTCGACCAGTCGCCCCTGGGCAAGTCGCCGCGCTCCAACCCCGCAACCTACACCGGCGTATTCACCGACATTCGCAACCTCTTCGTCAGTTTGCCCGAGGCTAAGATTCGCGGCTACAAACCGGGACGTTTCTCATTCAACGTCAGCGGCGGACGCTGTGAAACTTGCGGCGGCAACGGCTACCGCACTATCGAGATGAATTTCCTCCCCGACGTACTCGTGCCCTGCGAAACTTGCGGCGGAAAACGCTACAACCGCGAGACGCTCGAAGTGCGCTTCAAAGGCAAATCAATCGCCGACGTGCTCGACATGACCATCAACCAGGCTGTTGAATTCTTCGCCGGAATCCCCAACATCTTGAAGAAAATCAAGGTGCTGCAGGATATCGGCTTGGGATATATCAAGCTCGGGCAACCGTCGTCGACCCTCTCGGGCGGTGAAAACCAGCGCGTGAAACTCGCCACAGAGCTTGCCAAACGCGACACCGGCAAAACGCTCTTCATACTCGACGAGCCCACAACCGGGCTGCATTTCGAGGACATCAACGTGCTTTTGGGCGTATTCAAAACGCTCGTCAACAAGGGCAACACTGTTCTCGTCATCGAGCACAACCTCGACGTGGTCAAGAGCGCCGACTATGTAATCGACATGGGGCCCGAGGGCGGAAGCGAGGGCGGACGAATCATTGCGTGTGGCACCCCCGAGGAGATTGCCGCCGGCGATTCGCCTACTGCTCCCTTCCTGCGCGAGGAGTTGGGTATTTAAGTTGTCTAAACTTCAGGCGTGAACTTTTCAGACAAGCTATTTTAATATCCTTCGAATTAAAACCAACGACTCGTTCATTTCGAATGAGTCGCGAATGAAAAAACATATAGCCAATGAAAACAATAATCAACACAAGCGTACCCGACTTCACCGCGGACGCTTTCGTCAATGGTGAGTTCAAGAAAATATCCCGCGAAGATATCGCCGGCAAATGGGCAATATTCTTCTTCTACCCTGCCGACTTCACCTTCGTATGCCCTACCGAACTTCTCGACATGGCCGAGAACTACGATAAGTTCCGCGAACTCGGCGCCGAGGTTTACGCCGTAAGCACCGACACACAGTTCACCCACAAGGCTTGGCACGATTCCTCGGAGAGCATCGGCAAAGTCCGCTTCCCGATGCTTGCCGATAAAACCGGCTACCTCTCGGAGGCTTTCGGAGTCCTCAACCCCGACGACTATCTCGCCTACCGTGGCACATTCATTGTCAACCCCGAAGGCGTAATCAAGGTTGCCGAAGTCAACGATAACGGCATCGGACGTAACTCGGAAGAGCTGCTCCGTAAGCTCGAAGCCGCTCAGTTTGTTGCCGAGCATGGCGACCAGGTTTGCCCCGCCCGCTGGAAACGCGGCGACAAAACCCTCACCCCCGGCATCGAGCTCGTCGGCAAAATCTAACCGACAACTTCTGCCAAACTAACATACCGCGCCCCGACTCCCCCGAGCCGGGGCGTCCTGTTTATCTCTAAACACCCTTAACTCTGCCCTGACGCCACAAGCCCGCCGCCATCCCGCGGGTTCTGCCCGAGGTCGCCTCGCGACCGCTTCTGCGAGTTCATTTTGCTGACAAGCCAATAGTTCAGCGAGGTTTTGCGGGTTTATTTTAGTTCAGCGTTTCTACTGCCCGCAAACCTGCCTGTCTATCTCACGACTTGACCAAAGTTGAATATCTTTTCAGCAGCCGAGAGCAAATCTCAGCCTCCGTCAAATCGCGAGCAAAGTTGTAAGCGGCAGCAACTGCACGGTCGTTTTCGCGATGTGCGCGGCGAAGCTCAATCGGCATCGTAGTGTCATCGTAGAGCGCAGCCATCGAAGAATCCGGATAGAGATTGCGTGCGTCGAGTATCGCTTGGGCGGTGCGCTCAATTTCTGCGCGTTGTTTCTCACTCACCTCCGGCCACGGGAAGTTGTTGTAAACAATATCTTTTGAATAACGATAGCGTGTTTCAAGCCGTCCGGCAACAAGCCTCATCCATGCCATGTGAACCGCGGATGTCAATACGCCAAAATGATAAAGCGTCGCCCCCGGAATTATATGGACTGCATTACTTGATATGACATCCTTAGGCATAAATCCAACAGGAATATACCGCCGTCTTTCAGATGAAGTACTCGGAATCAACAGATAATCCGAATCCGGTTGAGCTATCTGACAGAATAATGTAGGAGTTTCCGCAAATTTTTGGGTTGCCTTTGCGACACTATTTAATCGAAATTCTCTAACTGATTGCACGCGTTTTTTCACCTTTGGTAAACTCCGGAGTTGTTCAGGAGTTATTCCTACTAACCACAAGCACCATCGCTTTTTGTTATTTATGAATTCTTCAGCTCCTACATATGGACGAATCCATTGCTTTGAATTAGGTTCAGAATTTATAAGTTCTTCGTATTCGGCCTCATTCAAACTAAAGAAACCACCATCGCGAGGCATACTTCCGAATGCCATCGGAGGGATGCCACACAAAGGTGTAGATCTGCTGGAGATAAGAATCTCAGGAGAGTCTGTAAGATATATATTTATATTCGATGCTATCGTTGAAGCTCCAAGAGAAAAAATTCGTTTTACACCATTAAATTTTCCACGTTTGAAACCTACGATTACGCAATGAACATGCGCTTTAT
>CAYNSG010000119.1:0-2736 GCA_964399885.1 uncultured Bacteroides sp.
CTGATTTGTTCAGCGGATGCGGGGGACGGGGAGGAGGCGCGTCAAGGCGGCGCGCAGCCGCGATGCGATGCGGCCGGCGCGGGCGCGGAAACCGGGCGAGGCTGTCCGTGAGGCGCGACGGGCTGCAATGGCGGCTGTGAGCTCTTCGGCGGTCATCTCCCGGCCGCCATATCGACGGCAGACGTGCTGCAGCCGTTCCTCGACACCTTGGCACTCGTCGTCGCTCCCCTCGGCGAGGAGCGCGACGGCTATTGAGCGGTAAGCGGCGAGATAGTGGGCTACAGCTTCGGGGTGCGACCGGCGAAAATGCTCCATCAACCGTTCGCGCACATCGAGCGCGAGCAGCCACGAGCGGTGGAGGTTGCCGCTCCATATTCCCCGGCTATAGCGGCGGTAGACGGCCATGGGTTGCGGCATGAACTGCGCATAGCCCCGGGCGGCATGAAGCGAATGGAACGCGTAGTCGAAAAGCTTGATTTCGCTGAGCCACGCCGGCAGCTCGGCGTAGGGAATGGCGCGATACATTACCGACAGATTCGTGATGACGTTGGCGCGAGCAAGGTCGGCGAGCGTGAGGCGGGGTTGCTGCCGCGGGTTGCTCAGCGACAGCGTTCGGCTGTCGGCATAATGGTTCACGACGCGATGAAACGTCAGCCCACAGTCGGGGTGGGCGTCGAGCCACGCGGCCTGGCGCCGCAGCTTGTGGCGCGAGCACCAATGGTCGTCGCCCTCGCAAATCGCGATATATTCGCCACGACAGCGACTCCAGGCGTCGAGAAAATTGCGCTGCAAGCCGAGATTCTCCTGGCGTTTTACCACCCGGACAATCTCCGGATAGCGTCGCTGCCACTCCTCGGCGCGCCGGGCGGTTGAGTCGGACGAGGCATCGTCGGCAACAATCAGCTCGAACGGAAACGGCGCACGCTGCTTGACGACGCTGCGGATAGCCTCATCGATAGTCGCTTCCTGGTTGTAAGCGATCATTATCACGCTCACCTTCGGCGCCCCGTTCATGAGAGCGAGGCGCGAGCGGCGGCGAGGACGGTTTCAGAGAGCGTCGGGTGGCCGTGGACTGTGGCGACGAGCTGAGCCGTGGGCAGTCCGGCAGCCATGGCGGTAGCGGCTTCCTGAATGAGGTCGGCGGCGTGGGGGCCGCAGATATGGCAGCCGAGCAGGCGGCCATCGTCGGCGGTGAGGATTTTCACGAGTCCGTCGGTCTTGCCCATGGCGAGAGCTTTGCCGTTGGCACGGAAAGTAGCCTTGCCAACCTTGAACGTCAGCCCGCGGTCGGCGGCCTGCTGCTCAGTAAACCCGACCATAGCGCATTCGGGGTGGGTGAACACTGCCGAGGGGATAACGTCGAGATTCACCTCTTTGCCGAGCACGCGGCGGCCCTGGGCTTCGGCGGCGTGGGCGAGCATGCAGCGGCCGTTGACGTCGCCGATGGCGTAGATGCCTTCGACCGATGTCTGCATAGAGTCGTCGACGGTGATAAATCCGCGGTTCGTGGCGATTCCCAGCGTCTCAAGCCCTTCGGGGAGCACCGGGCGGCGACCTACGGCCATCAGCACGGCTTCGGCGGCAAACTGCTTAGAGCGGCCTTTCACCTCGGCCTCCACGGTCATTCCGGGCTTGATAGCCGTAACACGCGCCGCGGTGACAATATCGATGCCGCGGCGTTTCAGCGACATGCGCAGACGTTTGGCCACCTCGGCATCAAACGGCGGCAGAATCTCCGGGCAGTACTCAACGACTGTGACTTTCACGCCAAAAGCTGCGAAAATCGAGGCGAATTCCATGCCAATCACCCCTCCGCCGATAATCACCATCGACGCGGGCAGCTCGGTCAGCACTAAAGCGGCGTCGCTGTCGAGCGCCAACTCGGCGCCCTCCATGGGGATCGTGGCAGGGCGCGAGCCGGTAGCTATGATTATCTTTTCGGCCGTGTAGGTTTCGCCGGCAGCCTCAACGGTGCGGGCGCCAGTCAGACGGGCTTCGGCATTGACAACATTCACCCCTTGGAGCAGCGTAGCGACGCCCTCGCGGAGCTCGCCGACAACGGCATCCTTGCGGCGGGCTGCAGCGGCATAGTTGAGCGTAGGAGCCTGAGTATCGACGCCGAACTCGGCAGCTTCGGCCACCGTTGCGGCAACCTCAGCCGAGCGTACGAGAGCCTTCGTCGGGATGCAACCGCGGTTGAGGCAGGTGCCACCCAACAGATCGCGCTCGAAAAGCGTCACTTTCAGCCCCTCGGCAGCGGCTTCGGCTGCCGTTGCGTATCCTCCGGGGCCTGAGCCGATAATGATAATGTCAGATTCCGTCATTCAGCAGCGGCTTTAAGGTCGGTGTAGGTAACGATGGGGTTCAACGCGGCGGTGGTATCGTCGGGGCGGCGTATGGGAGTCGAGTGGGGAGCGCTCTTGATCATCTCGGGATTCTCGGCTGCATCGCGGGCAATCTGCTCCATGACGGCGATGAAATCGTCGAGCGTCTCCTTGCTTTCGGTCTCGGTGGGCTCGATCATGAGCGATTCGTGGAAAAGCATCGGGAAGTAGATTGTCGGGGCGTGGAAGCCATAGTCGAGCAGACGCTTGGCGACGTCGAGCGTCGTGACGCCGGTCGATTTGTCGGCCAGACCGTCGAACACAAACTCGTGCTTGCAGACGCCCTCAAGCGGCAGCTTGTAGAGGTGGCGCAGCGACTCCTTGATGTAGTTGGCGTTGAGCGTAGCCAACG
>CAYNSG010000119.1:2836-7498 GCA_964399885.1 uncultured Bacteroides sp.
CCGTGAACGAGCTCGGCAATCTCCTTGACCGAGTGCTCGAAAATGCCGGCGGTGTTGGGGTTGGTCATCATCATGGCGGCTACGGTGTCGTCGAGCAGCGGTTTCAACGCTTCGATATCAACCGTTCCGTCGGGAAGGCTCTTTACCTCAACGACTTTCAGCCCGGCAACGGCAGCGCTGGCGGGGTTGGTGCCGTGGGCCGAGTCGGGGATGATCACCTTCGTGCGTTTCATGTCGCCGCGGCTCTCGTGGTAGGCGCGGATTACCATCAGTCCGGTGAGCTCGCCGTGGGCGCCGGCAAACGGATTGAGCGTGAATTCGGCCATTCCGCAAACCTTGCAGAGCTCCTCGGAGAGGCGCACGTAGAGTTCCAGTGCGCCCTGCACGGTTTCGGCGGGCTGCATGGGGTGGAGCGAGGCGAAAGCGTGGTGATCGGCCATCTCCTCGTTGATTTTCGGGTTATATTTCATCGTGCATGAGCCCAGAGGATAAAGTCCGGTATCGACGCCGAAATTATTGTTGCTCATGTTCGTGTAGTGGCGCACAACCGTCAGCTCGTCGGCCTCGGGGAGAAGCGGCTCTGAGGCGCGGGCGAGATGAGCCGGGAGCTCGGGGGCTGCCGGGCAATCGTTTTCAGGCACCGTGGCGCCGCGTCGTCCCTGACGCGACAGCTCGAATATCAGCTTGCCGTAGTATTCTTTGTTCATGACTTCATCTGTTTGACAAGGTTGACAAAACGGTCCATTTCCTCGCGGGTGCGCTGCTCCGTGACTGCGATGAGCAGTTGGTTGTCGCTCAGCTTGATACCGCAGAAAATCTCATTCTCGATGGCGCGGGTCATCAGCTCGTCGACCGGGAAGGAGCAGGTCATGACAAACTCGTTGAAATAAGCCTGTCCGGGATATGCGAGCTTCATCAGCCCCGTGGCCTCAAGCTCCGAGGCGAGATAGTGAGCACCGGCGGCGCTGCGGTCGGCAACCTCGCGCAACCCTTTCGGGCCGAGCAGCGAGAGATAGATGACGGTGTGGAGCGCCATCAGCCCCTGGTTGGAGCAGATGTTGCTCGTGGCTTTGTCGCGGCGGATATGCTGCTCGCGAGCCTGGAGCGTCAGCACGAACACGCGCTTGCCCTCGGCGTCGGTTGTGGCGCCGACGATGCGTCCGGGGAGCTTGCGGATAAGCTGTTTCGAGGTGCAGAGGTATCCGAGATACGGACCGCCGTAATGCAACGGCATTCCGAGCGACTGGGCGTCGCCGGCGGCAATATCGGCTCCCCATTCGCCGGGAGTGCGGATGGCGGCGAGGTCGGAAGCGATGCAGGTCATGACGAGCAGCGCTTTGGCGGCGTGGCAGGCGTCGGCCCAGCCGGTGTAGTCCTCAAGTATACCGTAGTAGTTGGGCGAAGCGACGATAACGCCGGCAACGTCGCCCTCGGCGAGCATGCTGTCGAGAGCCGCGCGCGACGTCACGCCATTTTCGGCAGGAATCTCGTCGAGGCGGATGCCGTGGTAGTGGGCGTAGGTCGAGAGAACGCGGCGCACATCGGGGCTTACCGTGGCCGAAACGAGCACACGGTTGCGCTTGCGGGCGGCAGCGACGGTCATCATCATTGCCTCGGCAGTAGCGGTCGTGCCGTCGTACATCGACGCATTGCTGACTTCCATTCCCGTCAGCGAGGCCATCATCGTCTGGAACTCGAAGATATATTGCAGTGTGCCCTGCGAAATCTCGGGCTGATAGGGGGTGTAGGCGGTCAGGAACTCCGACCGCTGCAGCAGCGAGGGGATTACGGCCGGGGTGAAGTGGTCGTAGTAGCCTCCTCCGGCAAAGCACGTCAGCTGTCGGTTTTTAGCTCCGAGCGTGTCGAAAATCTTGCGGATTTCCGGGTCGGAGGCCGGACGGGCATCGCTGTGGGGGCAAATCTCGCGGAACTCTGCCGGAACGTCGGCATAGAGCTCGTCGAGACTCTTCAACCCGCAGCGCTCGAGCATCGCAGCGATGTCGTCGGGCGTGTGAGGAAAATATCTGTGCATATTTGTGAGCTTTGGAAGCCTATGTGGTGAGCTTAGTGAGCAGCTTAGTGAGCGCCTTCGGTTTCGCAGAATGTTTTGTAGGCAGCCTCGTCCATCAGTGCGTCGAGTTCGGCGGGGTCGGTAAGCTCAACTTTGATAATCCAGTTGGCCATAGCGTCCTGGTTGATAAGGCGGGGATTGTCGATAAGGTGCTCGTTGGCTTCGATAACGGCTCCGCTGACGGGGGCGATGAGGTCGGAAGCGGCTTTAACGCTCTCAACGGCGCCAAACTCTTCGCCGGCAGTGATGTCGTCGCCCTGCTCGGGCATATCAACGTAGACAACGTTGCCGAGGGCGTTCTGGGCAAAGTCGGAGATGCCGATCAGGCCGATGTCGCCGTCGACGGTTACATACTCGTGGGTTGTTGAATAATATGTCTTGCTCATAGTCGTAAGTTTTTTTATTTCAATTATTTCTTATAGCTTTTTTTGAAGAATTTCTTGGCAACGACGGTTGCGGGGAAGGTTTTTTTGCGAACCTTTACGGCCAGCTCGGTGCCGAGAGCAGCGTAGCGCGAATCGATTAGCGCCATGGCCACGCTCTTGTCGACCGAGATGCTGCGGTAGCCGGTGGTGACGTGGCCGATGGTTTCGCCCTCGGCGTTGATCACTTCGCAGCCGTGGCGGGCGATAGCGCGGTCGTGGATTTCGAGCCCCACGAGTTTGCGCGGCGCGCCTTCGGCTTTCTGGCGGGCAACAGCCTCGCGGCCGATAAATTCGGGCTTGTCGGTTTTCACGAAGATACCGAGCGAGGCCTCGATGGGGGTGATGTCGTCGGCAAGCTCATCGCCGTAGAGCGGCAGGCCTACCTCGAAGCGCAGCGTGTCGCGGCAGCCGAGGCCGCAGGGGGCGCAGCGTCCCGACTCCATCAGCAGATTCCAGTATTTGCGGATAGTGTCGTGGGGGGCGTAGACTTCGAAGCCGTCCTCGCCGGTGTAGCCCGTGCGGCTCACGAGGATATGAACGCCGTCGAGCATCTCTTCGCGGAATGTGTAGAACTCCAGGTCGGCGCACGAGATGCCCAGCACCTCTTCCATCACCTTCTCGGCGTTGGGGCCCTGGATGGCGAGCTCGCCGAGAGCGTCGCAGAGGTCGTCGATTTCAACGTTGTAGCCCTCGGCATTCTTACGAATCCAGGCGATATCTTTGTCGATATTTGCGGCGTTGATTACGAGGAAGAAGTTGTTCTCGCCGCGGCGATAAACGAGCAGGTCGTCGACGGTGCCGCCATTTTCATGGAGCATCATTCCGTAGAAAATCTTGCCGTCGCGGGCGCCACGGATATCGTTGGTGAAGATATGGTTGACGAATTTCTCGGCGTCGGGACCGGAGATGTTCACTTCGCCCATGTGGCTGACATCGAACACTCCGCAATCGGTGCGCACGGCTTGGTGCTCCTCGGTGATTCCTTCGTATTGGATAGGCATCTCAAATCCGCCGAACGGACTGATTTGTGCACCAAGTGCAACGTGACGGTCGTAAAGACAAGTACGTTTGTTTTCCGGCATAGTTTTAAGGTTGGGTTATTGAAAGATTAATGTTACTAATTTCTCGTTTGTCAGCCCGGCTACGCAGTCGGCTATGTCGACTCCTTCGAGTGCTTCGGCGACGCTCCGGGGGTTGCACTCCACGCCATGGAGCCGGCCGAGAACGTCGGCAGGGTCGGCCGCGGGCGAAAAGAAGTCGCCGCTGAGCTCGAGGCTGTCGATTCGGCCGTCGGGTAGCAGGGTGAGTGTGGGCTGTATCTCGCCAACACCCTCGATGTGGCGCGAGGGGATGGTAGACCGCCGTGGTTGGCGCATAAGCCATCCCGGGCGGTAGTAATCTTGCTCCAGCTCTTCGATGGCTCGGATGTCGTCGGCAGTCAGGCGCAGCTCGGCGTCGCCGCAGAGCGACTGCCGACACCGGGCCATGAAATCGTAGAGCGAAATGTCGAGATGCTCGGCGATGGTCGTGATGCGGCTCTCGACCGACTTCACGCCCTTCGATTCGAGCTTGGCGCGCGAGGGGGTGATGGCGCGGGTGATATGGGTGAAATCGGTGGCGTAGAGCATCGTCCCGTGGACAATGCTGCTCGCGCCGAGGCGATAGAAAGCGTTGCCGCTAACCTTGCGGGAGCCTATGAGAATATCGTTGCGGGTCGTGGCCGACGCGTCGAGGCCGAGGCCGCGCAATGTCGCCGCAACGGCCGACGTGTAGCTGCTGAACGTCGACGCTACGTCGACAGCGGGAATGATACACGAAAACATGATGTTGCTCCGGTCGGCAAACACGCAGCCGCCGCCACTTTTACGGCGCACAACTGCGATTCGGTTCTCCCGGCAATAATCGAGGTCGACTTCCGTGGCGACATCCTGATGACGGCCGCAAATGACCGTAGGGTCAACCTGCCACATAAAGAACACACCCTCAGCCACCGAGTGATGGCGGGCTATATGTTCCTCCATAGCGAGATAGAATGTCAGTCGCCGGGAACAATCATCGGGGAGCACTGCGTAGACCACAATCCAAAGATTTCTGCAAAAGTAATAAATTTATTAATACTATACTAACTAAAAAGCTCTTCAACGGTTGTTATATATGGATATGCCG
>CAYNSG010000120.1:0-7419 GCA_964399885.1 uncultured Bacteroides sp.
TTCTGCCCAAGCGCAAAGCGCGCTTCTGCGTTTCTATTTGCCCGCAAACTGCTACATAGAGTAACGCTTATGGCCATTGTTACCCACATGTTCCATTTTGGAACATGTGCTATTCTCGTCTAATTTTGGCTTTCTGGCTGGGGGATTATTTGTAGTCGTCGAGGATGCGGTAGAGGTGTTCGTACATTTCGATGTCGACCTGGGTGAGGTTGACGTGGCGGCGGGCCATGACTCGGCGGGCGGTCTCGACAAATTTCGTGAAGGGCACTTCGTAGAGGCCGGCGGTTGAGCCTTCCATAAACGAGGGCACGAAGTTGCGGGGGTAGCCGGCGCCGTGGATGTTCACGCCCACGCCGAGCACGGTGGCGGTGTTGAGCATCGTGTTGATGCCGGTTTTGGAGTGGTCGCCCATGATGAGACCGCAGAATTGCAGTCCGGTGCGCAGGAATCGGCGGCTGGGGTAGTTCCAGAGCTTCACTTCGGTGTAGTCGTTCTTCAGGTTGGAGGTTACGCATCCGGCGGCGAGGTTACACCATTCGCCAATCACGGAGTTGCCCAGGAAGCCGTCGTGGGCTTTGTTGGAGTAGCCGATCATCACGACGTTGTTGATTTCGCCTCCTACCTTGCAATGCGGACCGATGGTAGTCGCGCCATAGATTTTTGCGCCCATCTTGATTTCCGACTCCTCGCAGAGCGCGAGGCCGCCGCGGATGCAAGCGCCTTCCATCACCTCGGCATTACGCCCAATGTAGACCGGGCCTTTGGTGACGTTGATTATTGCGCCCTCGACCGTCGCTCCGTTCTCGATGAAGATGCGTTGGCGGTCGCCAATCAGGGTGTTGGTCAGGCTGAGGGGCTGCGAGCGGCGTCCGTCGGTCATCAACATGAAGTCGAATTCGAGAGCCATTTCGTTGAGCCCGAAGATGTCGTAGAGATGGCGCACTACGTTTGGGAGCTCGGTGTGCTGCACAACGCGGATGGGCTTCTTGGCGATTCCGCATCGGCGCGCAAGTTCAATGTCGCCGGCCATCAGCGCGTCGCCCGGCTCGAGCGCCTGGACGGCTTCTACGAGGTCGGGCGTAGGGAGCACATGCGAGGCGATGATAATGTCGTCGCCCACCGGGCTGTTGATCACCGGGAATTTGGCGTGCAGATAGTCCATCGTCATATAGGAGTAGACACCGGGAAGCATTTTCTCCCATTTTTCGCGGATTGTCAGAATGCCGAGTCGGATGTCGGCTACGGGGCGCGTAAGTGTTATCGGGAGGAGGTTGTCGTGGACGCTCTTGTCGTCGCGGAGTATAATGTTGCGCATATCAGTCGGTTGTTACGTCGATAACTTCGTGGGCGAGATGGATGAATGCCTGTCCGGTAAGGGTGTCGTCGTGGAGCGCGGCGGGAGTGCCGTCGTCGCCGCCCTCGCAGATGGAGCCCACGACGGGTATCTGAGCCAACAGCCTGACTCCGAGTTCGCGGGCAAGCTCGACGCCTCCCTCGCGGCCGAATATGTAGTAGCGTTCGTCGGGATGTTTCTCGGGAGTGAACCACGCCATGTTCTCAACGAGTCCGAGAATAGGCACGGCAATCTTTTCGTTCGTAAACATCGAGATGCCCTTGCGGGCATCGGCAAGCGCAACCTGCTGAGGAGTAGTTACGACGATGGCGCCGGTCAGCTTCAGCGTCTGGATGAGGGTCAGGTGGATGTCGCTCGTGCCGGGCGGCATATCAATCAAGAAATAGTCGAGTTCTCCCCAGTCGGCCTCGCCAATCAGCTGCTTCAGCGCGTTCGACGCCATGCTGCCGCGCCAAAGCACGGCACTGTTTTTGTCGACAAGAAATCCGATAGAGAGAATCTTCACGCCGTAGCGTTCGAGGGGAATAATCAGCGGTCGGCCGTCGACTTCGTGCATATAAATCTGCTCGTCCTCAACGCCAAACATTTTCGGAACCGACGGGCCGAAGATATCCGCGTCGAGCAGCCCCACGCGATACCCCTCGCGGGCAAGCGCAACGGCCAGATTGGCGGCCACGGTCGATTTCCCGACGCCGCCTTTGCCTGAGCTGACGCCGATGATATTCTTCACGCCTTTGAGCATCTCGGCCGGTGCCGGCGCGGCGGCTTTCAGCGCGCGGGTGGCGATTGTGGCCTCAACGTCGGGGGCGATGTAGGTGTGGAGCGCCGTCTCGGCAGCCTTTACGAGCGACTTCATGAACGGGTCGGTAGGCTTTTCGAACACGAGCGTGAAGCTTACCTTGCGGCCGTCGATTCGGATGTCGTCGTCGACCATTCCGAGAGTGACGATATCTTTACCATTGCCGGGATAACGCACGTTTTTCAGCGCGTCGAGAATCAATGCCGGATATAATCTGTCTTCCATCATTCAGTAATAGAATTTTGTTCGGTTGGCACGGTGCCGCGCGAGAAACTGCGGTAGGTGTCGTAGGGTATGTCGACCTCCGGCTCCTCGAGCTTAACGCCGTCGGGGATGCTGAAGGAGATGTATTTTATTGAAAGTCCGCGCGCGAGCCACTGCTGCTCGTAATAGGTGCGGATGCCGAGCAGCGGCATTTCCGGTCCGGGGCGGTCGGCATAGAGGTCGGCTGTGTCGCTGACGATAGGCAGCGAGTTGTGGCGCGCCATGATGCCGGTATAGGTGTAGAGAAACGGGCTGTCGGTTTTCAGGCGAATCAATCCGCCGGGGCGCAACACGCGGCGATAAAGCTCGAGAAAACGCGTGCCTGTCAGTCGCTTCGTCGCCTTCTTCATCTGCGGGTCGGGAAACGTTATCCAGATTTCGTCAACCTCGCCCGGGGCGAAAAATTCGGCGAGGTTCTCAATCTCGGTGCGCAGAAACGCCACGTTGTCGAGCTTCTCGTCGCGCGCCCGGCAGGCTCCCGTCCAGATTCGGGCGCCCTTGATGTCGATGCCGATGAAATTGTCGTCGGGAAATTGACGCGCAAGCCCGACGGTGTATTCGCCTTTGCCGCAGCCGAGTTCGAGCACGATGCGGCCGTCGCGGCGGAACACGTCGCGTCGCCACGCGCCGGCGTGAGGGAACGCTCCCTCGGCTTCCAGACGGCGGTGGGGGTATTGATAGACGAACTCAATAGTTTCGAGTTCAGCAAATTTCTTAAGCTTATTCTTGCCCATGCTGCAAAATTACACAAAAAATCCTAACTTTGCGCTCATGATAACATCAAACAAACCCAAGAACGTGCTGATAGTCGGCGCAGGCGGATTTATCGGGGGCTTTATCGTCGCCGAAGCGTTGCGTCGCGGCTACGACACGTGGGCCGGCATCCGCGAGTCGACCTCACGCCGATTCCTGACCGACGACCGAATCCATTTCGTCATGCTCGACTATGAGGACCCCGACAAGATGGCCTCGCAGCTCCGAGCCGCCCTGCCCGAAGGCGAGCGCTGGGACAGCATCGTCTACAATCTCGGCGCAACGAAATGTGCCAACTTCGCCGACTTCAACCGCATCAACGTCAACTATCTGCGCAACTTCGTAGAAGCTCTGCGCGGGGCCGACATGATGCCCCGGCGATTCATCTATATGAGCAGCCTCAGCGCCCTCGGCCCCGGCGACGAGAAAAACTACACGCCGCTGACCGGAGCGACGATTCCACAGCCCGACACTCGCTATGGCGTTTCGAAAATCAAGGCGGAGACGTTCTTGCAGACGTGTCCCGACGTGCCCTGGACAATCCTCCGTCCCACGGGCGTCTACGGCCCCCACGAGCAGGACTATCTGATGATGATAAAGAGCATCGACCGCCACTTTGATTTCGGTGTCGGATTCCGCAAACAGATGCTGACGTTCATCTATGTCGAGGACCTCGCCGCTGCCATTTTCGACGCGCTGGAGTCCGACAAAACCTTGCGCAACAAATATATCGTATCGGAGCCCCGAGCCTACACTCAAGCCGAGTTCCGCAAGATTGTTGCCGAGACGCTTGGGCGGAAATTCGTCGTCCCGGTGCGACTGCCGATGTGGGCCGTCTACGCCGCCTCGGTCGTAGCTGAGAAAATCGGCGTAGCGCGCATGAAACCCTCGACACTCAACCGCGACAAATTCCGCATCATGCGTCAGCGCAACTGGAACTGCTCGGTCGACGAAGCACGCCGCGATTTCAACTTTTCGCCCCGCTTCAGCCTTCGTCAAGGCATTGAGCGCACAGTCGAGGCCTACCGCAAAAACAAGAAGTGATGATTAGCCGCGCGAAAATCCCCGGATGGCTGATTGCTGTCGCCATAATCCTGGCGCTGCCGGTGTTCCAGGAGCCGATGCTGCTGTCGGCCTGCCCTGCCGAGCCGCCGATTCTCAAGACCCTCGTATGGATCTATCCGTTCTACGTCGTTGTCGCCGCCTGGCTCGCCTGCGCCTGCTGGGATCGCCGACCGACGATGACATGGATTCTCCTGGCGCTCCTGCTGCTCACCCACGTCGGCATCTTTATCCTCGCAACCTCACCGATTTAGAATGAAACTGCTTATCATAAACGGACCCAACCTGAACCTGTTGGGCAAACGCGAGCCGGGTATCTACGGCTCCGACACGATGGAACATTGCCTGCGCCAATTGCGCGAACGCTATCCTCAGATTGCTATCGAATATTTCCAAAGCAACTCGGAGGGCGACATTATCACCCGACTGCATGAGGCCGGCTTCGGCGATGAATATAAGGGGATAATCCTCAATGCCGGCGCCTACACCCACACCTCGCTCGCTATCGCCGACGCCATCGCCGCCATCGCGACGCCGGTCGTGGAGGTTCATATCTCGAATGTTCACGCTCGCGAAGCTATCCGCCACACGTCGCTGATTTCGCCCGTCTGCGTCGGCGTAATCGCCGGTTTCGGGCTCGACTCCTATCGCCTTGGCATCGAAGCCTTGCTGAAATGAACGCGACGTCGAAAATAATGGCAACGATTGCCGACGAGCGCTGCACGCCCGAATTCATCGCGGCGCTGACAGCCGCCGGCATGGAGGCTGTGCGCATCAACTCCGCCCACGTCAATCCCGACTCTATCCGCCTGATGATCGCGACCATCCGCGACGTCGACCCGGCGGTGAGGATTCTGATGGACACCAAGGGCCCGGAGATTCGCACTACGGCTCTTGCCGACGGCGTCGATACCGTCGAGCTTACCCCCGGCGCGTCGGTCGTTGTTGTTGCCGACCCGCAAGTTGCGACCTCGGCCGAGCGTATATCAATAGCCATAAGCCAGATTCGCGGACATCTCCGTGAGGGCGACCGGCTGCTGATCGACGACGGCGCCATCGAATTGGAGATAACTCATGCCGACACTGATGAGGTAACGGCCCGCGTTGTCCGCGGCGGACAGCTCGGCTCGCGCAAGACGGTTGCTGTCCCCCGCGTCGAGCTGCCGATGCTTCCGGCCGTCTCCGACCGTGACCGAGTCAATATTGCCGCTGCTCTCGAATGCGGTATCGACATGATAGCCCATTCATTCGTGCGCTCTGCCGCCGATGTCCGTGCCGTCCGTGAGCTCCTTCCCGCCGACGGCTCTGTTGAGCTCTACGCAAAGATTGAGTGTCGCGACGCGATTGACAATCTTGATGAAATCATTGCGGCTGCCGACGGGCTGCTCGTGGCTCGCGGCGATTTGGGCACGCAGGTTGCCCCGGAGCGAATCCCGGCAATACAGACCGCCGTCACCCGCATTGCGAAAGCCGCCGGGAAGCCCGTAATCGTGGCAACACAGATGCTCGATTCGATGATGGACCGCCCCTACCCCTCGCGCGCCGAACTCACCGATATTGCCTACGCAACCATGCTCCGGACCGACTATCTGCTGCTCACCGGCGAAACCGCCCGCGGAAAGTTCCCCGTGGAGTGTGTCGACGTGATGCGCCGCGTAATTCTTAACACCGCCCGCTTCGATGCAACAGGAGAATTTTGATCGATATATCGACCAGCATTGCTCGCCGGAGCCCGAGCGGCTGCAACGGCTCTATCGCCACACCCATCTGCATCACCTATATCCGCGCATGTGCTCCGGTCACGCCCAGGGCCGCCTGCTGAAGATGCTCACAGAGATGATTGCCCCGCAGCGCATACTCGAACTCGGCACATTCACCGGCTACTCGGCGCTATGCCTCGCCGAGGGAATGCCCGTCGGTGCCAAGCTCCACACGGTTGAAATCGACGACGAGATGGAGGATGAGCTGCTCGAACTGTTTGCCGCTGACCCGCGCAGCGCCGACATTACGCTCCATATCGGCGACGCCGAAGCGATTGTACCGACCATCGACGAGACGTGGGATTTGGTCTATATCGACGCCAACAAACGCCGCTATTCGGCCTATCTCGACCTCGTCATGTCTCGGCTTCGGCAGGGAGGGTATATCCTTGCCGACAACACGCTATGGTCGGGACGCGTGGCCGACGATGCGCTCTGGACGCCCGACATCGCGCCCGAAACCATGCGCCACGACCCGCAGCTTGCCGGCATCCACGATTTCAACGAGCGCGTAGCCGCCGACCCGCGTCTCGAAAAAGTTATCCTCCCGATTCGCGACGGACTTACCATAATTAAGTGTCGATAAAAAACTTTAGACCCCTATGATAGAATACGTTAAAGGACCGATTGCCGAACTGACGCCCGCATACGCCGTGATTGATTGTGGCGGCGTCGGCTATCTTCTCAATATAACCCTCACAGCCTACACCGAACTGCAAGCACGCAGCGAAGCGCGACTGCTCGTCCACGAAGCCATCCGCGAGGATGCCTGGACGCTCTTCGGCTTTATCAACGAACGCGAGCGCTCGATGTTTCGCGCGCTGATAGGCGTTTCGGGCGTCGGAGCCAACACCGCCCGCATGATTCTCTCGTCGATTCCCGCCGCCGAGCTGGAGATGGTGATTGTAGGGTCGGATGTGCGCCGGCTGAAGTCAGTCAAAGGCATCGGCGCGAAAACCGCCGAAAGAATACTCGTTGACCTGCGCGACAAAATCAAACCGATGGGCAACGTCGCCGCGATGCGCGCACCCGTGTCAAGCGAAATCTACGACGAAGCTCTCGCGGCCCTCGTCATGCTCGGATTCGCCAAACCCCTCTCGCAGAAAGTGCTCGACAAAATCTTCGCCGACACCCCCGACGCCAAAGTCGAGGACGCCATCAAGCGAGCCCTAACCATGATGTAACAAAAAAGGTCACAGAGAGTGGCCTTAGTCGAGTCCCATCAATATCGAAGAACCTCTCAAGTATAAATTCTACCATCTGAGGAGAAACGATGTTAAATTGATTATACTCATAAGATTATATAGCAGAAAGATAAGTGTCAACCGTAAGGAAACGAAATGCGGAATAGCATGAGTTTCCGTTGAGTTTTTCTTTAGGTATAGGCGGTTAATGCGCCCAATCCAAAATTAATTGCTACATTTGTA
>CAYNSG010000121.1:0-7408 GCA_964399885.1 uncultured Bacteroides sp.
CAATTTCAGTCCATTCTGCCAAATATTTTTAGGCATAATTACGGACTATCATAAAAGTAATATGGGCTTTTGGAGCTTTTTGCGCGATATGTTTGTGTTCCACTGGCTTTTCGACCGCCGGAAGAAGGAATCCTTTTGGGATCAACGCCAAAGGGTGAGCCGAAGCTATGCTAATCATTCTCAACAAGATGGTTATGTCGGTGACGTTCACGGCAACGACAACTATGATTACAACGTCCATGATCTTGATGAGCTTCAAGAACTCGACTATCGCCAAGACCTGGACGCCCTCGACTACCGACAAGACTTCGACGACCTCGACTATATCCAGGACCCGGACGACGACCCGGATAGTGACATATTCGATGATGATTTCTAAATGAAATGATTGGAAAGCCGGTAACCCTCTATGAGATGTTTCTTTAGAACGCTACATCATAGCCAATTGCGGTCGGACGCCAAATCGTTCGGCCGCCCTTATTTGAGGTTGAGGAAGCAGGCGCGGCCGGTTTTGCGCATCCAGGCGTGATGGCGATTGTAGGATTCCTCGCTGTCGCAGACCCACACTTTGCGGACGCGGTCGCGTTTCTGCACGCGCGGCTCGGGGGCATAGCCGTCGGTGAATATTATCAGGCCGTCGTATTCGGGATGGTCGGCAACGAAGTCAAAGACGCACTGGAAGCTCGTGCCGCCGCGTCCGCGGATGTCGAACCGCGGATTTTTCCGCACCTTTTCCAATGATAGCACACTGCCTTGAATCTCAGTGTCGAACTGAACGACATCCATCAGCTCAATGCCGTATTTGAAGAACCGGACGATGATTGAGAAGAAGTTGGATAATATGTCGTTAGTCACCGATCCGCTGACATCGACCGCAATCAGCAAGCGTGTTGAAAATTCGCGCTTGCTGCCCATGTAGTCAAAGCCGCTTCGTCGGTTTGGCCGCATGCGAGTCAATATCCGCTTGGACGACAGGACCGTGGCGCGGAATCCCGAAAGAACTGTGCGATAATCTATTCGAGCCTCCGTCGATGCGACGATTGTGTCGGCAGCGCGGCCGGGGATTGTTCCCCAATCTTTTATTCGTGCGATGGTGGTGTTGACGTCGACTTGCCGACATTCGTCCTCCTCCCAGAGCTCGGCCGACTCAGCCAATGCCTGCCCGGCTTGGTCGGAATCGGATTCGCCTCCGCCGTCGCTGTCACCGTCACCTTCGCCATCACCGTCACCCTCAACTCCTTCGCCCTCGCCGGCTTCCCCGTCGCCTGACGTCGCTAAAGATTCGATGGTTAAATTCGACAGATACCATTCGTAATGTTTGCCTTCGGGCAAGCCGAAATCGGCGGTCGAAATCAGGTCGCTGTACTGAAACTGATAGAATGACGACAGCGCCATATCGCTGGCAATCCTCATTTTTTCGCGCGAGCAATCGGCGGGCGTGCGCTGATAGGGATGTTTGAGAAACAGCCGTATCATTTCGATTTTTACGGTCTCTTCAAACAGTTCATCGGGCATCGATTCAATCATCGCCGGATTATACTCCAACCTGCCTTGCCCTACGCGCACGGCGCATTTAAGCTGCGGATTCGCCACCTGAGCGTGGCCGCAAAATATGACGAAGAATGCCGGCTCGCTCATGAACCAGCTTTCTGCCAAATACCGGAATCTCTCGTCAGCCCGTGCCATTACAAATTGTTGATAAACGCGTGGATCTTGTCGTAGAGACCGGGCATTTCGGTCAGGACAAACATGGCTGTCTCGGGGTACTCGCCACTCGAATAATCGGAAATCCAATGGGCGAATGCCTCGGTTCGTCCGGTTGCCAACAGCATATCGATGTATGCTTCAAGCGATTTCACCACCTTGGCCTTGTCCTTGGGTTTTAGTCCTTCAGCCTCGATAAATCCGAAGATGGAATCGTTGAGGAGCGATAGCGAATGAAGCGGCAGGGCTTTCACCGAGTTGATATGTCGGTCGTAGTCGAGCATAAGGTCGCGGCCGGTGACTGCGCGGACCGAGGCGGCGAAATCGAAGAATCGGCCTGCCGATTTGGCTCCGACGATGCCGGCAATCATTTTCTTATGAAATGCCGTAAGATTCGGCTCGTCCTTGATGACGTCTGACACTCTTTTCCAACCTCGACGGTCGGCACTTTTTTCCAGCCCGGCGTCCAAATCGGGCAATTCCTCATCGAGATACGACGGATTGCCGCTGATGAAGTTGATGACACGGTCGTCCAATCCGGCCTTTCGTGCCCACTCAAGCCACTCTCCAGGCTCGGGGCGGAAGTTGTAGATGTTGAATCGCGAGACGAGCGCCGGGTCGAGGTCGGTCAGCTGGTACTCCTCACCGTCGTTGACCGCCGAGATAATTCGGCTTCCTTCGGGCAAGCTGCGCCCGGCGAGTTTGCGATTGAGAGCCAAATCCATAATTGTCTGTAGCACCTCGGGGCGCGCCCTGTTCAACTCATCGAGGAAAAGGACGATGGGGTCGCCATTGACGGGAAACCAATAGGGCGGCATGAAATCGGTAGTTCCGGTTTCGGGGTTGAAGCGGGGCAAACCGATAAGGTCGCCGGGGTCGCTCATCTGTCCGAGAAAAAGCGATATGACACGCAGACCCTTGCGCGTGAAAAAGTTGGTGAGGATTTCCGACTTTCCGATGCCATGTTTGCCTTTAAGCATCACGTTGTGGGTGGCTGGAGTAGCCTCCAAAAGCTTCTCCAGCTCTTTGATATTTAATGATATAGCCATAAGTTTGTTGATTGCGTTACATAAATCGAAGTATTTGTTGCCGGTCGGGGAGCTTGACCAATGTTGAGCGTATTCGCCGCGTCGAGCCGTTTGGCTCCGATAATGCCTATGTAGCTCATACGTCGATAATCATTGGGGTTTTGTCGGCGAGGTAATTCTCAATGCTCTCCCTGATTTTATCAAGTTTGGGATGATAAAGGCAATTGTCAAGAAACCGTTGTGCATCTTCCTTCGATGGCGACAGAAACAGCATATCGCGTCGGTATGCACTGATAATCTTTCCGATGGCCGACAGTTTTTCCTTGGCGATTTCCACCTGGAGTTTGTAGACCACGACATTGTTAAACCTGACGGTGCGCAGAGTTGATGCATTGGTCAAAATGTTGTGGAGATTATTGGAAATTGTTATGACAGTGGTCTTCCACACATGGTCGTTCCGTCGGATAGCCGCCGTGCCCGATTCCAGCCATGCAAAATAGAGCGAGCGCAGTTGATTTATCGTGTTCTCGTCAATCGGACGGCCGTTGAAGGCGATTGTCCTCTGGCAAAGTAGCACGTTCTCGGAGTATTCTTCAACCAAGTTTGACCCATCGTCATCTTTCACAATCGGGGCTGCAATGCGAACCTTGACATCCTCTCTTACCGGGGGCATCGTTGCCGAATTGCGCCAGTCGAGATCCGGCCAGTTGGAATTGTCGACATCGCGGCGTGGGTTTACATAACCTTTTAATTCTCCGACGGTAAAATATTCGCGCGGGATAAGAATCACCGCCTTCAGCGAGGCTAACAGGGTCATTATCTCAGTGAACTCTTTGCTATCAGAAGATATGCGGCTTGTAGCATAATGCAGCAAGGGCTTTTTCGGCGTATAGTTCTTGTTGTGGATAGATGTTATTCGAGTCGCGGTAAAATATGCGCGGATATCGTCGAACCTTGAATCTGTTTCAAATTTTCGAGAATCTTTGTCGTCAATAGCGATATAGAACGTCAGCCCATCGGCTTGCAAATTGCGCATCGGGGTGACGGAAAATCCAATGCCGATGCCTGAAATTTGATATACATGGTTGGCACTGTTGGCATATTTCAGACCGCCGGCAAGGGGCATGGAGACGTTGGATATCAGCTTTTCAAGATTTTCGCCGGCCATCGGCAGCAGCAGCCCCGGCTCTGTGTGGACATTGCCGTCGGCGTCCGGAGCCAATGAGAATGTGATGAAGTGGGGATTGGTTTTGGCAATCAGTGGATTGGCGTAGGCGCCGAGGATGTTGCCGGTAATAATGCGGCGGTCGAGTATGCGATTGTTATACTTGGCAATCTCCCTGTCCCATTCCAACGGATTGAATTGCCACGGCCGCGAATCAAACAACTGCATAAGTCGGTCGTAGTTGTTCTGTGCGCCCTTGTTGACGAGGTTCAACACGAGCTCCTTATGCACGGCTGACAGAGCAAAAACAAACTGCACACGTCCGGGCTGGAAACGATGTTTTTCCTTCTTGTCAAAGCGAATCTCTTTGAGCACGGCTATAATGCGGTCGTATTTCTCTTCAACCGGCATGATCTCAAGGATGTTGCCATATCCTTGCCCGATTTTGGCTTTTGAGAGCGCATCCAACAGCCTTTTGCGTTGCTCGGCCTTCTCCTTTAACTCTTTCTTTTCGCGCGCTTCAACATCTTGGAAGTCGGAGCAATATGCGAGAAGTTTTCGCTTGATTCGTGCGCGCATGAGAAACTCCTTCAGTTCTTTATAGATTGAAATCTCCCAGTATTCAGAAGGTTGCTGCGCAATCATCAGCAACCGGATGGCCTGTTCTTCTTTAGGTATATATTTGAGTAGCGCTTTCAATGCAGCGTCCCAAAGAGCTGCCTTGCGTTCTTTGATTTTGGTGCGTATCTTTTTGTTTTCTTGGCGATAAAATGCGCGGATTTCGTCGATGAGGTCACCCGATTTGACCGGATTCACGCCATAAGCCGCCTTCGCTTTCGTTATCTCTTGGGCGAGTGTTCGCGAGTCGTAGGGGAATGTGCGATGCCGGCAGCGGAAAGTTGAGAGCATCGACGCGCCGCCAAGCGCTGTGTCGTCGATGGACGTGGTGAAAAGTTCTTCTTTGACAAACTCGGCTTCAAAATCGCGATACTCCCGCTCCAAATCCCACTGGTTTATGCGCTTCAACTCTTGCTCAAGATTCTGATAAGCCGAGAAAATTTCGTCGATAATATCCTGCTGGGCAGCAACGCTAAGCATCGCTATTCGCGCTAAAAGATGCGTTGCCGATGCTTTCGAGTTAAGGCCGAGAACGAATGCAAGTTCTTGATTGTTCGACAGGTATTCGGCTGTCACTTGGTTGCCGTAGCGGTTCGAAATGTCGATAAAATCGGCCTGGCGTTTGTCTTGGTTTTGGTTGGCGGTTGTGTTGGCGCTGAGTGAACGGAGCTTCGCCCGGAGCATCATGTTGAGGCGTTTCTCGGAGGGGATGGACGTGATGATATATTCGTAGAGCGGTGGCAGATTTTCAACCTGACCGGTGCGGTTAATACGGCCGCGTTTCTGGAGGTCGATGTTCACGTCGAGGTCGTTCTGAACAATAAGCATCTTTCGCTGGCGCACCTCCGATTCGTCGACTTCATTCGTGACCACAGCATGAGCGCTCGCGCCGATTGCGCCGCAAGCGTTGATCAGGATTACGTCGAGCTTGTTGTTCTGGAAATCGTTGTAGATGTGGCTTGAATGGCGTTTCTTGCGCGGGATAATCGCGGCGTTGACATAATCATCGTCGCCTTCGGGCGACAGATATTCAAGTTGGCGCGCTCGGCCGGTGCATTCCTCAAACCGGATATTGCGTGTGGTTCCGGATTTGTCGGTGAACTCTTTCTGCGTGATTATCTGGCGGATAACATCAATGGGCGACATCGGAAGATTAAAAATCTCTTCGCTGATTCCTGATTTTATCTGCTCATAATATAGCTTTAGCTCTTGCAGTTGAGATAGAATGTCGTGCCCCTCAGGGACTGCCGACAAGTCCATGTCGAAAATCGTCATGTCCGGGAACTTGGGCTTTGAGATGGTTTTGTCGAGCAATCGGAGAAGAATTGTAGAGAAGTCGCCCGAGCGGCACTCGTGCGTCACGGGGTCTATACTGTCGCGTAGCACACATTCCAGCGTGTCGCTCATGCCGATTACTACGCTGCGTCCTTCCTTCACTTCGCGAACGGCAGCCTCGGCAACATCCTTCGCTTTCAACGATAGGAGAAGAACTTTGTTGACATAGAACAGTTGTGCACGTGTGGGATATGTTCGGAATGTTTCTAATTCGAGTAAAGAAGCCGCGGTCATGAATGCTTTCACCATATCCGACAGCTTCACCAATTCGCGGAACCAATACATCACCTTGTCGAACAATTCGGAATGCTCCGCAAGCTTATCGTCCAAATAAGTATATGTCGGTTCGGGAATCCCCCCGTTGCTGTGCTCGCGGCGAATCATCTGCCCCTCCTTCGCCAGTTTCGAAGCAACATATTCCTGCATCGGCACGCCGCCGTTTGAAAACGCCTGCTGCAATGTATCGCTTGTAGCCAATGAATTCAACACCGTCTGGCGCATAAAGGTGATTAAACATTCCGGGCGCTTGGCAAACGTGGCTGATAGAAATACACACTGCGTCTGCGGGTAAGCCTCGAGAATGGAATTGATGCTTTGTGTGATAACCGAAATCTTGCCGTTAGTAACGCTGCTGCTTTTGTGGGCTTCGTCGAAAACAAACAGTACGCGGTGCTTCTCGCAGAGCGACGTCAGGAAGTCGAGTCGCGTCATATCCTTCTTAGCATCTTTGAGCTGCGAATATGTCAACATCAGGTATTCAAACCGTGTCGGCTCGATGTCGCCTTTGGCATACATCAACTCCAACTCCTTCTTCTTTGGCGATTTATACACCTCCTCATAATGTTGTTGGTAGAGATGCGCCTCGTCCTCGCCATCGTCATCACTTTCGAACGGATTCCATATTTCATCAGTCTGCTGCAGATTGTCATCCTCAATGATTTTGTCGAAATCAACAACCGACACCTTTTGATTCAACACCAGCGGGCGAGCGTCCTTGATGCCCAACGCCTTACAATCGCGATACATGTCGCTGAAAAGAGTGTAGCGGTCGGTCAAAAAGATGGGCAAGTAACCGGCAAGAATGCCATAACGAATCATTGCAGCCGCCTGTCGGCCCTTACCAATACCCGTCTGATCGCCAATAATCACCGATTGCCCGCGAGCCTCAATATTGTATATCGCCAACGCTACGCCATCAACCTGCTCCGACGCCAACGACATCGACAGCTCTTCGGGCGACATATTCAGCCTGTTAGCCACATAGCCGGCAACGTCGCCGCCAAGAGAATCGCGCAACTTGCGGAGCGCGTGAGAAATCTCCTCGGCCAGCTGAGCCGGAAGCATTGAGCCTAACGACCTCGTCTCGCCCCCGGCAACGCATTGATATTTAACTTTCTCTTTCATAAATGCTTATAAAAATAAATAGGTAAAAATTAAAACGTGAAATGCACAAAATTAACTGCGTGCTAAAAATACCTACGCACAAAAGTTAATATGCACAAAAGGTTGGTTCTAAAAAATACATGAATATGAGTGAATGCCTATCCGCTTATATTCA
>CAYNSG010000122.1:0-7356 GCA_964399885.1 uncultured Bacteroides sp.
TGTGGGCTTATGTTTTGTTTCATTCGAGTGCATACGCAAAGTTATGCAATTTTTGCTTAATTTCGCATCGCAAACAACCATATCCGCCAAATGAACATTTTCAAACCACTCGCAGTGGCGGCGTTAGCCGCTGTATTTCAGGCTACAGCCATGACAGCAGATAAAGATTTTGACTACAAGGTGGACCGCTTCGCCGACATCGAAGTGCTCCGCTATCGCGTGCCCGATTTCGAGAATCTGACGCTCGGGCAGAAACAGCTCGTCTATCATCTGACCGAGGCGGCCCTCTGGGGACGCGACATCCTCTGGGATCAGAACGGACGCTACAACCTCGCCATACGCCGACTTCTCGAGGAGGTCTACACCAACTATGCCGGCGACCGCAACTCGCAGGAGTTTCGCGATTTCGAGCTCTATTTGAAACAGATTTGGTTTGGCAACGGACTTTATCATCACTATTCGATGGATAAGTTCGCGCCCCGATTCAGCCGCACGTGGCTCGAAGCGCAAATAGCCAAGCTTCCCGCCGGCGACCGCCCGGCCGACGAGGCTACGCTGCTCAATGTCATCTTCGACACGACCATCCTGCCCAAGAAAGTCAACCAGGCTGAGGGTGCCGACCTGATAGCCACATCCGCAACCAATCTCTATGCGCCCGGGCTCACGCAGGCCGAAGTCGAGGCCTACTATGCAGCCCGCAAGGACACAACGGAGGCTCATCCCGTCATGCACGGATTGAACACGCGCCTTTCGCGCGGTGCCAACGGCGAAATCGTCGAGGAAACATATCGCGTTGGCGGGCTCTATTCGCCGGCAATCACCAAAATCGTCGAAGAGCTGGAGAAGGCGCTTCAATTCGCTGAAAACCAAAAGCAAGCCGACGCTATAAAGCTGCTTATCGACTACTACCGCACGGGCGACCTTCGCAAGTTTGACGACTATTCAATCGCCTGGGTGGCCGACACCGCTTCGCGCGTCGACTTCATCAACGGCTTCATCGAAAGCTACGACGACCCGCTCGGAATGACCGGCAACTGGGAGAGCATCGTCAACTTCAAGAACAACGAGGCCTCGCATCGCACAGAGGTAATCAGCGGCAACGCCGAATGGTTTGAGCGCAATTCGCCCGTCGACCCCCGCTTCCGTAAGGATGAGGTGAAGGGCGTAACGGCCAAGGTTATCACCGCCGCTATCCTCGCCGGCGACTCCTATCCCGCCACTCCTATCGGCATCAACCTGCCCAACTCCAACTGGATTCGTGCTGAGTACGGCTCGAAATCCGTGACCATCGAGAATATCACCCAGGCCTACGACGAAGCCTCGCACGGCAACGGTTTCAACGAAGAATTCATCCCCGACGCTGCCACCCGCGAGCTGATTGACAAATATCTGTTCGTGACAGACAACCTCCACACCGACCTCCACGAGTGTCTCGGTCACGCCTCCGGCCGACTGCTGCCGGGCGTCGACCCCGATGCGCTGAAAGCCCACGGCTCTTGCCTCGAAGAAGCTCGCGCCGATCTCTTCGCACTCTATTATCTCGCTGACCCGAAGCTGATTGAGCTCGGACTGCTCGACAATCCCGACGCCTACAAAGCGCAATATTATCAGTATCTGCTCAACGGGCTGATGACCCAGCTGATGCGAATCGAGCCGGGCAAGGACGTCGAGGAAGCCCACATGCGCAACCGCAAGCTCATCTCCGAGTGGGTACTTGAAAAGGGCAGCAAAGAGGGTGCGCTCAGCCTCGACAAGGTCGACGGGCGCACGGTGCTGACCGTCAACGACTATCCCCGCGTTCGCCAGCTCTTCGGCGAACTGCTCGGCGAGGTGCAGCGAATCAAGAGCGAAGGCGACTACGAAGCCGGACGCGACCTCGTTGAACGCTATGCCGTGCGCGCCGACCCGCAGCTCCACCGCGAGGTGCTCGACCGCTACGCCCGCCTCAACATCGCCCCCTACAAAGGATTTGTCAACCCGGTCTACACCCCCGTGACCGACGCCGCCGGCAATGTAGTCGACATCACCGTCAGCTACGACGAGGACTACATCCCCCAGATGCTGCGCTACTCCGCAACCCACTCAGCCCTCTGAGCCCCAACCCACCCAGATCTCCTCAGAGCCCTCAGAAAATCCCCTACAACTGAATCCCCCCAAACACCAAGCGCCGGAGCCACCGCCCCGGCGCTTTTGGCGGTTGGGTGGGATTTCGGGGCTTTCAGGGCGGTTTTTGCACATTTTAAGGGCGGATTTGCAATCGTTCTGAAAATTTTTTCTACCTTTGTAAATTAATTGTGTCCTCGGAACGATGAAAGTAAAGATACATAGAGAAGGCACAAACATATTGGTTATCCTGCTGCTGATGCTCGGGGTGGTCAATGCTGCGGCGTGGATGTTCATCCGCCCGACCACGTTGCCTATCGTGTTCTCGTCGGTTTCGGGCGTGCTTTTCCTGTTGGTTCTCAACTTCTTCCGTTCGCCACGTCGTCATTTTCCGGGCGATTCTACTAACGTAGTTGTCTCGTCGGTCGATGGTCGCGTGGTGGCTCTCGAGGAGGTTTTTGAGGACGAATGCCTCCACAGCCGCGCCATCCAGCTGTCGGTTTTCATGACCGTTTTCGACGTTCATGCCAACTGGTGTCCGGTTGCGGGTCACGTGCTGATGGTACGTCATCATGCCGGGCGCTTCATGTCGGCCTATCTGCCGAAATCGAGCACGGAGAATGAGCGCAGCACAGTTTTGATTCGTGCCGAGAATGGCCAGGAGATTGTGGTGCGTCAGATTGCGGGAGCCGTAGCTCGCCGCATATTGACGTATGCCGAGGCGGGCGATGACGTTTCGATCGACGAGCATCTCGGCTTCATCAAATTCGGTTCGCGAGTCGACATCTTCCTCCCTCTCGACGCAGAAATACTTGTTAAAATCGGGCAAAAAACAACCGGCGGCATCACCGAAGTCGCGCGGCTGAAAAGAACAAGAGTAACTCAAGAGTAACTTATGATTCGACGTCTTAGAGCAAATATTCCCAACACGATAACCTGCATGAATCTCGCATGCGGCGCTGCTGCCTGCGTGTTCAGCTTCCACTACTCCGAACAGCTCGGTCACTTCCAGGGCTACCAATGGGCTTTCATCCTGATAGCCGCCGCCGCGGTGTTCGACTTTTGCGACGGCGCTATGGCGCGTCTGCTCAACGTCTACTCGCTGCTGGGTAAGGAGCTCGATTCGCTGTCCGACCTCGTCAGCTTCGGTCTCGCCCCGGCAATGTTGATGTTCAACACCATCTCGCTCTACAACGGCGGCGGATTGTCACCCTGGGCTTTCGTGGCCATCGTCATCGCCGTTTTCGGCGGACTGCGCCTGGCGAAGTTCAACATCGACAACCGACAGACAACCTCGTTTATCGGTCTGCCGATTCCGGCAAATGCAATCTTCTGGATTGGCACCGTGGCATGGATTCATGCCCACACCTATCCCGGCAATATACTGATGTCGCTGATTATCGTGGCCATGTCGCTTCTGATGGTCAGCCGCATGCCGATGTTCTCGCTCAAATTTGCCAATTTCGACTGGCGCGAGAATTTCCGCCGCTATCTGCTGATAGCTGCCGCCATCCTCTTCCTGATCACCGACGGGATTCCCGGATTGGCGTGGACAATACTGCTGTATATCCTGATTTCAGCCGCTGGCCGGCGCATCGGATAATGGCAACCTTTATCTTTACACACATTACTAACTGACTCACAACCAATGTCGTTCTTTGGACTTTTACTCCTAATTCTATTCTTCTGGTTCATCCTCCTTCCGATTCTGAAAGTCGGGACGAGGCTCTACGGTGGCTACCGGCAGTATAAACGAGCCACGGAGGCCTGGCGTGCCGCAACCGTCGAACCCGAACCCGAGCGCCGCCATGGCGGATGGTCGTATCCTGCCGGAGCGACTCACCGCAAGGTGTTCAGCCGCGATGCCGGCGAATATGTGAAATTCAAGGAGATGCCCGCCGATGGCGCTCCAACCACGGTGACGACCGAATATGTCGAAGAGACCCAGATCACCGATGTTGAATGGGAGGATCTGCCGTAAATGACTGAAATTCTTAAACAAATCGATATAACATGAAAAATTGCAAGACTTTACTCCTGGCGCTCGCTTTGGCGGCGTTTATGCCGGCGGTAGCGCAGGAGACCTTCGACCTCGCTTCGCAGCGCAAGGAGGTGCAGAAATTCAAGAGAGTGCCCGGCGAGAAAATCGACCATAAGGGCATTATCATCAATCCTACGCCTCAGAGCCTTGTAGTTGCCGAAGCCGGCGAGCTCAGCTTTGCCGACGGTTTCCGCTACACAGGCAAAACCTACGATGCCGACCTGCGTCACCTCGCAATCCCGATCGCGACAAAGGGCGGCGTGCAGCTGACAATCAAGGTGGGCGAAAAAGATGCCGCAAAAGCCGGCGTTGAGGCCAAGAAAGGCGCCTATGCGCTGACGATTGATAAGAAAGGCGTACAGATAGTCGGTTTCGACGACGCCGGAGCTTTCTACGGCTTGCAGACCCTACGCGAGCTGATTAACAGCCCCGTAGCCGAGAAGAAATCGCTGCCCTATCTGACCGTCAACGACTTCCCCGACCTCCCCTATCGCGGAGTAGTAGAGGGCTTCTACGGAAATCCGTGGAGCCACGATGTGCGCCTGTCGCTCATCGAATTCTACGGCCGCAACAAGATGAACGACTATATCTACGGCCCGAAGGACGACCCCTATCACAGCTCGCCCTACTGGCGCCAGCCCTACCCCGAAGCAGAGGCTGCCCAGATCCACGACCTCGTTGAGGCCTGCAAACGCAACCGCGTAAACTTCGTCTGGGCTATCCACCCCGGAAAAGATATCCGTTGGGACAAAGCCGACTACGACAGCTTGGTGGCTAAATTCGACGCGATGTACGACCTCGGCGTTCGCTCGTTTGCAATCTTCTTCGACGATATCGAAGGCAAAGGAACCGACTCGAATCTCCAGGCCGAACTGATCAACGACCTCACCCGCGATTTCGTGAAGAAAAAAGGCGACGTCACCAACCTCATCATCTGCCCGACCGACTACTCGCAGGCATGGGCAAATCCCGGCCCGAAAGGCCAGCTCGCAATCTACGGCGAGAAGCTCAACCCCGACGTCGAAGTGTTCTGGACCGGCGCCGCCGTCTGCAGCGACCTGACGCCTCAGACCATGGAGTTTATCAACTCGCGCATTAAACGTCCGGGACTGTTCTGGTGGAACTTCCCCGTCAACGACTATTGCCGCAACTACATTCTTCAGGGACCGGCCTACGGACTCGACCCGACGCTGACAGCCGCTGAAGTCGCCGGCATCGAGAGCAACCCGATGGAGCAGGGCGAAGCTTCGAAAATAGCCCTCTACGGCGTTGCCGACTATGCGTGGAACACCACCGACTACAACCCGATTGACAACTGGGAACGCTCGTTCAACGTCATCGCCCCCGAAGCCCCCGAGGCATATCGCACTTTCGCCATCAACTCGGCCGACACCGAGACCGGCTATCGCCGCGATGAGTCGTGGGAAACCGAAACATTCCCCTTCAACGACTACACCCCCGCTCAGTTCGACGCCCTGCGCGCCCAGTTTGCCGAGATGCAGACCGTACCCGAGCGCATGGAAGCCCTCAGCAACAAGCAGCTCCTCACAGAGCTTCGCCCCTGGCTTGTTGAGTTTGGCAAAATCGGCAAGCGCGGCGAGAAAACCCTCGACCTCATCAAGACGTTTGAGGGTGGCGACGATGCTGCTTTCTGGACAGCCTATGTCGACAACCTGATGTCCGACGCCGACCGTGCTGCCTTCGAGGCTCACAAATCGGGCACCATGAAGCTGCAGCCGTTCTATGAAAACGCCATGGACGACATGCTCTCCGCGTTCTACAAACGCCTCACCGGCGAACCCTCGGCAACCTATTTGCCCATCGGCTCATATCGCAACATCGGCACGACCATCTCGAAGCTGATGCTCGACAACGACACGACGACTTTCTACACTTCGGCCTATGGCCAGCGCCTCGGCGACTGGATCGGTCTTGACCTCGGCGCCGTTCGCCCGGTTGATGAAATCGTTGTGCTCCAGGGTCGCAACAACTACGACGACGTCGACTATTTCGACAACGTAGTTCTCGAAGCTTCGGCCGATGGGAAAACCTGGAAAGCGCTGACCGATTCGCTCGAAAAAACCTACGACATCGTCTGGAACGGCGAGCCCGTTGATGCCCGCTACGTGCGCATCCGCAAACTCCACTCGAAGAAGCAGAACTGGGCATCGGTTCGCGAATTCCGCGTCAACCCGCCGTCGCACGAACGCCTCGGCCTCAACGTTGAGTCGCCCGACATGATCGGCTCGCTGCTCGCCTTCGACGGCAATCCCGCAACGGTGTTCGCTTCCGACGGCACGCTTGCGTTCGACCGCCCCGCCGGCGCTAACAGCGCTACGCTCCTGTTGGGTCATCGCGGTGCCGGCGTAACGCTCAAGCAGCTCGACAATCATGGCTGCACTGTTGAGACGCGCCCGTTGGATTCCGACCTCGTCCGCGTAACCTTCGCTCCCGAAGCCGCCCGCATCGTCATCAGCGGTCCCGTCTCCATCTTCGAGATCATCCCCGACTAATCCCATCATCCCCGAATAATAGCGCCGGTCGGCATCCCCTCCTTCCCGAGGCAGCCGCCCGGCGCCTTATTTATTAGTCGAATCAGAGCCCTCATAGCGCTCAGAATAGCCGCCTCGTGAAGAATCTAAAAAGATGAGTTCAGACGCGGATGTTATGAGAGGATGGCGAGCTAAAGAAATTCTATTCGGAAAACCGTGAAATCAAATATTTGTTATATATTTGCAGAAACAAATAGAGCATGTGTACACGAAGTGAGTGCATAGAGAAACTGACACAAGCCGCCCCATATATTCGCAAGGAATATGGAGTAGAGTCGATGTGTCTGTTCGGCTCGATGGCTCGCGGCGACAATCGTCCCGACAGCGATGTGGATGTTATGGTTGATATGCCTCCCAAACTCTTTCTCCTCTGCGAATTGAACGACTATTTGGAGGCCTTGCTTAATGCGTCGGTCGATTTGATTCGTCGCCATTCCAACATGTCCCCACGATTTCTCGACCAAGTCTCAAAGTATGGCATCACAATATTCTGACTTAAGCATTGAGCAAACGCTAATCACCTTGGAGGGTATGTCGGAAGCAATTGACCAACTGTTGAGTTGGAACGAAAATATTGAATCGACAGATGATTTTCGAAACTCTCCGCACGGGATGCAACTTCTTGCGGCTAATTGTATGCTAATTACAGCGCTCGGTGAA
>CAYNSG010000123.1:0-1092 GCA_964399885.1 uncultured Bacteroides sp.
TAAAACGCGTCAGCGAGTAAATTCGAATGTTAAATGATATTAAATGCTGAATTTTATTAAGTAACAAGATTCATTGTCATCAGCAGCTGCAGAAACTCCAAAAACCTGATTTGTTGCCGTGTCAAATGTAATGCTTGTAATCGGGAAGTCTAGCTTAATCTTGTTTTTAAGCGTTCCATCATTTGAAAATGAATGAATCTCTGTTGCTGCGAAATCACGGTTGTCATGAATCGGCAATGAACTATAAAGGGCAATGAAGCCGTTGTTTGTACTTGTTACAGAGTAATATCCACATCTGGATTTATCAGTAGTGACCGGAAGTGGATATTCTTTATTCCCATCTGTTGAATAGTCCATATCAAACTCTGCATATCTTGCTATGTGGGAAATTCTGTCATTCTGATAGTTGAAAAAGTCGATACCGCCATCTTTTGCGACAGAACGAGCGAAATGGTGTCCGTCGGCAGATATTGCTATATGACCTGAACATGCGAATGAGTGGGTCCAATCTGAGATTTTTTTTGGTTTGGGGGGGAAATAAGCTAAGGAGTCAATTACTCCGCTGTCAGCGTTAAATAGATAATATCCCGCAGATTTGCCGTAAGGAACTCCGATGAACCGTTGGTCGGATATCGGTTGAAGTTCATTTAACATTCTGAGTTTTGGCGTCATAACAGCTTCTTTGCCAAGTGTATCTAAGCGAACCGTGATATATTTGCCTACATTTCCGTCATATACCCAGACATTGCCAGTTTCAGACAATCCAATGGAAGTGAAATCAACGACACTGTTCGGGCCATCGCCAACTGTAATCAATTCATTTAATTTCCCCTCTGCTAAATCGTAGGCATATAAAACATACTCAGTGGACAAAATGACAACACTATCTTTTACCGCTGTGATTTGAGATTCAAAAACTTTGAATTCGTCTAAGGAAATGATTGTATCGCAATGTGATATGTATTGGTTATATGAATTGTTCTCAGTTGCTGGATTTTGCCTGTTGCAACCAATTATAGCGTTTATGACTGCAAAGAATGTGAGAAATGAATAAAACTTAAAAAAAGTCATAGTGGAAGACTTGTTGCTGAT
>CAYNSG010000123.1:1192-7335 GCA_964399885.1 uncultured Bacteroides sp.
CGATGGCGGGGAGGGGATTACTCTTCGTCGGCTTCCTTCATGTTGTGGAATACGTTCTGCACGTCCTCGTCCTCTTCGAATTTCTCGAGGAGTTTTTCGAGCTGTGCGCGCTGCTCGTCGGTAACCTCTTTGAGTTCGTGGGGGATGCGTTCGAATTCGGCGCTGATGAGTTCAAAGCCGTTGTCTTCGAGATATTTCTGGATGTTTGAGAACTCTTCGAAAGCGCCGTAGAGGATGATTTCTTCTTCGTCGGCTTCGAGTTCGTCGACGCCGTAGTCGATGAGTTCGAGTTCGAGTTCGTCGAGGTCAACGCCTTCTTTGGGTTTGATTTTGAAGACGCTCTTATGGTCGAAGAGGAAAGCGAGTGAGCCTTGGGTTCCGAGGTTGCCTCCGTGTTTGTTGAAGTATGAGCGGACGTTGGCAACGGTGCGGGTATTGTTGTCGGTAGCGGCTTCAACAACGATGGCAATTCCGTAGGGGCCGTAGCCTTCGTAGACGATTTCCTTGTAGTCGCCGGCGTCCTTGTCGGTGGCTTTCTTGATAGCGCGCTCAACGGTGTCCTTGGGCATGTTGGCGGCTTTAGCGTTTTGCATGAGTGCGCGGAGGCGCGGGTTGGTGTCGGGGTCAGGTCCGCCGGCTTTAGCAGCGATGGTTATCTCTTTGCCGATACGTGTGAACGTACGCGACATGTTTCCCCAGCGTTTGAGTTTGCGTGCCTTGCGGTATTCAAATGCTCTTCCCATGAGTGATATTATTTTTTGTTATTGTTTATCGAAGTGAAGCTCCGGTCTTTTTAGCAAGCGAAGCAGTGATTTTTTCCATGATGGCTTCAATCTGCCGGTCGTTGAGGGTTTTCTCGTCGTCCTGCAGGGTGATTGAGATGGCGTAGGATTTCTTGCCGGTGGGGAGGTTTTTGCCCTCGTAGACGTCGAAGAGCTCGACGGAGCGTAGGAGTTTGCGCTCGGCTTCGCGCACGGCGGCGTCGATCTGCTCCATGGTGACGGCGGTGTCGACAAGCAGAGCGAGGTCGCGTTTCACAGGCTGTGTGCGTGGCAGCGGGGCGAAAGTGACGTTGCGCGGGGCTGCGAGGCGCACGAGTTCTGTCCAGTTGAGCTCGGCGAAGTAGACGGTTTGTTTGATGTCGGCTTTGCGGAGCGTCGGGACGTTGACGATGCCCATCTGTCCGAGCTGTTTGCCCGAGCGTGTGGCTATTGTCATCGCCTGGCTGAAGAGGTCGGGCGCGGGGTTTTCAACCTTGAGCTGGATTTCGCGAGCCGAGATTCCGAGGCGGGCGAAGATGTTGGCAACTACGGCTTTGAGGTCGAAGAAAGTGGCTTCGGCCGTTGGGCGTGCCCAGTTGCCGGGGCGGAGTGCGCCGGTGAGCCAAACGCCGAGTCGGGCCGATTCGCTGAACGGCGCGAGGGGCTTCTCGGCGGTGATTTCGGCCTGCGGGTTGCGGCTGTAGACGTTGCCGAACTCATACATCACCAGGTCGGCGCTGCGGCGGTTGATGTTGTGGGCAAGCGACTCGAGACCGCCGAAGAGGAGCGTGCGGCGCATGATTGAGAGGTCGGAGCTCAGCGGGTTGAGCAGGCGCACGCAGGAGTCGAGCGCGTAGGTCTGCAGGTCGGCATAGTAGCGTTCGGCAGTCAGCGAATTGTTCATGATTTCGTTGAAGCCTTCGGCGGTAAGCTGCTGGCCGATGATGGTGCGGAGCTCGTTGTCGATGTCGGCCTGCGAGCGGTAGGAGAGGGATGAATGGAGAGTGGTGCCGGGCACAACGTTGTTGTAGCCATAGATGCGGAGCAGGTCCTCGACTACGTCGCAGGGACGGGTGACGTCGACGCGATATGTCGGGACTTTGAGCGTGATAGCCTCGTCGGAGCGCGAGGTGATTTCCATCTCGAGCGAGCGGAGGATGGCGTCGACGGTTTCGTGGGGTATATGCTTGCCAATCAGGGCGTCGGCATAGGCATATTCGAGCGTTACGACTGCCGGCTCAATGGGCGTCGGGTAGACGTCGACGGGTTCGCCGCAGATTTCTCCGCCGGCGAGCTCTTTGACGAGCAGCGCGGCGAGTTTGCCGGCCCATAGGGTAGCGTTGGGGTCGGTGCCGCGCTCGTAGCGGAACGAGGCGTCGGTGTTAAGTCCGTGGCGACGAGCGGTTTTGCGGACCGAAGTTGGGTTGAAATATGCGCTTTCGATGAAGATGTCGGTCGTGGCTTCGGTAACTCCCGAGTCGAGGCCGCCGAAAACGCCGGCGATACACATCGGCTCCTCGGCGTTGCAGATCATCAGGTCGCGGCTGTCGAGCTTGCGCTCCACGCCGTCGAGCGTGGTGAAGGGGGTGCCTTCGGGGCAGGTGCGGACAACGATGCGCTCGCCCTTGACTTTCGCCAGGTCGAAGCAGTGGAGGGGCTGACCGATGCCGTGGAGTATGTAGTTGGTGATGTCGACGATGTTGTTGATCGGACGCATTCCGATGGCTGTCAGGCGCTCACGCAGCCATTTGGGGCTCTCGGCAACCTTGACGCCGCGGATGGTAATGCCGGTGTAGCGGGGGCAGAGCTCCGGGTCGGCAACTTCGATGGCAACGGCGCCGTCGGGTCGGTCGGCGTGGAAAGCGTCGACCGAGGGGCGCTTCACGGCCGAGGGCTCGGCGTGGCAGGCGAGCCATGCCGAGAGGTCGCGGGCGCAGCCGAAGTGGGAGGCGGCGTCGATGCGGTTGGGGGTGAGGTCGACTTCGAGCACGAAGTCGCTGTCGAGGCCGTAGTATTCGGCGGCGGGGGTGCCGGGGGCGGCAGCGCCGTCGGGGAGGACGATGATGCCGTCGTGCGACGAGCCGATGCCGATTTCGTCCTCGGCGCAAATCATGCCGAACGACTCAACGCCGCGGATTTTCGATTTTTTGATTTGAAACGACTTGTCGCCGTCGTAGAGCGTCGTGCCGACGGTGGCTACGACCACGGTCTGTCCGGCGGCTACGTTCGGTGCGCCGCAGACAATCTGCGCGGGGGCTTCGCCGCCGAGGTCGACGGTGGTGATGTGGAGATGGTCGCTGTCGGGGTGGTCGATGCAGGTGAGCACCCGGCCGATTACGATGCCTTTGAGACCACCTTTGATGCTTTCAACCTCTTCGATGCCTCCGGTTTCGAGTCCGGTGGAGGTAAACGCGGCGGCGAGCTGCTCGGGCGTGAGCGAGAAGTCGATATATTGCTTTAGCCAATTATAAGAAATGTTCATGACTTTCAGTTGGTTGCGGATTTTGCGCGACGAGCATAGCCCCGGTTTGGGCCGTTGCGGTCGCTTTCAAGTTGCAAAATTACAAATCAAACTCAAAATCTGCAACAAAAACCGCCGCCCGTCAATAACCCCAATTTTAAAGTGGTCTAATTTGACCACTTTAGAATGAGTGCCGGATTGCCCTCTTTTGTATTAAGCGCTTCAGAATGGATTGAGAGTACAAATGCTATTGGTCTGGTTGTTAAGAAGGGACGTTATGGTGGCACTTACCGTAAAATCCTAAAAAAGAGTTAGGATAGCGCAAATCAAACTCAAAATCTGCAACAAAAATCGCCGTGCGCACGCGATAACAATTTGCCGAACCGAGTGAAATATAAAATTTTTATCATAACTTTGTCTGTGAAAATAAAACAACGAGAAGTAAGATGGCTAAAATTGTAGTACAAGAAACAGAAGTAAATGTGGTTCGCGTCAACGGAGAGGACTACATTTGTCTTACGGATATGCTTAAAGCCAAGGACGGCGATTTTTTTATCACTGATTGGTTACGAAATAGAAACACTCTTGAATTTATTGGAATTTCAGTTCGGAGGATTCCCTGAATGTGCAACTCTCCCGGTCAAACGGGATTATCTGACGAGTCTTTATCAGAAAATATTCTTGGGTGACATAGCGGCGAGAAACAAGATTGAGAATCTGTTTGCGCTCAGGATTCTTTTCAGAAAAATGGCTGAGAGTGTGAAACAGCCTATTTCCTTTACAAGGGCCACCAATATCGTTACATCCACAGGCGCGAAAATAGGCAAGGCCACTGTCATAAATTATCTCGGATATGCTTCGGACGCATATCTGCTCATGACTGTTCCCAATATTGCCGACACCTTGACCGACAGAATGACTAATCCTAAATATTACTTCATCGACAATGGGATAATATCATTGTTGGCAATGGATGTTCGGACTTCTCTGCTGGAAAATCTTGTTGCCCTGACGTTGTTCAGAAGGTATGGGGTCAAAGATGCTGTCTATCATTATAATCATGGAATAGAGGTTGACTTTGTGATACCCGATGCTGAAATGGCGGTGCAAGTGTGCTACACGATGAATGACTCTGAAGGGACATTCGAGCGGGAAACATCAGCCCTCGTTAAACTCCAAGATAGGATTAAGACACGGCGAAACATCATCGTCACGTTTGAAGACGAAGGAGTGATTGAGAAGGACGGTCTTGTGATTGAAGTGGTCCCGGCATGGAAGTATATTCTGAAAAATACTCAGTAGTCCTCACGCTTGTTAGTGTGAAGCCTTAAGTTAGGAAATGATGTAACAGCGGGGGGGGGTTAGATCATGAGATGGATGAGGCCGCCTTCTTTGACAAACATGTCGGGGTTGCGCATGACGGCGGCGTAGACTTGGGCGGAGCTCACGGGGAGTCCGTCGCGGCGGCGGTGGAAGCCGTAGTTGTTGATGGTGGCGGCGATGGCGTCGGTCGACATTCCGCGTCCGGCGCCTGCCAGAACGTAGACCATCGCCTCCTCGAGACGCATCTGCCGGTCGGCGCTCATAGCCCGAGGATTTTGCCGACGGCCTCCATGGCGCCCATGGCTGTCTGGTCGGGGCGAACGGGCGTGACGGAAACGTATTCGCGGTCGAGCCAGTAGAGGTCGGTGGTGGTGTTGTCGGGCTCTTCGTTGACGTAATGCCCCGTAAGGAGATAGAACGGTTTGCCCGAAGGGTCGGTGTACTCGCGGTACTCCTCGGTCCAACGTCCGCGGGCGGCGGTGGTCATCTTCATCCCTTTCGGGCGGCATTTTGCAGGAATGTTTACGTTCAGGCAGACCTCGTCGGGAAGCCCGGCGGCGAGCACGGCCTCGACGATGTCGACAACGTAGGGGGTCGTTTCGGAGAAGTCGGCGTCGATGGCGTGGTGGAGCAGCGAGAAGCCTATCGACGGGATGCCACACATGCAGCCTTCGATCACGGCGCCCATCGTGCCTGAATAGATCACGGAGTTTCCGGAGTTCGAGCCGTGGTTGATGCCCGACAGGAGCATGTCGGGGCGGCGCGGCACGATGGCGTGGAGTCCGAGCTTGACGCAATCGACCGGCGTTCCGTCGACGGCGAAGATTTCGGCCGAGCCGATGTTGTCGTGGCGCGTGATGCGCAGCGGCATGTCGACAGTGATGGCCGAGGCCTGCCCGGACTGCTGCCGCGCCGGGGCAACGGCAACGATGTCGGCCATTCCGGCAACGCACGCTATCAGGTGGCGGAGCCCCGGAGCGTAGACGCTGTCGTCGTTGGTGATCATTATCAATGGGCGTTTCGAAGTCATGAAGCTACTTACTTAAATTTTTGCGATGCGAATTTACAGATAAAAACCCAAACGGCCGCAACTTTTGTTATAACTTTGCAGAGAACTCATTCGGGGTTTAAATGAATTCAGACTCACGTTTGTTCGAAATATATCAAAATTCAACTGTCATGATACAACGAATCCAAACCATCTACCTCATCCTGGCCATCGCGCTGATGGTGGCGTTTTTCTTCGTGCCCTTCGGCTACACGATGTTAGACGAGCCGGCAACCGAGCCGTTCAAGGAACAGCCGCTCAAGTGTATTGAATTTATCGGGCTTATCATCCCCGCAGCTCTGGCAATTGTCTGCTTGGTCGCTGCAATTTTCATGTTCCGTCAGCTGCCGGGTCAGCAGGCACTGATTATCGTCGGTGCGCTCTTCATCGGCGTATGCGTCGGAATAGTCATCTACGTTCTGACGGCAGGACTTTACGACACGAATCCCGAGGTTACAACCCGCACTGTCTGGGACGGCGGCGGACTGCTGCTGATTGCCGCATGGATAGCTCTCTGGGGCGCATACCGCGGCATCGCCCGCGACCGCAA
>CAYNSG010000124.1:0-7299 GCA_964399885.1 uncultured Bacteroides sp.
ATAAAAATTTTCCTCGCAAACTCCTCGGAAATAAACGCCCGATTCAGGGCTGATTTTCGCCGAGATTTCTTTATTTCGGGAATAAGGATTAACTTTGCCGACGGAAAAAGATGGCGCCGACGGCCTACTGCTGCCCTATCGTCGCCCCGACTCGTTAATATGAAATTGAAGAGCACAGACCTTGTGCGGCTGATTTTCATCACATTGCTCTGGTTAGTCCTCTGCTATCTGCTGGTGGTAACATCAAAGCCGCTCACACTCCGGACGCTATTTATAATCGTAGCGTCGGGAATCGTTGTGTTTGTGCCGCTCTATAAGAAATATGTGCGAAACAACAAATAATTCACTGACGGTGCCCCCCGACCTCAGCGTCCACGAGCTCGACGCGGAAAAATATCCGCTGCTGAGCGCCGTGAAGTCGCCCGCCGACTTGCGCCGTCTGCCCGTAGAGAAACTTCCGGAGCTCTGTCAGGAGATCCGCAAGTTTCTAATAGCCTCACTCGCAGCCAATCCCGGGCATTTTGCCTCGAGCATGGGAGCTGTTGAGTTGACCGTCGCACTTCACTATGTTTTCGACACACCCTACGACCGCATCGTCTGGGATGTAGGCCATCAGGCTTATGGCCACAAATTGCTGACCGGACGCGCCGAGCGCTTCCACACCAACCGCAAATTCGGCGGACTCAGCGGATTCCCCAACCCCGAAGAGAGCGAATACGACACATTCACGGCCGGCCACGCCTCCAACTCCATCTCGGCAGCGCTCGGAATGGCTACGGCTGCCGCGCTAAAGGGCGAGAAACGAAACGTCGTTGCCGTTATCGGCGATGCCTCAATAGGCGGCGGACTCGCCTTCGAAGGGCTCAACAATGCCGCCAACTCGGCCAACAATGTGCTAATTATTCTGAACGACAACGATATGTCGATCGACCGCAACACCGGCTCGCTCAACTCATATCTCGCACACCTTACGGCCTCAAAAGGCTACAATAGTTTCCGCTACCGCGCCTACCGCCTTCTGCGCAAACTCCACCTCTTCAACGACCGCAACAAAGGCCGCGTTATCCGCTTTAACAACAGCCTCAAATCGTTCTTCAGCAAAGAGCAAAACATCTTCGAGGGGCTGAACATCAGATATTTCGGACCATTCGACGGCCACGACATCGGACGCCTCGTGCGCGTTCTGACCGACATCAAGGATATAACCGGACCGCGCATACTCCACCTCTGCACCACAAAAGGCAAAGGCTACGCCCCCGCCGAACGCGACCCCTCGACATGGCACGCTCCGGGAAAATTCGACCCCATCAGCGGCGAACGCCTTTCACCGGCAGCATCGGCCGAAGCGAAGTTTCAGGACGTTTTCGGCAAGCAACTCGTCGAGTTGGCACGCACGAACGACCGCATCGTCGGCATAACGGCAGCCATGCCTACCGGCACATCGATTGCAATGTTGCAGAAAGAGTTCCCGCGCCGCACGTTCGATGTAGGCATCTCCGAGGGCCACGCCGTCACATTTGCCGGCGGACTCGCCAAGGACGGCATGCTCCCCTATGTTGCCATCTACTCCGCATTCCTCCAGCGCGCCTACGACAACATCATCCACGACGTTGCCGTCCAGGGGCTTCCCGTCACATTCTGCATCGACCGCGCCGGGCTGGTTGGCGAAGACGGAGTGACCCACCACGGCGTGCTCGACCTCGCCTATCTCCGCGTAGTCCCCGGCATGACCGTAGCCGCCCCCGCCGACGCCGACACTCTGCGCTCGCTGATGCTCACATCGCAATCCGAGCAGCGCCGCGGTCCCTGGGCTATCCGCTATCCGCGCGGCAACGCCCGCGACTTCGGCACGCCCGCCATAAATCTCCAAATCGGGCGCGGGCGCAAACTTGCGACCGGCAACGACGTCACGGTGATGACCATCGGACCTGTTGCATTTGAGGCTGTAAAAGCTGTCGAGGCTGCCACCGCCAAAGGTGTCAGCGCAACCCACTACGACATGATTTTCCTCAAACCGCTCGACGAGCAGATTATAAAAGAAGCCGCCGCGAGCGGTCGCCCGATTATCACCGTCGAGGACGGAACCATAGAGGGCGGGCTGGGCACAGCCGTGCTCGAATGGCTCGCCGCCAACGGCTACAGCAACCGCGTCTGCCGCATGGGCATCCCCGACAAGTTCGTTCCCCACGGCACTCCCGCCGAGCTCTACCGACTATGCGGAATCGACGCCGACGCGATCGCCGACGCCATAATCACTAACGGCAACAAGAAATGAAGATAGTCATCGCAGGAGCCGGCGAAGTAGGGTCGCATCTGGCAAAACTACTCTCGCGCGAAGAACAGGATATTATTCTCGTCGACAACGATGCCGAGAAGCTCGCCGCTATCGACGCCAATTATAATCTGATGACCCGTTGCGGGTCGCCGACATCGTTTGCCGTGCTGCGCGATGCCGGGACTGCCCGCTGCGACCTGTTCATTGCCGTCACGCCCTTCGAAACCACCAACGTCATCGCCTGCTCGATTGCCAAAAGCCTCGGAGCGAAGAAAACCGTGGCACGCATCGACAACTACGAGTTCATGGAAAGCTCCCACAAGGATTTCTTCAACTCGATGGGCGTCAACAAGCTGATCTATCCCGAATACCTTGCCGCTCAGGAGATTCTGACGTCGCTGAAACGCACGTGGGTCCGCGCATGGTTTGAAATCCACGAAGGCGAACTGATTGTAATAGGAGTGAAAATCCGCGACAACGCCCGCCTGCGCGGAATGCAGCTAAAGCAGCTCGCCATGGAGCAGGGCTCATTCCACGTCGCCGCCATCCGCCGCGCCCACGCCACTATCATTCCACGAGGCGACGACCGCATCGAAACCAACGACATTCTCTACTTCACTACGACCCGCGACCATATCGACGACATTCGCGACATCTGCGGAAAAACCCAGCAGGAGATTCGCAAGGTGCTCATTATGGGCGGAAGCCGAATAGCTATCCGACTGACAGCGCTCGCCTCCGATAAGTATAAGTTCAAAATCATCGACATCGACCGCGCCCGCTGCAACAAGCTCTGCGAGCGCTGCCCCGACGCTCGCATCATCAACGGCGACGCCCGCGACATCGAGACGCTCATCGAGGAGGGCATCGACGATATGGACGCATTCATCGCCCTGACCGATAGCTCCGAGACAAATATCCTCGCCTCCGTCACCGCCAAAGAGCACGGCGTCAAGAAAACCATCGCCGAAGTCGAGGACCTGCAATTCATCTCCTCGGCCGAAAACTTGAACATCGGCACGGTCGTCAACAAGAAACTCCTCGCCTCGAGCAATATTTTCCAAATACTGCTCGATGCCGACTCCGCATCATCGAAATTCATGGCGCTCGCCGACGCCGACGTTGCCGAAATCGAAGTGAAGCCCCGGTCGAAGGTGACACGCGGAGCCGTCAAGGACCTCGGGCTCTCGCGCGACATGACCATCGCCGGACTGATTCGCGACGGCCACGGCATGCTCGTCAATGGTAATACGGTCATCCAGCCGGGCGACCACGTCGTTGTTTTCTGTCTCTCCGGAGCAATCCACAAAATCGAACGCCTTTTCGGATGAGCACAGCGAAGAGTCTCATAAACTACTCGATGGTAGCGAGGATCATCGGATGGCTTCTGATGATTGAGGCCGCCTTCCTCCTAATCCCGCTCGCAACTTGCCTGATCTACAACGAGGCCGACTACCAAGCCTTTGCCATCACCGCTGCCGTGACGGCTGCCGCCGGAGCAATGATGACGTTCGGGCTGCGCTCACGCCGCTCCGATATGGGCAAACGCGAAGGCTTCCTGCTGACGGCTGCCGTCTGGGTGGTTTTCTCAGCCTTCGGCATGCTGCCGTTTATCGTCTGCACCACGCCGATGGGCATCAGCGACGCCTTCTTCGAGGCAATGTCGGGCTTCACCACCACCGGCGCCAGCGTCCTCTCATCCGTAGAACACATGAGCCACGGAATTCTCCTCTGGCGATGCCTGATGCAATGGATCGGCGGCATGGGAATCATCCTCTTCACCCTCGCCGTAATTCCGATGCTCAACCATTCGGGCGGCATGCAGATGTTCAACGCCGAAGTCACCGGTATCACCCACGACAAAATCCGCCCGCGCATATCCCAGACAGCCAAGGGATTATGGTCGATCTACTTCGTGCTCACCGCCGCACTGACCCTGCTGCTCTGGGCCGGACCGATGAACTTCTTCGACTCCATCTGCCACGCATTCTCGTCGATTTCAACCGGCGGATTCTCCACGCGCGACGAATCGATCGGCGCCTGGAGCTCGCTCTACACCCGCACGCTCGTCACCATCTTCATGTTTCTCGGCGGCGTCAACTTCGGGCTGCTCTTCAAAGCCTCCCACGGCGACACGCGAAGCCTCTGGCGCAACGACGTGTTCCGCACCTATATTTATATAATCATCGCCGCCTATATCCTTTTTGTCGTCGCCATAGTCCATCGCGGGCAGGCAACATCGGTTAGCGCCGTTACGATCGACCCCCTCTTCCAAATCATCTCCACAATCACCTCAACCGGTCTGACTGTCAGCAACTTCGAAAACTGGGGCACATTCGTCCTCGCCATCCTCTTCATGCTGATGTTTTTCGGTGCATGTGCCGGCTCGACGAGCGGCGGCGCAAAAATCGACCGCCTTTTATATCTGCTGAAAAACACACGCAACGAGCTCTACCGCTCGCTCCACCCCTCGGCCATACTCAGCGTACGCATCAACGGCCGCGTCGTGCCCCCCGACATTGTCAGCAAAGTTATCGCCTTCCTCTGCCTTTATGTCATGATTATCATGGTAGGCGGCATCGTGCTGACGGCATTCGACATTCCGCTGGTCGACTCGTTCTTCTCGTCGTTCAGCTGCATCAGCAACACCGGACTCGGCTCGGGCGTAACCGGCTATGGCGAAAGCTACGAAGCAATCCCCGACATAGGCAAGTGGGTGCTCTCACTCCTGATGCTCATAGGCCGCTTGGAACTCTTCACCGTCCTTCTGCTCTTCACCCCCGGCTTCTGGCGCAAATAACCCCTGAACATTCGCCCCGCGCGGATTGTTACATTTCATGACGACCGACAAAATGTCAGTCGAGGCTGACACCTTTCAGCTTTGGCACGCCTTATGCATATCTACCATCATAGAAACTAAAACAAAAAAACATAAATAATATCCATCATGAACATCAAACCATTGGCAGACAGAGTGCTCATCAACCCCACTCCCGCTGAGGAGGTAACAATGGCCGGAATCATCATCCCCGACTCCGCCAAAGAGAAACCCCTCAAAGGCACTGTCCTCGCAGCCGGCAACGGCACCAAGGACGAAGAGATGACCGTTAAACCCGGCGACACCGTGCTCTATGGAAAGTATGCAGGCACAGAAATAGAATTCGAAGGTGAGAAATATCTCATCATGCGTCAGAGCGACATCCTCGCTATCATCACCGAGTGATTCTCCCGCTCATAACCAATTAAACTCTACACAATCATGGCTAAAGAAATCAAATTCGAAATAAAGGCTCGCGAAGAGCTCAAAAAAGGCGTCGACGCTCTCGCCGATGCCGTCAAAGTAACCCTCGGCCCCAAAGGTCGCAACGTCATCATCGAGAAGAAATTCGGCGCTCCTCACATCACGAAAGACGGCGTCAGCGTGGCTCGCGAAGTTGAGCTCGACGACCCCTTCCAGAATATGGGCGCACAACTCGTAAAGGAGGTTGCCTCCAAGACCGGCGACGATGCAGGCGACGGCACAACCACCGCTACCGTGCTCGCTCAGAGCATCATCAACGTCGGACTGAAAAACGTTGCCGCCGGAGCTAACCCGATGGACATCAAGCGCGGTATCGACAAAGCCGTTGCCAACGTCGTTGAGAACATCAAAGCAATGTCGGAAGAAGTTGGCGACGACTTCAAGAAAATCGAGGACGTTGCCCGTGTTTCGGCCAACAACGACGAAAACATCGGCCGACTCATCGCCGAGGCTATGAAGAAAGTGAAGAAAGAAGGCGTAATCACCGTCGATGAAGCCAAAGGCACCGAAACTACCGTCGACATCGTCGAAGGCATGCAGTTCGACCGCGGCTACATCTCGCCCTACTTCGTCACCAACCCCGAAAAGATGGAGTGCGAAATGGATTCGCCCTACGTCCTGATTTTCGACAAAAAAATCTCCAACCTCAAAGATATGCTTCCCATCCTCGAAGCCACGGCTCAGAGCGGACGTCCGCTCCTCGTAATCGCCGAGGATGTCGACCAGGAAGCCCTTGCGACCCTCGTCGTTAACCGCCTGCGTGGCTCGCTGAAAATCTGCGCCGTTAAGGCTCCCGGATTCGGCGACCGCCGCAAAGAGATGCTCGAGGATATCGCCGTGCTCACCGGCGGCGTCGTAATCTCCGAAGAGAAAGGCATGAAGCTCGAAAACGCTACCATCGACTATCTCGGACGCGCTGAGAAAATCACCGTCAACAAGGAGAACACAACGATCGTCAACGGCGCCGGCAACAAGGAGTCGATTGCTGCACGCGTTGCTCAAATCAAGACTCAGATTGAGCAAACCACGAGCGACTACGACCGCGAGAAACTCCAGGAACGTCTCGCCAAACTCGCCGGCGGCGTAGCCGTGCTCCATATCGGCGCCCCCTCGGAAGTTGAGATGAAAGAGAAGAAAGACCGCGTCGACGACGCTCTCAGCGCAACCCGCGCCGCTATCGCCGAAGGCATCGTGCCCGGCGGAGGCGTTGCCTACATCCGCTGCGTCGAGAAGCTCGAAGGCCTCAAAGGCGACAACGACGACGAAACTACCGGCATCCTCATCGTGAAACGCGCTATCGAGGAGCCTCTCCGTCAGATCGTTGCCAACGCCGGTGTTGAAGGCGCTGTCGTTGTCCAGAAAGTCAAAGAAGGCAAAGGCGACTTCGGCTACAACGCCCGCACCGACAGCTACGAGAACCTCATGGCAGCCGGCGTCATCGACCCCGCCAAGGTTACCCGCGTAGCCCTCGAAAATGCCGCTTCGATCGCCGGAATGTTCCTCACAACCGAGTGCGTTATCGCCGAGAAGAAAGAGGAGAACCCCGCGCCCGCTATGCCCGCTCCCGGAATGGGCGGAATGGGCGGAATGATGTAAACCCCACGCCCCAAACCTTTTCAACTCCATAAACTTGAAGCCGACCCGCATCCCCCGCGGGCCGGCTTTTTTCACGCCCGCCCCTTTCAAGGCCTCTGAGTTCTCTGAGTTTTCTGAGTTCTCTGAG
>CAYNSG010000125.1:0-7271 GCA_964399885.1 uncultured Bacteroides sp.
TTGCGTCCAATCCATTGCAAAGCCATGATCAAACCGGTGATCGACAAAGCGCTTCCGCCCGCCAGCAGCAGGAACATTACGCTATACCATAGCCACAAATGATCAGTCAGACACTTGAAACTAAGCCGGTGGAGTTTGCCATAGAGCAGATTATGAAGTCGCGAGTTGTCGTCGTAAGTACGCACTCCGAGCCCTTTGGAATCATAGTACTCCACGGTATGGAGTTCGTCGCCGAGATATTCTACTCTTATGGCCGGAAGCGGAGTCATTCGTCCCGTACGAGTGAAGTACTCCGAATCATATTCCGTGATAGTAGTCACTTTTAGAGGAGTATTTGGAAATGACTTGGCTGCCTTTTCCTCTACGAGCTCAGCGGTAAGCACAAAGTCCTCAACTCCGCTTGCATGTGTAGCGTCGATATTTCTTGTCGACGACGGATACGCTACGGCATAGTATGGGTGTCCATTCCACGACTTAAATGAAATTGACAAGATAGAGTCGGATGCTGCAACAACCTCTGTCGGCGACAGCGCGTATTCATTTAACGGGGCCATATCGCTGCGACCATTACTGCGGGGTCGCATCTGGCGTTCACCGCGCGGAGCTCCCTTATCTTGTTGTTGCGTCGTACGTTCCTTTACGAGGAATCGGGGAAGGGGCGCCAACGACATGTAGCCGCTGAAGGCAAATGTTATACAACACCAGCCGAACAACAAGCCAAGAACGAAATGCCAACGCCACAGCTTTTTGCGATATGGCATGGAGAAAACACCATATCGACGAGAATGACGCCACCAATCAATGAGCGCTATAATAATACCGGCCAAACACATCACACACCCCAAAAGAGCAGCCCACGACACAACGTCGATCCATGCTTGCTGGTGCTTACGGAGGAATGTGAAATATATCCAGTGGGGTATCGTGCCAAACCAAGCCTTGAGTCGCTGCTCCTTGTCGGTCATCTGGATGAGGCTACCCGACGATGTTACGTATAGTTGATGTTTTTCCGGGTCGTTGAAATGAAACTTGTAGATTGGCATCTGCTGTTCATACCTCCCGAACGGAATCCATTGGTCTACCTTTGTCAAGGTATCTATGCGATCAATCGGGGCATTGCAATATTTCTCTGCGACCTCTTCGGGCGTAAGTTTCGGGTTGTGGTATTCCAACCCGGTAGTAGCATCAAGAATCACACTTGTGTCGGCCGATGTAATAGTCACGAGGTCGCGCCCATCTTTCCCTGAAAAAGTCACCGAAGCCGGGCTATGATGTTCGCCAATAGCATTTTTCACAAGAGAATCGAGCGGAATCCAATTGCCATTTAGTGTAGTTGCCGAGGGGTCGGTTCGTGGTGCCCGGGGATAGCCGGGTGCAAACACCATGACCATGCCCGAGAGAAACCACATCACAAATATCAAGGAAAGCAATATTCCCAGATATCTGTGCAGCATTCTGAAAAATTTAGTAAGCATAATGATTGATTTATTTTGATAGGAAATTCATCAGACCTTCCTGTTTGACAGCGCATATGCGGAATTAGCCGCTTGTGAAAACAAGTGGCACACACAATTCGATATCGTCAAGAAGTATCGCCTCATCTGATTGGTTTACTGCTTTATTTTAATCTTGAATTAAAATTGAGGCAATATTCCACAGCAAACCAATAACACTCCTCGCGAAGCGAGGAGGCAAACGGCTGTTTTGCGGTAATATTACCCGAAAACTACAAAACATTATGTTGTCTTGGCAGGTCTCCTGACTTATCCTGCTCATCGGCACCTTCCCATCGATATCGACAGTGGCATTTTGCCGTTGAGTTTTAGTTGAGTTCTATAGGAATTACAGTAGCGGGTCTGTTCCGGATTCTCACCGGATTCCCTATTAATCGCGCATTCGCGAACCAAAACGTGCCGCAAATATACGCATTTTTTTCAATGTTAACAAATTTTTCTGATTTAACTTCAAAACGCCTTGGCTATTGTGGGGCTATTTAGGGGCTATTTTGGGTTTATAAGCCGCAATTAACATGCCGTTAACGCCGCAGCGGCAGGTTTGGCACGCCTTTTGCATAAAATTATTCAAAACAAAACACACCTTATCGCAATTAATACGTTATAAAGAAACACAGTTTATACCCGAATTTTTGAATATGGAATTAAAATTTTCAGATGAGCTGCAGCGAGCACTCGCCAAAAGCCCCGAGGTTGCATTAAGCCACAACGTTAATGTAATCCGCCCGGAGCACTTGTTTCTGACGCTTATTTCCGACACCGACGGGAGCGCTTTCAAGCTTATTGAACGCGCATCGACCGGCACGTCGGCCTACAGCCTGTCGGAGCAGCTCGACAAATATATCTATGAGGCGGCTCTCGCGGCACCCAATGCTACCGGCCTGCCGGCTCAACAGCCCGGCGAGCCGCAGAAAGTTATTGTCGACGATCTCACCAACCGCATGATTAAGCTCAGCGTGCTGGAGGCGAAGATGGTCAGAAGCGCCGTTGTCGGCGCCGAGCATTTCGTGCTCGCTCTTTTCCATAATTCCGAGACGCGCCGCATGGAGTGCCTGCGGCCCTTCGAGTCGGCGGGCGTAACCTACGAGTCGCTCCGCTCAATCATCTCCGGCGAGCCTCAGGCCGGCGCCGGCTACGATGACGACGACGAAGAAGAACAGCCGTTCGACGAATATCCCGGAAACAACGGCGACCGCCAGGGCAAAGCCGAGAAGAGCCGTGAGCAACGCTCGGCAACCGGCGACACCCCGGTGCTCGACAAATTTGGCAACGACATGACCCGCGCTGCCGAGGAAGGGCGCCTCGACCCCGTTGTGGGCCGCGAAGTTGAGATTGAGCGTCTTGCGCAGATTCTCAGCCGCAGGAAGAAAAACAACCCGGTGCTCATCGGCGAGCCCGGCGTAGGCAAGAGCGCCATCGTCGAGGGGCTTGCACTGCGCATCGTGCAGCGCAAAGTGTCGCGCGTGCTGTTCGACAAGCGCGTGATTTCGCTCGACATGGCGTCGATCGTTGCCGGAACGAAATATCGCGGACAGTTTGAGGAGCGCATCAAAGCTATCCTCAATGAGCTCTCGAAAAACAAGAACGTAATCCTCTTTATCGACGAGCTCCACACGATTGTAGGCGCAGGCAATGCCGCCGGGACGATGGATGCCGCCAACTTGCTCAAACCCGCACTCGCACGCGGAGAAATACAGTGCATCGGCGCCACGACTCTCGACGAGTACCGCAAGAACATCGAGAAGGACGGCGCGCTCGAACGCCGCTTCCAGAAGGTGACTGTCGAGCCGACATCGCCCGAGGAGACCCTCACTATCCTCCACAACATCAAGGATAAATATGAGGAGCACCACAACGTCAACTACACCGAGGACGCCCTGAAGGCGTGCGTGACCCTCACCGGACGCTACCTCTCCGACCGCAACTTCCCCGACAAGGCGATTGACGCGCTCGACGAGGCAGGCTCACGCGCTCACATCACGAACGTCAACGTTCCCGAGGAGATTGAGAACATCGAGGCTGCAATCCACGATGCCGCCCAGAACAAGCTTCAAGCCGCCCATCAGCAGGACTTCGAGAATGCCGCCGCCTACCGCGACCGCGAGCAGAAACTCCGCCGCGAACTCGACGACGCCAAGAAGCGTTGGGAGCAGTCGCTCACCGAAAACCGCACGACGGTCGACGAGGAGAAAGTTGCCGAAGTCGTGGCGATGATGACCGGCGTGCCGGTTCAGCGCGTCGCCCAAGCCGAGGGCAAACGCCTCCGCGAGATGGCGCCTAAGCTCAAATCGGAGATAATCGGCCAGGACAACGCCATAGAGAAGATCGTCAAGGCCATCCAGCGCAACCGCGTGGGCCTCAAAGACCCCAACAAACCGATCGGAACGTTCATGTTCCTCGGCCCGACGGGCGTAGGCAAAACTCATCTGGCAAAGAAACTCGCCGAATATCTCTTCGACTCGGCCGACACGCTGATTCGCGTCGACATGAGCGAGTATATGGAGAAATTCACCGTGTCGCGACTCGTTGGAGCGCCTCCCGGCTACGTTGGCTATGAGGAGGGCGGACAGCTGACAGAGAAGGTGCGCCGTCGCCCCTACTCCGTTGTGCTTCTCGACGAAATCGAGAAGGCTCACCCCGACGTGTTCAACCTGCTGCTGCAGGTTATGGACGAGGGACGCCTGACCGACAGCCTCGGACGCCACATCGACTTCAAGAACACAATCATAATCATGACGTCGAACATCGGCACGCGCCAGCTGAAAGATTTTGGCAGCGGCGTGGGATTCACAACCCAGACGGTTGACCGCGAATACTCTCACAGCGTGCTTCGCAAAGCACTCAATAAGGCGTTCGCTCCCGAGTTCCTCAACCGTATCGACGACATCATAATGTTCGACCAGCTCGACCGCGACGCCATTTTCCGCATCATCGACATCGAGCTCAAGAGCTTCCACAAGCGCATCGGCGAGCTCGGTTTCAAGATCGAAATCACCGACGACGCCAAGGATTTCATCGCCACCAAGGGCTACGACCCGCAGCATGGAGCACGCCCGCTGAAACGCGCCATCCAGAAATATGTCGAGGACCGTCTCGCCGAGCTGATGATCTCTGAGGAGCTGCCCGAAGGAAGCACTCTACGACTCAACGTCAACGACGACAAGACCGACATCACGGCCGAAATCATCGCCGGCTGACGCGACATTTTGTCAGTCGCCCAACCGACGGCTGACACGGAATTAACCTGATTTAACACAGATATGCCACGCTTTGAGTGTGGCATTTCTTTTGCTCATTTGTTTATCGGGTAGCGGCATCTGCCGCCCCACCACCATAATCCAAATTCTAAAACTAAATCATAACTCAATATGCAAGCACAAAAAGGGACTATCGGCGTAACTACCGAAAACATCTTTCCCGTCATCAAGAAATTCCTCTACTCCGACCATGAAATATTCCTGCGCGAACTCGTAAGCAACGCTGTCGACGCCACGCAGAAGCTCCGCACCCTCGCTTCGTTTGGCGACTTCAAAGGCGAGCTCGGCGAAATGGACGTCAGAGTGACGATCGACGCCGAGAAGGGCACGCTGACCGTCAGCGACCGCGGCATCGGCATGACCGCTGAGGATATCGACAAATACATCAACCAGATAGCTTTCTCAGGCGCTGAGGAGTTTCTCGAAAAATATAAAGACAGCGCAAACTCTATCATTGGCCACTTCGGACTCGGCTTCTACTCGGCTTTCATGGTTTCATCGAAAGTTGAAATCCGCTCGCTCTCCTACAAGGACGACGCACAGGCCGTCCGCTGGGAATGCGACGGCTCGCCCGAGTATATAATGGAGCCCACCGAGAAGACCGACCGCGGCACCGACATCGTCCTCTACATCGACGACGAGAACAAGAAGTTCCTCCAGCAGAGCGAAATCGACGCTTTGCTGAAGAAATACTGCCGGTTCTTGCCCGTGCCCGTCATCAGCGGCAAGGAGCAGGAGTGGAAAGACGGCAAGATGGTCGACACGGACCGCGACAAGGTGATCAACTCGACACAGCCGATGTGGATGCTCAAACCCGCCGACCTTACAGCCGAGGATTATCGCAACTTCTACCACGAGCTTTATCCCGGACAGGAAGACCCGCTGTTCTGGATTCACCTCAACGTCGACTACCCCTTCAACCTGACCGGTATCCTCTTCTTCCCCAAAATCAAGAACAACTTCGAAATCACGAAGAACCGCATTCAGCTCTTCTGCAACCAGGTCTACGTGACCGACTCGGTTGAGGGCGTTGTCCCCGAATTCATGATGCTCCTTCAGGGCGTCATCGATTCGCCCGACATCCCCCTGAACGTGTCGCGTAGCTATCTCCAGAGCGACACCGCCGTCAAGAAAATCTCGGGCTACATCACGAAGAAAGTTGCTTCGCGCCTTGAAAAGATTTTCAAGAACGACCGCGCCGACTTCGAGAAGAAATGGGACGATATCCGCATCTTCATCGAGTATGGCATGTTGACCGACGAGAAATTCTGTGAAGCCGCCATGAAGGTCCTCCTGCTGAAAGACACCGAGAACCGCTACTACACGCTCGACGACTATCGCAAACTTATCGAAGGCGCCCAGACCGACAAGGACGGCAACGTTGTCTATATCTACACAACCGACCCGACCGCTCAGTTTGCCTACATCAAGGACGCCACCGACAAAGGCTACGATGTTCTGCTCATGGACGGACAGCTCGACAGCCACTTCATCGGGCTGCTCGAGAGCAAGATTGAGAAGTCGCGGTTTGTGCGCGTCGACTCCGATACCGCCGACCGACTCATCCCCAGTGCCGACCAGAAGAGCGCCGACCTCGCCCCCGAAGTTCGCGACATGCTTACAGCTATCTTCCGCTCGCAGCTGCCGAAGGTCGACAAAGCCGAGTTCATCGTCACCTTCGAGGCTCTCAGCGCCGACTCCAACCCGGTCGTCATCACCCAGAACGAGTATATGCGACGCATGAAGGATATGGCCGCCATGCAGCCCGGAATGAGCTTCTACGGCGAACTGCCCGACTCCTACAACTTGATCGTCAACACGGAGCAACCCGTCGTTAAGCGCATCATCGACGCCGCCAACGCCGACCTGCTCCCCTCTCTCAAGCCTATCAACGAAGCCATCGCCGCCGACAACGACGCCGCCAAGAAGATTCGTGACGCCGCAACCGACGGCAAGCTCAACAACGAGCAGCAGAAAGAGGTTTCGGAAATCGACGCCAAGGTTGCCGACGCTCGCAAACAGCAAGAGTCGCTCTCTGCCGACTATGCCGCCAAACAGCCGCTGGTAAAACAGACCATCGACCTTGCCCTGCTCGCCAACGGACTCCTCCGCGGCGCCGAGCTCAGCGCATTCATCAACCGCTCCGTCTCCCTCCTCTAATCCCCCACGCGGTTATAACCTCTACCCAACCATAGCGGTTATAACCCTTCCCCAACCACAGGAGTTATAACTCTTCCCTAATCCAGGCGGTTATAACCCCTACCCTGAAATAACAAGCCCAACCATAACAAATCCTCCGCGAGTCTCGGCTCCCAAGCCATCCCTCGCGGAGGATTTTATCTTGTGGTGTTTTTTGATTTTCTTGGGGGGGGGTACTTGTGGGGGGTCGTGCCCTTCTTGTGGCGTTTTTGATTTTCTTGGGGGGTCTTATGAGGTTTTGTGCCCTTCTTGTGGCGTTTTTTTTGTTTTTCTTGGGGGGGTCTTATGGGGTTTTGAGCCC
>CAYNSG010000126.1:0-7166 GCA_964399885.1 uncultured Bacteroides sp.
GCCAAAAAGAGGTTCGCCCTTACCGGATCAGGAAAAATCAAGAGAAAACATGCTTACAAAAGCCACATCTTGACCAAGAAAACCAAGAAGCAGAAGCGCAACCTGACCCACTTCTCAACCGTGGCCAAAGCTGACCGCAACAGCGTTCTTTCGCTCCTTGCCCTCAAATAAGCCCATCAAACAAGCTTATAAAACAAGCATAGGTTTTCCGCAATACAGTTAACCTCTCTGTGATTTTTAACAACATCCACTAACCGGATGCACAGCTTCAAAGAGCGCCATCGCGCCAGCCGCGATTGCGACGCTGACATCCAAAACACCACAACAAAATGCCAAGATCAGTAAATCACGTAGCCTCACGCGCACGCAGAAAGAAAATCTTAAAACTCACCCGCGGTTACTTCGGCTGCCGCCGCAACGTCTGGACCGTAGCCAAGAACACCTGGGAAAAAGGTCTCACCTACGCTTACCGCGACCGCAAGGACAAGAAGGGCAACTTCCGCGCCCTCTGGATCCAGCGCATCAACGCCGCAGCACGCCAGGAGGACCTCAGCTACTCAAAGCTCATGGGACTCATCCACAAGGCCGGCATCGAAATCAACCGCAAGGTGCTCGCCGACCTCGCCCTCAACAACCCCGCAGCTTTCAAAGCTATCGTTGCCAAAGTTAAGGGCGCATAATCCCCTACCGACAACACCAAAACCCCACCCAATCAGCTCAGGCCGCAGCCCGAGCTGATTTTTTTGCGCGTATCCGAGGCTGGCCACCGCCACCCGCCGCGGTCCACTCAGAGAACTCTGAGTTCTCTGAGCGCCGATTACCCGCGCCCGCGCCCCGCGTTGTCCATCGCCCCCGCCCCCGCCCACAAAATCACACACCGGAGGCTGCGAGAGCAAGCTCTCGCAGCCTCCGTGATGGGGTGTGTGGCGGCGGCGTGCGCCGGGCCGGGATTTATTTAAGGAGGTCCTTAACAGCTTCGTTGGGAACCATCTGTTCCTGGAAGGTGTAAGCGCCCGTCTTGGCACTTTTAACCACGCAGATCACCTTACTGTAGGTACGTCCTTCGCCTTTCTGCAGCGATGCAACGGTTTTCTTTGCCATATCTCAGATTATTTAATTTCTTTGTGAACGGTTACTCTTTTCAGGATGGGGTTGTATTTCTTCAGCTCAAGACGCTCCTGAGTGTTCTTGCGGTTCTTGGTGGTGATGTAGCGCGAAGTGCCGGGCATTCCGCTGGCCTTGTGCTCAGTGCATTCGAGAATTACCTGCACGCGATTTCCTTTAGCTTTCTTTGCCATGGCGTTTTCAGTATGCTAATGTTTTGATTTCCGTTAAATAGCCGTTACGAGCTGCTTCTTTGATAGCAGCGTTGAGGCCTTTCTTGTTGATTGTGCGCAGACCGGCGGCTGAGATTGTCAGAGAAATCCAGCACTGCTCCTCAACCCAGAAGAATTTCTTGGTGAAGAGATTCACGTTAAATCTGCGTTTTGTGCGGCGCTTTGAGTGTGAGACGTTGTTGCCCACCATCGCCTTTTTGCCTGTGATTTGACAAATCTTTGACATGGCAGTTGAAATTATTTAGCTCTTTGTTAATATTTTAACTACTATATTTCGGGCGGCTAAAACCCATCTCATATCGGCGCCGGTTGCATCTATTCCTGCGCCTTTTTAGGTGTAGCCACGAAACAGAGTGCAAAGTAACTCATTTTTTTACACATACGCAACTATTGCGCATTTTTTTTGCATCACGTTCGCCGCGCCGGTAGGGGCACGATACATCGCGCCAGCGCCAATGCTACCAATAATTGCAACACCCGCCGATTGATGTAAGGCAGCTTCAATCCGCGTCTTCCAGACGCGTTGGACAGCAATCGATTAAACCGGGCACGCCTACGCTTCGCTCCGGCGTACCCGGCTACTTGAAAATCGTCGTCCTAACAGACGACCACCGCGGCAGGCGCAGCGGCCGGATAAGGAGGGGACGGTTTTCTTACCGTCCCGCAAATTATATTGATTGCATTCGTCGGCCGCCATGGGACGGTAAGAAAACCGTCCCCTCCTTATTACAGGCGGCCGCGCTAACGCAGGTGTGGCATTGAGGTGTAAAAACGATATGATGATGGGGCTGACCTCACGGCCAACCCCATCCGAGTCCATTATTTTTTAGTATGAATTGATGAGCCGTGTGTGCTACGGCATAATGGGTTCAAGTGTCGGGATTAATTACTGCGGACGTGTTGCAGCCCAGTTGGGAGTCTGCTCTACGCCGAAGCCTGCGTTGATCTCACCTTCAGGAATCGGGAATACGAGATTCGAGAGGTTGACGTTGGAAATCGAGTAGGTGATTGAGGGAGCGCCATAAGCGTAAACGCCAACAGCTGTTTTACCCCAACGACGGAGGTCCCAGAGGCGATGTCCTTCCTGGAAGAGTTCGCGAGCGCGCTCGTCCTGGATGAAGCTCATCAGAGCGTCGGCTGTCGAGGGCAGATCGCTGACAGATGTGATGTCGAGGTTACGTTTGGCAACTTCGAGAAGAGCTGTCTGAGCGGCAGGCACCTGGTTCTGTTTAACAGCAGCCTCAGCCTGAATCAGGAACATTTCGGGAGCGTTGATCAGATAGTTGGTCTGAGTCGAGGGGTTGCCACCGGTTACAGCATCAAAGCCGCCGAAACCAAACTTACCGCCGCCAAAGTAGGGAACAGATGCGCCATAGGGAACATAAGCTGTACCACCATCATTCGTCCATTGAAAAATCGATGTGCGGATATCATTTTCGCCATAGAGCGAAAGCAGATAGGGCGACGGGCTGTAGCAATAGGTTGTGTAGAGCGTACCGCAAGAGTTAGCACTCCAGCTGGTTTTCGAATCGAGGGCAAGATAGAAGAGACTTTCGTCGTTGCTCCATGTCGAACTGTAGAGAGCTCCGTATTCGTCAACATCGTTGGTGAGCGATGTGATTTTAGCGAGAGCAAGAGCCTGCTTGGCAGCGTCGGCAGCGCCTGCCCAATCCTCCTGATAGAGTTTTGCGCGAGCCATCAAGCCATAAACGCTTGCGGGAGTGAACACCTCATAAGAAGAGCTTGAAGAACCGGCAGCCTGGAAGGCAGCGATTGAAGCGTTGAGGTCGCTATTAATCTGAGCGTAGCATTCGCCAACGGTGTTACGAGCAACCATCGAGAAAGCTTCGATAGGCTCGTCAACGACTACGATACCGATTTCCGACGAGAAATCCTGACCGTCAACCTTGATCTGATGACCATAGATATTGGTCATATAGAGCATGGCGTAAGCGCGGAGAGCGTGAGCCTCAGCTTTGTAGCGCTGCAGCTCGGCAGCCTCAGCGGAAGTAGCCTCGGGAAGAAGCTCGTCGCAAGCCTCGATGATACGGGCAGAGTTATCAACAACCTTATAGCCATACTGCCAGATGTAGCTCAGATAAGAATCAGTTGCGAGATAGTTGCAAGTATAAATTGAATTGAAGTGGCTGGTATTACCATTCCAATAAATGATATCGGAAATTATGTCACCAAAATTCATAGCGTAGTTACCGGCAAAGTAATGTTGACACAGACGATAGTAGGTGCCATTAAGAGCGTAGCCGATGCTGGTGGGCGTCGAAAGACCGGTGTCGAGGTCGACAGCGTCGTAGATTTTTGTCTCAAGGAACTTGTCGCCGCAGGAGGTAGCTCCGACGGTCAGCATAATGCCGGCGAGCGCTTTGACAAATATATTTTTCATAATTCAGTTTCAATTTTGTGTTTTAAGCAGCTGTTACGGTTAGAAAGTCACCTGTACGCCACCGGTGAATGTGAACGTCGAGGGGTACTGCCATGCAATCTGACCGCTTGCATACGATTCGGGGTTGTAGCCGGTGAAGTCGGAAGCTGTCCATGTGTAAACGTTGTCGAACGTTGTGTAGAAGCGAACTTTCTGCATGAACGCCTTGCGAGTCAGCTTGGCGGGAAGAGTGTAGCCGAAGGTGATGTTGCTCAGGCGGAGATAGTTGCCGCTCATCAACCAGCGGGTCGAGTTGCCCATTGTGTTGTAGGGGTCACCATAGATAGCCTGCGGATATTTAGCCGTCGGATTTTCAGGAGTCCAAGAGTTTTCAACAACGTCGAGGAGCGGAGTGCGGAGCGAGAAGCCCCAACCGGTGTAGGAGTGACCCGTATCGTAAACCTTGCCGCCCAGACGGTAGTTGAACTGCATAGCGAGATCGAAGCCGTAGGCGTTGGCGTTCAAGCCGAATGCACCGAACACTTTGGGTTCAGCCGAGCCGACATAGCGTTTTGCAGCCTCGGTGAGATCGTAGGTGAGTTCATCACCCTCCTCGTTCAGGTAGTACTGCGCTTTACCATTTTCGGGATCTACGCCCGCATATTCGGGCATGTAGAACTGACGGTAGGGGTGACCTTCCTCAACAACGGTGTATGTGCTGACGATTTTGCTCGAATCGGCGAGTTTGAGCACCTTGTTCTTGTTCCAAGTGATGTTGGCGAAGACGTTGATCATCACGTCGTCGGTGTAGAAAGCCGTACCGTTCACGCCGAACTCGATACCTGAGTTGCGCATCTTACCGATGTTGCGGTATGTGCTGCCGAGACCGGTTGTGTACGACAGGGGCACGCTGTAGAGAGCGTCGTGAGTCTCATCGTTGTAGAAGTCGAATGTGAAGTGAACGCGGTTGATGAGCGAAACGTCGAAACCAACGTCGAACTTCTTCGAGGTTTCCCAAGTCAGGTCGGGGTTAGAAATCTGCGAGGGAACCATACCGGGCGAACTTGCATAGTTGTAGCCGGTTGCATAGTAGCCGCGAGCAGCGTAAACCGAGGGCAGCGACTGGTTACCTACCGTACCGTAGCTGATGCGGAGCGCAGCGTTGGTCAGGAAGGTGTTCTCTTTGAGGAAGCTCTCCTCGGTGATGCGCCATTTGCCGCCCACCGACCAGAAGTTACCCCAACGTTTGTTGGCGCCGAACACCGACGAACCATCGCGACGGAACGAAGCCGAAACGTAGTAGCGGTTGTCGTAAGCGTAGTGGAAGTCAGCAAAATAAGAAGCGAGACGCGACTCTTCCTTATCGTATTCCGAGTCACCCCAAGAACCTGCGGTAGAGAGGTCGCGCATGCCCTGGTCGGCGAAGGGGAAGTCCTGACCGTAGTAGTACTCATACCAATAGGATTTGCGCTGCATCTCCTGACCTAAGAGGAGGTTGATAGCGTGCTTTTCAGCGAAAGTGTAGTCCCAACCTACAGTGTTGGTCCATGTGAGGATAGTGGTGCGTGAGTTGTACTGCTGACCGAGACCGTTGTAGTTCATACCCTGGGGGTTGTAGATAGCGCTCCAGTAATTGTACTGACGCTGGTCCATCATGTTAACACCGAAGTTAGTCTTAGCCCAGATGCCTTTGCCGAAGTCAACGCGCAGCCAGGGGTTGGCAACGAGAGTAGTATTGTTCACTTTGTTGAAGTCACCGAGATCAGGATCCATAACGGCGAGCGGGTTGTAACTAATTGGGTTATAAGTGCGGTCGGCGCCGGTTCCTACATAGGGAGAATCCATAGGAGTCATCGACGAAACAGCAGCTACAAGAGGCGAAGCAAAAGAACCGCTGGTCGAAGCCGAGAAGCTTTGGTTGTCAGAGTAGCTGTAGGTAGTGTTGACACCAACAGAGAGAAAATTATATTTGGTGTCGAGGTTAACGCGACCCGAGTAGCGTTTGTTGTTCGAGCCGATAACCAGACCGTCGGCATTGTTGAAACCGAAGCTTGCAAAGTAGTTGGTCGAACCGGTCGTGCCGTTGAAGGCGAGGTTATAGTCTGAATAGTAACCTTTGCGTGTAACCTCTTTAATCCAGTCGGTATCAGTTACGCCATCCCATTCAAAATAATCATCTTTGAAGTAGTCATAGGAATCCTGGTAGGTTTCGCCATAACGAGCGGCGTAATATTTAGCGATATAGTCGAGCGTCTGAGCAGCGTTGGCATATTTCATGTTGTTGTTGCCCATAGCGGTGAAGCCCTGACGGGTTTCGAACGTTACGTTGAGTTTCGACTGACCGCCTTTCTTAGTGGTGATGACGATAACGCCGTTGGCAGCGCGCGAACCGTAGATGGCCGTTGCGGCAGCGTCCTTGAGGACGGTAACGCTTTCGATATCAGCGGGGTTGTAGGCCGACATGGGGTCGAAATAGTTGTTCGTGCCGTTCATGTCGTCGTAGTCGGAGTTAACGGGAATACCGTCGATCACGTAGAGAGGCTGAGAGGAGCTGCTGAGCGAGCCCATGCCGCGCACGTAAACCGAGCCCCACTGACCGGGAGCGCTCGTGGAGTTGTTGTATTGGAAGCCGGTGACCGTACCTTCGAGCGATTTCACGAAGTTCACGTCGCTCTTGCGGTCAACAACGTCGCCGTCAACTACCGATGCAGCGCCGGTGAAGGCAGCTTTGCGGGTCGAGCCGTAACCGGTAACGACAACCTCGTCGAGGACGGTCTCGCTGCTCTCCATAACGATGTGGAGAACGGGTTTCACGTTAACTTCCAGTGGGTACATGCCGACGAAAGTAACCTGGAGCTTCTTGCAATCTGCGGGGATTGTGAGCTGGAAGTTACCGTCGATGTCGGTTTGCGTACCGATGGAGGTGCCTTTTGCCTTGACTGTGGCGCCGGCTATAGGCTCATCGTCCTCAGCCGATACGACTGTACCGCGCACATTGATGGTCTGTGCCACCGATGTGAACGCGAACATCGCCACTGTCACAAGTAATAAAAACAGCTTTTTCATACTTAAGTGATATGTGTAAATAAAAAAAGAAGTATTGTAACCTTACGATTATAGTTTCGTTTGTTTTCGAGTGTGGATTGGTCTGTGAAGAATGTCGGTCCTTAAGCCCGCCGCATAGGCGGAGGAAAAATAGTGGTAGCTCAGGGGCTCACGCCCGGAACGTTCGTTCATTAGATAAATCCGGCAGCAAAGGTAATATAGTTTTCTTTAATAATAATTAACTACCCCCCCCCATTTATGATTTCTTAACATTTTTAACACTTAATCCCAAATTAAATTCCTTTAATTTAACATCAATTCGTCGCTTTCTCGCCACTTTTCCTTTAGCATTTGAAGCCGGCCGGCTTCCATTTGCGTCTTCGCTCGCCTTAAATTACCTTAAT
>CAYNSG010000127.1:0-7082 GCA_964399885.1 uncultured Bacteroides sp.
AAGGTCGCACCCGAGGATGCGTCGATTCTCGGGTGCAAACATAATGTCTTTTGAAACTTCGGCGGCAGCAGCTGCCCGAGCTTGCGAATTGTTGTCCATGACTGTAGTTTTATCGGTCTCTATTATTCTTTCAACGCCTGAAGGCGACGGATGTTGGCTTTCTGCCGCGGTTTTTGTCGAATTTTAAGAGAAGCGTGCCGGCAATACGCATTTTTTAATTATATTTGCATTTCAATTGTCATTTATCACGCTTATTTATGGAAAAAGTAATCAAACAGGCGCTGAACGATAAGGCTTGGGCGCGTTGGGTAGCATTGGTGCTCATCGCCCTGATGATGTTCTTTGCCTACATGTTTGTCGACGTAATGTCGCCTCTGCAGGCGCTCGTCGAGAAGGCTTCGCTGGGATGGAGCGCAAGCGCTTTCGGCAACTATGCCGGCGCGGAATATATGCTTAACGTATTCGGTTTCCTGATTGTTGCCGGAATTATCCTCGACAAGATGGGCGTTCGCTTCACGGGCGTTCTCTCGGCGTCGGTGATGGTGACGGGTGCGGTCATCAAGCTCTATGCCGTCAGCTCACTGTTTCAGGGCACAGCTTTCGAGGCATGGCTGAACTCATGGTGGACCGACATGCCCGCCAGCGCCAAGCTTGCCGCTCTCGGCTTCATGATTTTCGGCTGCGGCTGCGAGATGGCCGGCATCACGGTCAGCAAAGCTATTGCCAAATGGTTTGAGGGCAAAGAGATGGCTCTCGCCATGGGCTTCGAGATGGCTATCGCCCGCCTCGGCGTGTTTGCCGTGCTGTCGATTTCGCCGCGTCTGGCCAACTGGTGGGGACCCGAAAATCAGTCGGTTGTGCCGCCGGTAGCATTCTGCACGGCGCTGTTGCTCATCGGACTGATTAACTACATCATCTTCACGTTTATGGACGCGAAGCTCGACCGCCAGACAGGTAAAGATGCCGCTGCTGCCGACCCCGAGGAGGAGTTCAAGCTCAGCGACGTTGGCGGTCTGTTCAAGAGCAAGTTGTTCTGGATCATCGCCCTGCTTTGCGTGCTCTACTATTCGGCAATCTTCCCCTTCCAGCGTTTCGGCACGAATATGCTTCAGTGTAACCTCGGCATCAACGATGTTGCCGCCGCCGATATCCTTCGCTGGTTCCCCATCGGCGCGCTGATTCTGACACCCCCGCTGGGATATCTGCTCGACAAAATAGGCCGCGGAGCTACGATGCTTATCCTCGGCTCTATCCTGCTCATCTGCTGCCACTTGGTGTTTGCGCTCGTGCTGCCGCAAGTGCCGAGCCGCGGTTTGGCCCTGGCAACAATCATCGTGCTTGGCGTTTCGTTCTCGCTGGTTCCTGCAGCCCTCTGGCCCTCAGTGCCCAAGGTAATGGATGCCCGCTATCTCGGAAGTGCTTACTCGCTGATTTTCTGGGTACAGAACATCGGTCTGTTCGGAGTGCCCATCCTTTTCGGTAAAATCCTCATGGCGTCCAACGAAGGCGTAACCGACCCGATGGCCTACGATTACACCAACCCCGAGCTGATGTTTGCATGCTTCGGCATCGCTGCGCTCCTCTTCGCCATCTGGCTGAAGATTCTCAACTCGCGACACGGGTATGGCCTTGAGGCTCCGAACATCAAATCGAAGCTCGCCGAAGAAGCCGAGGCCGAATCAGCCGAAGGCTAATCCGCCCCTTTTTGATGACCCCTATAACGACTGAGGCTGCACCCGTTTGGGTTGCAGCCTCAGTTGTTGAATTACAATGTGATATGTTGTCAACTTCCGTACTTGGCCAAATTTTGCTTCCGTTCTTGGCCAAATTTTGAGGTCAAATTGTCAAATTGTCAAATTGACAAGTTGACAAATTGACAAATTGACAGAGATGGCGGGCGGGGGAGGATTAGAGGTCGGGGCTGCCGCCGACGTTCTCCATCACGGCGGCGTCGATTGAGGCGACGGCTGCGAGGGTGACGATGTCGCGCGGGCGGGCGTTGACGCTCGTGTAGTGGATAGGTTTGTTCAGACCCATCTGGATTGGGCCCACGGCGTCGCCGAGTCCCATCTCGAGCATCATTCGGTAGGCGGTGCTTGCCGATGCGAGGTTGGGGAAGATGAGCGTGTTGACCTCGCGGCCGTTGAGGCGCGTGAAGGGGTAGACATTGTCGCGCATCTCGCGGTTGAGGGCGTAGTTGAGGGTCATCTCGCCGTCGATAGCCAGGTCGGGATACATTGTCTGCATGCGGTCGACAGCCACGCGGACGTTTTCGCATTCAGCCTCGCTGCTCGAGCCGAAGTTACTGTAGGAAACCATGGCCATAACGGGCTCCTGGGCGAAGTATTTCACTGAGTTGCGGGTCAGTCGGGCGATGTCGGTCAGCGTGTCGGCGTCCATGTTTTTGTTTACCATCGTGTCGGCGAGGAAGAATGTTCCGCGCTTGGTGTTGACGATGTGGAGCGATGCGAAATGGTTGTAGCTCGGACGGATTCCGATAACCTCTTCGGCGATTTTGCCGGTGGCGTGGGCTGTAGAGTAGGTACCGCCGAGGAATGCGTCGGCGTCGCCCTCTTCAACCATCATCATTCCGAAGTAGTTGCGGTCAAACATCTTTTCAAGCGCCTCGGTATGCGTGAGTCCCTGGCGGCGGCGTTTCTCGGCGAGTTTGCGAGCATAGCGGCTGCGGCGGTCGGCTTCGCGGTCGTGACGGAGGTTGACGATTTCGATGCCCGTGATGTCGAGCCCGAGGCGGTCGGCGCGTTTGGCAATCATCTCCTCGTTGCCGAGCAGCACGGGGGTTATTACGCCCTCGCGGCGACCCATGACGGCGGCGCGGAGCATATTGTCGGTGTTGGCCTCGGCGAAAACCACGCGCTTGGGGTGGCTCTTGGCCTGGTCGTAGATGCGGCGCACGAGCTTGTTGTCGTAGCCCATCAGCTGGCGCAGGCGTTCGTTGTAGGCTTCCCAGTCGGTGATGGGTCGGCGGGCTACGCCGCTCTCCATAGCTCCGCGGGCCACGGCGGGGGCGACGGCTGTGAGCAGTCGCGGGTCGAGCGGCTTGGGCAGGATGTAGTCGCGGCCGAAGCTGAGGTTGGCCATGTTGTAGGCGGCATTTACCACGGGCGGCACGGGCTGTTTGGCCAGCTCGGCGATGGCACGGACGGCGGCGAGCTTCATCTGCTCGTTGATGGCCGTGGCGCCGCTATCGAGCGCGCCGCGGAAAATGTAGGGGAAGCCGAGCACGTTGTTAATCTGGTTGGGATAGTCGCTGCGGCCGGTGGCGAAGATGAGGTCGGGGCGCGAAGCCATAGCCTTGTCGAACGAGATTTCCGGGTCGGGGTTGGCGAGGGCGAAAACTATCGGCTTTTCGGCCATGCTCTGAACCATTTCGGTCGTAACTACGTCCTTTACCGACAGCCCGAGGAACACGTCGGCGTCCTTCATAGCCTCAGCGAGCGTAGAGATGTCGCGCGAAGTTGCAAATTCGCGCTTCTGTGCGTTGAGATCGGTGCGGCGGGTAGAGAGCACTCCCTTGCTGTCGCACATCACGATGTTCTCGAGCCTTACGCCGAGAGCCATATAGAGCTTTGTGCAGGAGATGGCTGCGGCGCCGGCACCGTTGACCACGAGGCGCACATCCTCAATCTTCTTGCCCTGGATTTCGAGGGCGTTGAGCAGTCCGGCGGCCGAGATGATGGCTGTGCCGTGCTGGTCGTCGTGCATGATCGGGATGTCGCACTCCTCTTTGAGTCGGCGCTCGATTTCGAAGCATTCGGGTGCTTTGATATCCTCGAGGTTTATGCCTCCGAAGGTCGGTGAGATGGCCTTGACGATAGCGATGAACTTCTCGGGGTCCTTTTCGGCAACTTCGATGTCGAAGCAGTCGAGCCCGGCGAAGATTTTGAACAGCAGGGCTTTGCCCTCCATGACGGGCTTGCCGGCGAGCGGGCCGATGTCGCCCAGGCCGAGCACGGCAGTGCCGTTGGAGATTACGGCCACAAGGTTGCCCTTGTCGGTATATTCATAGACGTCCTCGGGTCGAGCCTCGATCTCCTTGCAGGGGTATGCGACGCCGGGCGAGTAGGCCAGCGCGAGGTCGTGCTGAGTTGCGTACGGTTTAGTCGGAACTACTTCGATTTTACCGGGTTTGCCCATGCGATGATATTCGAGGGCAGCCTCTTTGGTTACAGATGACATATAAGTAACAGTTTGAAACGTGATTCGATAATTCAGCAACTAATAAGTAGCCAATATTCTAACATTCGATGTGCGGTTTGGTTCGGCGCCAAACCTATTCCGAGCGCAAAAATAAGAAAAAATCGGCCTTCGGTCAACCAACTTATCGCAAAAAACTATAACTTTGCGTTCACGACCCGCTGCAAGGTCGATAACCCAAACATTTCATAGCAATGGAACAGCTCGATATTTCTGAAATTTTCAACGCCGCCAAGGTGCTCAAAGATGTAGCACGCCATCCGCGTTTGATCGGCGTCACAAAAATCAACCCCGAAGCCCAGGTTTACCTCAAGCCTGAAAACCTCCAGCACACCGGTGCATTCAAGCTCCGCGGCGCCTACTATAAAATCTCCCAGCTTACGCCCGAAGAGAAGGAGAAGGGCGTAATAGCCTGCTCGGCCGGCAACCATGCCCAGGGCGTAGCACTCAGTGCCACCGTCAACGGCATAAAATCGCTCATCTGCCTGCCTGCCGGCGCGCCCATCTCGAAAGTTGAGGCCACGAAGGCTCTCGGCGCCGAGGTTTGCATGGTGCCGGGCGTCTACGACGACGCTTATGCCAAAGCCGTAGAGCTCCAGAAAGAGCATGGATACACGTTTGTCCACCCCTTCGACGACCCGAAAGTTATTGCCGGTCAGGGCACAATCGGCCTCGAAATCCTCGAGGAGATGCCCGACGTTGAAGCCGTAATCGTTCCTATCGGCGGCGGCGGTCTGATTGCCGGCGTAGCCTTCGCCATCAAATCGCTCAACCCGCAGGTTAAGGTCTACGGCGTTCAGGCCGAAGGCGCTCCCTCGATGTTCGACTCTATCAAGAAGCAGGAGCGCGTGCGCCTCGACAGCGTTTCGACAATCGCCGACGGTATAGCCGTGAAAGAGCCGGGCGAACTGACCTACGCCCTTGTCGATAAATATGTCGACGACATCGTTACAGTCAGCGACGACGAAATCGCCGCCGCCATCCTGAAGCTCATCGAGCAGCAGAAGCTCGTGGCCGAAGGCGCCGGCGCCGTGTCGGTAGCCGCAGCGATGTTCGACAAAGTGCCCATCAAGGGCAAGAAAGTTGTCTGCCTCGTTTCGGGCGGCAACATCGACGTTACGTCGCTCAACCGCGTGATTACCCGCGGCTTGGTGAAGAGCGGCCGCGACGCTACGGTGAGCATCAACCTTTCCGACAAACCCGGTCAGCTCTCACGCGTCTGCAGCATCATCGGCGACAATGGCGCCAACATCCTCTCTGTGCAGCACGAACGCAACTCGCAGAACACGGCCATCAACGGCTGCACGCTACGCGTCGAGATGGAAACCCGCAACAACGACCACATCAAAGAGATTAAGCACGCGCTGAAATCCGCCGGCTTCGAAGTGGTGGAATAATCCGTCAGCCGCATCCCCTTACAGCCCCACGCACCCCCGCGGCGCGTGGGGCTTTGCGTTATGTTTTAGTGTTATACAAGAAAAGTTACGAGTCTGACCCATGGAGCCAGACTCGATTTGATCTTTTTTATAGTGCAGTTGGACGCTACTGGGCCTTCCAAGTACACTTTCTGCCTACAAAATTAGGTATTTTATTTTGTTTAAACAAATCTGAATCGTATTCTGGTTAAAATTTAACACTTATTTTCTAATTTGCTTTACTGAAAGTCCAAATTATTACTTCACAGAACAATTATACCTGTTTTCTGTTCAATTAATTGTCGTGTTGCAGGAGCTTTATTATACAATAACTTTGTGACTCTATAAATATCATCCCACATATCTTTTGCTCTATTGATGGAAATATTTTTCATAAGATAATCTACAACTAACAGTGCCTCACGGAATGTATGGCGCTGATTACCTTGAAATGTACCTGCTTTCCCAGACCTTATACCAGTAAACAGGTTCAGGTCAAATAATGTTTTCCCATGTGCACAAGCATTACGAAGTTCCCTTACTGCTGATAGATAACTTTTGAAAGTCGCTGTTGCAGGCTCACCAAAATGGTTGCTAACAAGTTTCCTATCTTTGTCGAGCAAAAGATTTTCATATAGAATTTCAACATTGCCAAGTGTCATGTATTCCATGGTTTTCCATGCTGGGGCATAATCACCGACATATTTCTTATGGTGTCTTCTGATAACTTCATTTTTCTTTATAGAATAATACGCTGCTGTAGGAAATTGAGATATGAATTCAGAAGTCACAACTGTCGGATTAACAAACCAGGTTGGGTCACCTATATATTTAATTGACAATTCATAAATGAATGTATTACGTATGGCTACTTCTATTCTTGACAGATACTTGTTGAGCACATTTCTTAAATCAAGATCAAAGTAGTATAAGGCAACAACATCTTCAATTCTTGTGCCGGGGCGCACATTGTGTCTTCTACGGGAATTAACGAGATGATATGTTATCTCAAATGGGTGCAAGTAAAACCCCAAACGATAATACCCCATATCTGCCAACATTTCTTTAGCCTTATCCTCATCAGAGATAATTACACCATGCCTACGAAGATTTGCAATTTGCTCATCGTAGGAAAATGCTCTTTTATTATATGGTCTTTTCTGTTTAGTCATATTCGCCTAATTATGATACAAAATTACAAAAATTTTTCATACGATCGGATAATATTCAAAATCAGTCACTTCCAGATGAGAAGTTTAAATTCCTTGAACTGAAGAGGGCGGAATAGGGAAGCAGCGCGTGGGGCTTTGTTTTATTCTCCGCTCCCCACGCTCCCTGTGGTCACGTGGGGGTCTGGAGGATGACACCGCTCCGCGGCTCGGCGGGTGTTGGCATGGTGACCCCACGCTCCCCTGCGGTCACGTGGGGCTCCGGACGATGACACTGCTC
>CAYNSG010000128.1:0-7080 GCA_964399885.1 uncultured Bacteroides sp.
ACCGCGCGGATGTTGTTTTCGACGCTCAGTTTGCGGAACACCGAAGGCTCTTGGGCGAGATAGCCGATGCCGTTCTGGGCGCGTTTATAGACGGGATATTTCGTAATGTTCAAATCGTTTATGAATATCTGTCCCTCGTTGGGGGTGATAAGACCAACGGTCATATAGAACGTCGTCGTCTTTCCGGCGCCGTTGGGTCCGAGCAAGCCAACGATTTCGCCCTGAGAGACTTCGATCGACACGTGGTTGACGACCGTGCGTTGGCGGTATTTCTTGACGAGATTCTCCGTTCGAAGCACCATCTTGTCGCTGCTGTATTCGCGTTCGGGTGCGGCAGGTGCGTTACTCCCCTCCTCTATTTCGTAGAACACGGGAGCTGCTGCTTCGTCAGCGCGTCGGTCACGGCCGGTAAATGTGAAATTGATACCCATAAATAGTTTCTTTTATAAAGCGCAAAGTTAAAACATTTTTGCGGCGAATGCGCGATGCGAGAGCCGAAAGTTTGTCGGAGCGTGAAAAAATCGTAACTTTGCACCATAATAGAATAGGTTTACACTTCACTCAGAAGAAAATGATCACAGCAGCGATATTCGACCCCGCGGGAATCATCAATTCCTTCTTTCAGGCGACGCCTATGACCGTCTATCTGATGGTTTTAGGCTTCATGATTATCGAAAGTTCGTTTGTGCCGTTTCCGTCGGAAGTCATCGTGTCCCCGGCAGCTTATCTTGCCGCGACATCGCACGAAGTCAATATCTTCGCCGTAGTCATTATCGCTACGCTTGGGGCGTTGATTGGCGCGCTGATCAACTATTTGCTGTCGGCATGGATTGGCCGGCCGATAGTCTATCGGTTTGCCGACTCGCGACTGGGGCATGCGTGCTTGATTGACCGCGAGAAAGTTGAGCATGCCGAGAAATATTTCGACGAACACGGTGCCGCATCGACCTTTATCGGCCGCTTGATACCGGCTGTGCGTCAGTTGATTTCAATCCCGGCAGGCCTTGCGCGGATGAATCTGATGAAGTTCTCGCTTTACACCTCGCTCGGCGCCCTGACGTGGAACGCTATTCTTGCGGCGCTCGGCTGGTGGCTCGGGCAGATTGTGAGCCGCGAAGAGCTTTATGCAAAGGTAGAAGAGTATAACGCCTATCTCAGCTATGCCGGAATAGCCCTCGGCGTGGTCTGTGTAGGGATTATCGCTTATAACGCATTCAAGAAACACAAAACCACTGAAAATCAATGATACAGATTGCTCCTTCACTACTTTCAGCCGACTTCGGCAACCTTCAGCGCGACGTTGAGATGCTCAACCGCTCACAGGCAGCGATGCTTCACCTCGACGTCATGGACGGAGTTTTCGTGCCCAACATATCCTTCGGATTCCCGGTAATCAAGGCTATCGCCAAACACGCCACCAAACCGCTCGATGCCCATCTGATGATTGTTGATCCTCAACGATATATCAGCCAGGTTCGCGATACCGGCGCCGCGATAATGACCGTACATAGCGAAGCGTGCACACACCTTCACCGCGTAGTTCAGCAGATTCACGATGCCGGCATGAAAGCGTCGGTAGCTTTGAATCCCGCGACGCCGCTCGTTGTTCTCGAAGAGATTTTACCCGAGCTCGACATGGTTCTGCTGATGTCGGTCAACCCCGGTTTCGGCGGCCAGAAATTCATTGGAAGCATTGTTGACAAAACGCGCCGACTGCGGAAAATGATTGCTGATGCAGACTCGGCGACAGAGATTCAGATCGACGGCGGCGTGAACCTTCAGACTGCCCCGCTGCTCAAAGATGCCGGAGCCGACATTCTCGTTGCCGGAAGCTTCGTGTTCAACTCGGCCGACCCAGAGCAGACCATCAAACAACTCAGCGAAATCTAAAGCAATCACATCTAAACCAACCGCCATAATTTCTTAATCTTCAACACACACAACCAACATTCATCGCTGCAACAAAAATGGATAATTTCGAAATTTCATCAGACAACTATAACCCCGCGGAGTTGCCTCAGGAACCGGTTCGTGAGCCGGTTAGACCAACTACACCCTCTCCTAAACCGGCTGAAAACCAACGCCGACAGGAAGTGCGCAAGAAAAACGTCAAAACTGAAAAAACTGCGCCGAAGCCGAAACGCAAAACCGACTATACGCGCTGGCGGCTTTTTGCCGGCGTAGTGCTCATCATTGCGGCGCTCTATCTGCTGATTGTCTCCATCTCATATTTCGCTCATGGCGCTGCCGACCAAAGTATTGTCGACGGCAAGAACTATGCTGAGATAGCCGCTCAAAGCAGCCGCATAGAGAACACCGGTGGTCCGACGGGCGCCTATCTGTCGCACATGATTGTCAACCGTTCGCTCGGCCTCGGTTCGTTCATAATCATATTCTTCCTTGCGGCGCTCGGATTGTCGCTGCTCCACGTCAAGCGATTCAAGCTATGGGCTCTAACCTACAAATGCCTGCTTTGCGCTATAACGCTTTCGATGTTGGCCGGATTCGTCACATACTCAATGACTTCCTACAACTATTGGGGCGGATTGCACGGCCATGAGGCAAACCGATTCATAATGCAACACGCCGGAATCTGGGGAGCTATCGGCGTGAATATCATCCTTGTAGCTGCAGTAGTACTCGTGTTTCTCCGCGAGATTCAATATGCCATCAACATTTACCGCCTGCGGTTGGAGCAACATCGCGCCAAACTTGCTGCCGAGCGCGCTGCCGCCGAGGAGCGCCGCCGCATTATGGAGAGCCAGCTGACGCCCGCCGACCCTGAAATTGTGGAGCCTGCTGACGACGAACCGTCAGAGCCACAGGGTGATGAACCAACGCCCGGCTTCGAGCCGCAAGCCGTTGATTCGCCGGTAGATACCCCGAGCGAGATGGAACCGCTGACTGACATCCCCGACGCCGAACCTGAGAGCATAATTGGCACTCATGATAACGAACCCGAGTCGCCGGTTGATGATGCCAAAGAAGAGCCAACGGAGGGCACAAAAGCTGAAGCAGAAAAGACAGAAGCGGAAAAAACTGAAGCAGAGAAAGATAAGGACGTCGACGTCACGGTTACTATAGCCAAAGAGATCGAGCAAGCCGACTATATAACAACCGAGGTGTTCGACCCCACGGCCGAGCTGTCGCATTTCAAATTCCCCGACATTGAGCTTCTTGCGCCACGTGCCCAGTCGACCGACCATGTCGACATTGCTGAACAAGAGGAGAATAAACAGCGACTGACTCGCACACTCGAGACGTTCGGAGTGAAGATTTCGAAAATCGAAGCCACAATCGGCCCGACAATCACCCGCTATGAGATCATCCCCGCCGAGGGCGTGCGCACCCGTTCGGTGAAGAGTCTTGGCGAGGATCTCGCCCTGGCGCTCTCGGCTCTCGGCATCCGCATCATCGCGCCTATTCCCGGCAAAGGCACGATAGGCATCGAGGTGCCGAACCGCAAGCAACAGATTGTAGGACTGAGAAATATCATCACCTCCGAGGCTTATCAGAACTCAAAAGCCGAGCTCCCGATAGCTATCGGCACGACGATTACTAACGACGTTTATATAGCCGACCTAGCCAAACTCCCCCACTTGCTAGTTGCGGGCGCCACGGGAACAGGTAAGTCGGTGGGACTCAACACAATCATAGCGTCGCTTCTCTACAAGAAACATCCCGCAGAGCTGAAATTCGTGCTGATTGACCCCAAACGTGTTGAGCTCAGCCTCTATAGCAAGATTGAGAACCACTATCTCGCTGCGCTCCCCGGCGAAGAGGCAATCATCAAGGACACCGACAAGGTTGTCACCGTGCTCAACTCGCTCTGCATCGAGATGGGCAACCGTCTCAACCTCCTCGAGGAGGCCGGCGTAAGAAACATCAAAGAGTATAACGAGAAATTCATTGCCCGCAAGCTCGACCCGCGAATTCATCGCTTCTTGCCTTACATCGTGCTGATAATCGATGAGTTTGCCGACATAATCTTGACGGCAGGACGCGAGGTTGAGAACCCCGTTTCGCGCCTGGCCGCCGTGGCTCGTGCCGCCGGCATCCACCTTATCATCGCTACGCAGCGCCCGACGGTGAACGTCATCACCGGCGGCATCAAGACCAACATTCCCGGACGTATTGCATTCCGCGTCAACCAGGGCAACGACTCCAAGACGATTCTCGACACCGTTGGCGCCAACCAGCTCGTCGGGATGGGCGATATGCTGTTCTCGCAAAATGGTGTGATTGAACGCGTCCAGTGTGCATTTATCGACACTAACGAAGTCAAAGCCATCTGCGACAGCATCGGCAATCAGGTTGGCTACGGCCACCCCTATGAACTACCCGAATTCGTGCCGCAAGGCAGTGGCGACGGCACCGGCAACGCCATCGACAATCGCGACCCGCTGTTTGAGGAGGCTGCGCGCATGGTTGTCGACAGCGGCCGCGCATCGACTACCGAGCTGCAGCGCAAGCTGTCGATAGGCTTTGGTAGAGCCGGACGCATCATGGACCAGTTGGAGCAAGCCGGCGTTGTAGGCCCCAACCAAGGGTCGAAGCCCAGAGCCGTGTTGATGGACTATATCGCCCTCGACAACTATCTATCCTCCACGCCGGGCTCATAAACTTTTAACCCAACTGAAGCGTTAATCACTTGATGATTCGATTACTGACACATATTATTATTGCGTGCGCCGCGCTCTTCGGCGCTCCCCGAATTTTGGCCGACTCGGCCGAGACGATTCTCGCGCAGACAGCCGGACGGCTTCAGTCGGCCAAGTCGTTGACGGTCAACGCAATCATAACCGCGCAAGGAGCCACCTCTCACGCCTCAATAATCTCGGAATCAAAGGCTTTCGTGGTTCAGACGCCCGGCATCGAAATCTGGTTTGACGGGACGACGCAATGGACCCTCAACAAGTCGGCCAACGAAACGTCGGTGACCACGCCCACGCCTCAGGAAATCGCTCAGATTAACCCGCTCGCCATAATTGCGTCGCTCAGCAAAGATTTCACGCCCACGCTGATGTCGCCCGCAGCACCCACAGAAAAACGACTGATGCTGACGCCACGCCGCAGCCATCCGTTTATAACCTCGGCAATCGTTGAAATCAACTCGTCGACATTGATGCCCACGCAGATAACTGTAAACGACACCTCGGGACAGACAACGACGCTCAAAATAACGTCGATCAAAACCGGGCAGCGACTCCCCCGCTCCACGTTTGTCTACAACGCCGCAGCCCATCCGGGAGTGGAAATTGTCGACCTCCGATAAAGAAACCATAACCAAACTTGAAACATAACCTAAAACGACATGGAACAGATAAGAACTAAATGCCTCATAATCGGCTCGGGACCGGCCGGATATACCGCCGCAATCTACACCTCCAGAGCTAATCTACAACCTATTATGTATATCGGCCACCAGCCCGGCGGACAGCTGACAACAACTACAGAGGTTGAAAACTTCCCCGGCTACCACGAAGGCGTGACCGGCACACAGCTGATGGACGACCTGAACAAACAGGCAACCCGCTTCGGCGCCGACATCCGCTCGGGAATCATTACCGACGTCGACTTCCACCGGCGGCCGATGTATGCCAAAGCCGACGACGGAACCGAAATCCTCGCCGACACCATAATCATTTCCACCGGAGCCACAGCCCGTTATCTCGGACTCCCCGACGAAGAAAAATATAAAGGACTCGGCGTTTCGGCATGCGCAACTTGCGACGGATTCTTCTACCGCGGACGCCGCGTAGCCGTTGTGGGCGGAGGCGACACCGCATGCGAAGAGGCCCTCTACCTTTCGAACATCGCCGCCGAAGTCTATCTAATTGTCCGCAAAGACCATCTCCGCGCATCGAAAGTGATGCAGCGCCGAGTGATGGACAAAGACAACATCCGAATCCTCTTCAACACCAACACCGAAGCACTCTACGGACAAGACTATCTCGAAGGAGCAAAGCTCGTTGAAAACATCGGCACGGACAACGAACGCCACTATGAACTGCCGCTCGACGGATTCTTCCTAGCCATCGGCCACACGCCCAACACCGCCCTGTTCCGCCCCGACATCGAACTCGACGACAGCGGCTACATCAAGACCCAAGGCCACACAACCCGCACCAACATCCCCGGCGTATTTGCCGCCGGCGACGTCGCCGACCCCCACTACCGCCAGGCCATAACCGCTGCCGGCAGTGGCTGCAAAGCCGCCCTCGATGCCGAGCGCTACCTGACCGAACAGCTCGGATAAAGAGTGTCTAACGATTGCAATTCAAATTGCAAAACGGATTGCGATGACGATTGCATAAAGTATGCGATTACGATTACAGAAAGTACGCGATGACGATTGCTGAAAGTATGCGATGACGATTGCAGAAAGTATGCGATGACGATTGCAATATTTTGCTGAAATAGAAATCGCGAAAAAAATTTGCAGGGTTTTCCGGAAACAACTAACTTTGCACCACGAAAACCCGCAACGGTCCCATAGCTCAGTTGGTTAGAGCACCTGACTCATAATCAGGGAGTCCTTGGTTCAAGCCCAAGTGGGACCACTTTTAAAATATTCAGAATGTTTCAAAGCCTTGATTTTCAACAAAATCGAGGCTTTGTTGCATTTTGACGTTTCCAAGAGCGGTGAAGAACGATGAATGATGATGGTGTGCCATCGGTGGCCGACCCCACAAGGGGCTTCTCCTCGGTAGCCATGACACGAAAATAAATCTCAATTCACTATTCTTCAGCATTTTGAGTATCGACTCATCATTTACAATGTCCTATCTTTGCAGTTAACAATAGTATGGTCATTGAAATTTTTGCGCCCGAAATCCGGCTCTTGAATCTTAGTTGAGTCAATCCTGCTAAAAGGCATTTTGTGTGCAATGAGTGTACAAAAGTGTGCAAATGGTTTTGCACACTAATATCCTCAAAATCCTGCACACTAATTGCAGTCTAATACATTGATATAGCAGAGATTACAACAAGATAAATAGTCTTCCGAAAGCGTCAATTTTTCGATTTTTTGTTGAGTTTCGTCTCAATCAACTTCTTCTTGACCCTCATGGCAATTAT
>CAYNSG010000129.1:0-7071 GCA_964399885.1 uncultured Bacteroides sp.
ACTAAATTAGTAGCTAACCGACGTACAAGAACGACGAACACGGGGATGCGGTCATATTTTTCAAGCTTAGACAAGCTTAGTACAGTATGGCTGAACAAAGCAGAATCAGACTTTGAATAGTTGAATCTGACCGCAAATGAGTCGCATCGGTAGAGAGCTCGACCATCCTTCGTGAGGTTGAAGCGTTCAGCAGCAGCATCTGCTACAGCTTGTTTGTTGTGTTGTGGTGCAGAACTTATAATATAGTCGACAAATTCTTTGCATTTCGAATTCATAGCGGTTGGTCGAATAAGCTTGTTGATAAACGGTTTGTGTTCAGTCGGTTGATTTTTGCGGGCGATTTGCTCGGTTGTTGTTTCTTTTGCTCGCCCAGCGAGTTGCGTTCCCAGAACACTCCATCGGCATAGCCCTGAATCGTTTTGTCGGCTGTTGCGTTTTGCAATCGTTTGACAGCCCAAAGACAATACTCCCGATTTATTTCAATGCCAAAGAATTTCCGCCCAAGTTTTCGAGCTACGACCGCTGCCGTTCCGCTGCCTAAGAATGGGTCAAAAATCTTGTCGCCCGGCCGTGAGGAGGCAAGAACTAATTTTGCATAAAGTTTCTCCGGCTTCTGGGTGGGGTGGTCAGTGTTTTCCGGCATCGACCAAAATGGGACGCTGATGTCATCCCAAAAGTTTGACGGATAGGTGATTCTGAAATTCCCCGATTCTGTTTCGTCCCAATCTTTTGGTCTCCCGTCAACCTTGTAAGGTGCGATAACTTTGCGTTTCATCTTCACGGATTCAACGTCGAAATAGTAATCTTTGGGATTTTTGACGGCAAACCAAATATCCTCCATCGAATTTTTCCAATTTGCTTTCGCACCCCGGCCTTTTTCGCGTTGCCATGTTATGCGATTGATGATTGTAAGGCGTTCTTCTATGACGCGTTGCATCGACGACGAGCATTTCCAGTCGCCGCACATATAAAGCGAGCCGTTCGGAGCGAGCTTGTCGCATACCTTATAAAACCAACTTCTTAGATAGTCCTCGTAGTCAGCGCTGCGCATCGCCGAAAACTTTTCGCCATTGAAGTCCTTATCGAGATTATAAGGCGGGTCAATGATAATCAGATTGAAATATCCGTCGGGAATCAAGTCGAGGCAATCAAAAAGATTCGCATTAACCACAGCGTCGTCTACAAAGTTTTTGCTAATATCGTCGGTCGACAATATGGATCTCTCCAAAGCCGGAGCTTCAGATTCAGTAACCGTAAGCGTTCTGTTGCGCCCTGCGCGAATTTTTTCAGCCATACTGTTCAGGTGTGTAAAAGTTTCTTGCAAAGTTAATGAATTCCCGACAATAAATGTTGGTGCTGACTCGACAAATCAGTCAACGGAGAGACAAAAAAGGCGCCGCCACAGGGAGTGACGGCGCCGGGGATATGTGTTAAACTCATGCCGAGATTAGTCGGCAATGGGGGTCGGCCTGATTAGTCGGCAACGGGGATATCGGTGTTGACGTTCTTCGAGCCGATGAGCGCGTAGTAGAGGAGGTAAACGGCGCAGAACAGCGGAACGAAGTAGCTGATCAGGTAGTTGCAGGTGAGGTCGGCTACGAGTGCCTGGATGGCAACCATGACGGCGCAACCGAACACCATTGTCATGAATGCGCCCGAAGCGATGGCGGTGTATTTGCCGAGGCCTTCAACAGCCATGTTGAAGATGCCGCCCCACATCACAGACGTGCAGAGACCAACGAGAATGAATGCGAAGATGCCTACGGGAACGTTAGCCCAGATAACCGAGACGTTGGCCCAGTCGATGCCGGGGATGTTGACGGTCCATGTTGTCGGGGCGAACATGCCGAAGAGGATGAGGATGATAGCGGCGGTCGAAGCCACGGTGATCATCTGTTTCGACGAAACCTTGCCGCCGATAGCGCCGCCGACGAAACGACCGATGAGCATCATCAGCCAGTAGACGGCAACAATCAATCCGACGATGCCTGCATCCATGCCCATGCCGCCGGCAACGCCGGGAGCGGGATCAACGGGAGCTGTCAGATACTGAAGGATATAAGTCGGAACGCCAACCTCGATGCCCATGTAGAGGAAGATGCCGAGGATACCGAGACGAAAGTGGCGGAACGAGAATGCTGAGTATTTCTTAGCCTGAGCGGGAGTGGCTTTCTTGGCGCCCTCTTCTTTTTCGATTTTCTTGAGGTCGGTGCGTTCGGGCTCATCGATTTTGGTGAAGCAGATAACGATGAATGCGATAACGAAGATGCCCAGAGCGATGAACAGGGCGGGAGTAGCGTCGGAAACGGTAGCCTTTGTGGCCTCGCCGATGAGTGCGCCCATCAGGATGTAGACTGCAACGGCAGCAGCGCTGTTAAACACGCCGCCAATCTGAATCAGCTGGTTGCCTTTGTTGCCGCCGCCGCCGAGGATGTTGAGCATCGGGTTAACAACGGTGTTGAGCATACACATGCAGAGGCCGCCAACGAATGCGCCAACGAGATAAACGCCGAAGGCAGCGCTCTCGCCAACATGGCCGCTGAGCCACTGCACGAGAATGCCGACGATGCCGACAATCAGCGCTATGAGAGCGGTTCTCTTATAGCCAACTTTTTTCAGAAGCATACCGGCGGGAATACCCATCACGAGATAGGCTATGAAGTTGCCGTAGTTGCCAATCTGTGCCTGGAGGTTGGAGGCTCCGAACTGGTTTTTAACGATGACTGCCATCGGTGAACAGAGGTTGGTCACGAAGGCAATCATTGCGAACAGGGCTATCATTACTATGATTGCACCCCACTGTTTGGTCTGATTGCTCATATTGTTTTTGGTATTGATTTATGTTTGTTTTCAGGTAAGAAATCTCGGAGCTGCGAAGCTGTCGGCGTCGGCGTGGCGGCGCGTCGAAAACGCTTTTGCCCGGTTCAGCGGGTAAAGTTACAATTTATTTTTCGGTTAATCATCGCAATCGCCCAAAAAACATTTCAAAAAACATTTCGACGGCAAAAAAATCGGGGGCGCCGGCCGCAGCTGCGGTGAGGGCGCCCCCGAGATGGGTAACTTAGAGTATTTTCGATATTACCAGATGACTACGCGCTCTGATTCGGGGCGGAACATCGGCTGGCCTTCGGTGATTTGGAATGCTTCGAAGAAGGGAGCGAGGTTGCGCAGCGAAACGTTGACGCGGTTTGAGCCGAGCGAGTGAACGTCGCCCTGTGTGAGCGAGCGGATTTCGGCTTCGCGCACGTTCTGTGCCCAAAGGTTGGCATAGTTGAGGTAGAACACCTGAATCGGGTCGAGACCTTCGATTTTGGCGGTCTTGACGTCGACGCCTTTCTTCTTCTGCGAGTCGAGGAAGGCTGTCATTGCCACGCGGAGTCCGCCCTGGTCGGCAATGTTCTCGCCGAGTGTGTAGCGACCGTTGGCGTGGAGGCCGGGAAGAACTTCAACGGCGTCGAACTGAGCCACGAGGCCGTCGGCGAGTTTGTTGAACTCGGCAGCATCCTCGGGAGTCCACCAGTCGGTCATGTTGCCCTGAGCGTCGAAGTTGCGGCCCTGGTCGTCGAAGCCGTGGGTCATCTCGTGGCCGATAACCACGCCGATGCCGCCGTAGTTCTCAGCGTCGCTTGCTTCGGCGTCGAAGAAGGGAGCCTGGAGAATGCCTGCCGGGAACACGATTTCGTTGGCCATCGGGTTGTAGTAGGCGTTGACGGTCTGAGGTGTCATGCCCCATTCGGTGCGGTCAACAGGTTTACCCCATTTGCTGAGATACTCTTTCTGACGCCACATGCGCACGTTGTGCATGTTTTCGTAGTAGGAGAGCTTGGGGTCGATTTCCATCGACGAGTAGTCTTTCCACTTGTCGGGATAGCCGATTTTGACGGTGAAGGCGTTGAGCTTGCGGATGGCGTTGAGCTTTGTTTCGTCGCTCATCCAGGGGAGGTTGATGATATGCTTGCCGAGGGCTGTGCGGAGGTTCTCAACGAGTCCGATCATGTATTCTTTCGACGACTCGGGGAAATATTTCTCAACATAGAGCTGACCAACAGCCTCGCCCATAGCGCCTTCGGTAGCGCCGAGAGCGCGTTTACAGCGGGGACGCTGCTGCTTGACACCGCTGACAACTTTGTTGAACTCAAACTGAGCGTCAGAGAAGTCGTCGCTCAGCGCGCCCGAAGCCTGATTTACGTATTTCCAGAGATAGTAGTCCTTGATTTCGCGGTCGGTAAGCGAGGCTATGAGGTCGTTGGCCTGCTTAACGGATTTGAGCTCCGTTACGATTACCATCTCGGGCGATTCGATGCCCATTGTTTCGATGAAGTAGCGGTCCCAGTCGATGTTGGGATAGAGCTCTTTGAGCTGGGCGAATGTGCGGGGATTGTACATCGCGGGGATGTTGCGGCTCTCTTCGCGGGTGAGGGCTGAGTCGGCCAGGGCGGTCTCGACTTTCATGACGTTGGCCACGATGCGGCGAGCGTCTTTCTTCGAGTAGCCGGCGTTGCGCATCTGGGTTTCGATGAGGCGTTTGAGGGCTTCACGAACCTCTTTGTTGCGCTGGTCGTCCTTCAGATAGTAGTCGCGGTCGCCGAGCGTCATGCCGCCTCCGCCAACATACATGGCGTAGACGCTGGAGTTGACGAGGTCCTCCTGTGGGCCGGCCGAGAAGAAAGGGCTGCCATAGTTGGCGTGCATCCAGAGCAGCAGGTCGGTCATCCCTTCGTGGGGTGTATCCTCGATTTTCTTGAGGTCGGCAAGGATAGGTTTGGCTCCTTCGGCGTTGCGGCGGGCGGAGTCCATGGCCTGGTTATAGATTGTTGAAACTTTGAAGGCAACCGTGCCGGGCTCGGGGTTCGAAGCGCCGAGGTTGAGCACGATATCTTTCACGCGAGCTTCCGACGTGTCGCTCAGGATGTTGAATTGTCCGTAGCGTGCATATTCGTCGGTGAGCGGATGAGCTTTCTGCCATTTGCTGTTGACGTGCAGGTAGAAATCCTGCCCGGCGGGAATCGTGTTGTCGATGCCCTTTGCGTCAAGGCTCTTGAGGTGTTCCTGTGCGGAAACAGCCCCGGCTGCTGTTGCTGCTATAGCCATTGCGAGCACTAAGTTAAGTTTGTTCATGAGAGATAGTTATATGTGACGTTATGTTTCGTGTAATGTCGGTTAATGAGCGGGTTTCAAAGCGGGTTTCAAAGCGGTGTAGGTGCTGCACGTGCCGAACGTCAAGCGGTCAACGGAGGCGTCGGTCAGCCCGGCGCGTCGCATGAGCCTGAGCATCTCCTCGCCCTGGGGGACGGCCGCGATGCTTTCGGGCAGATAGGCGTAGGCGCGGACGTCGTGGCTCACGGCTCGTCCAACCGCGGGGATAATCCGGCGGGTGTAGAGGTTGTAGAACGGACGGACTGCGGGCGACTGCGGCGTCGATAGCTCGATGACGTTGAGCATCCCGCCCGGACGCAACACGCGTGCCATCTCCGAGTAGCCGGCGGCGAGGTCGGCGAAGTTGCGCACCCCGTAGGCTACCGTGACGGCGTCGAACGAGTTGTCGGCAAACGGCAACGCCAGGCAATCGGCCTGCTGCAGACTGATGCGGTCGGCCAATCCGGCGGCATCAACCTTATCGCGCCCCACGGCAATCATCCCCTCCGAGAGGTCGATGCCCGTGATGTGGCTTCCGGCAATGCGTTGAGCCAGGAGTATGGCGAGGTCGGCCGTGCCGGTAGCAACGTCGAGAATCTCGCGGGCGCCGTGGCGCTGCAGCTTCCCGACGGCGCGGCGCCGCCATAGGCGGTCGATGCCGAAGGTCATGGCGCGGTTCATGAAGTCGTAGGCCGGCGCGATGTTGTCGAACATCTCGCGCACCTGCTCGGTCTTTCCCGTCGCGCCCTGCTCGCCGTAGGGGGTTATGCGTTCACACCCCGGCTGCTCCTCGTCAGAGGCTGATGTTTTCAAGGCAGTCGAGAACGTTAACTTCTATGCGGCGGTTGAGGTCGCTTTCGTCGGCTTTGATGAACGGCATGCCTGTAACGTGCTCATAGAGCTCGATGTAGCGCTCCGAAACGCTCTGGCAGAACTCGTCGGTCATCTCCGGAACCTGCTGGCCGGCTTTGCCCATGAAGCCATGGTCGATAAGCCACTGGCGCACGAACTCTTTCGAGAGCTGGCGCTGCGGGAGTCCCTGCTCGAAACGCTCCTGATAGCCGTCGGCATAGAAATAGCGCGACGAGTCGGGAGTGTGGATTTCGTCGATGAGCATCACCTTGCCGTCGAGCTTGCCGAACTCATATTTCGTGTCGACGAGAATCAGCCCTTTCTCGGCGGCCATCTCCGTGCCGCGCTTGAAGAGCTTGCGGGTGTAATCCTCCATCACGGCGTAGTCCTCGGCGCTGACGATTCCGCGCTCAATAATCTCTTCGCGCGAGATGTTCTCGTCGTGGCCTTCGTCGGCCTTGGTTGTCGGGGTGATAATCGGCTCGGGGAAACGCTCGTTCTCGCGCATGCCGTCGGGAAGCTTCACGCCGCAGATTTCGCGGACTCCCGACTGATATTCGCGCCATGCGCTGCCGGTCATATAGCCGCGGATAATCATCTCCACGCGGAAACCCTCGCAGCGCGACCCTACGGTGACCATCGGGTCGGGCGTTGCTATGCGCCAGTTGGGCACGATTTCGGCCGTAGCTTCCAGGAAGTAGGAGGCTATTTGGTTGAGCACTTGACCCTTGTAAGGGATTCCTTTGGGGAGAATGACGTCGAACGCTGAGATGCGGTCGGTCGCAACCATTACGAGGATGCGATTGTTGATGTCGTAGACGTCGCGCACCTTGCCGTGGTAAACGCCTGTTTGGTTCGGAAATTTGTAATCCGTAGTGGTTAATGTCGTTGCCATGATGGAACTCAAAAAATTGAGCCACAAATTTACAACAATATTCGCCCCGCCGCAAATTTTTCTGCAAATTGCCCCCCGCACCCCTTATCGGAATTAAGAGCGCAACCACTCACACCGCCCGATAATCCAACTATTTTCACAGATGTTCTATAAATTAATCTTTTAATAGATAGATAAATAGTTGCATA
>CAYNSG010000130.1:0-7025 GCA_964399885.1 uncultured Bacteroides sp.
TAGTAAATTTTTGTCATCGCTTACAAAAATTTGCCTAAATTTGCGTTTGGTATGTTTACATCCTGTCGCCCCGGCGGCTGATTCCATGGAGAAAAACAGACTGAAACTAACCTTAAATTAACCTTAATAACTAACTTTTAGCAAAAATTTTATGAGTAGTATCAAAAAGATGGCGATGATGCTCGGAGTCCTCTTGGCCTCATCGTCGGTACTCGTAAGCTGCAGCGATGACGACACCGACGTTCTGGGTCCGTGCCCTGTCAACTCTGTTCAAGTTACAAGTACCTCTGTCGACATCGTTTGGTCTATCGTGCCTAATGATGCGTGCGCAGGCTATGAGATGACACTTCTCCAAGGCTCGCGCGATGGTGCCGTTCTTGAGACTAAGACGTACGACAACCGTACATGCTACGGCGGTTTTACCGGTCTTACTCCGAACACCAAGTACGTCATCAAATCTCAGGCTCTCCCCGGCGAGGGATTCAGCTCGTCTGATGTGTTCTATCGCGAGTTCATGACTTCACCCCTTATGGATGTGGAAGTTGTGTCGATCGACCTTTACACAACTACGGGTTACAACTCGGAAGGCGTAATGGAAACAACACCCCACTACAAGGTCACTCTTTCATGGTCCGCTATTCCTAACACGAATTGCGGTTCCTATAATGTTGACCTTTATGAGGGTACGAAGGCTGACTTCAGTAACGCAGAATATATCAAGGACTCGATGTATCTGACAACAACCTCAACTGTATTCGACGATCTCGACGAGAAAACAACCTACGTACTCGACTGCTACACCCAGGGCAACTCGGCTTGCGACTACTCTTGGGGTGACAGCTACCTGGTTGAGTTCACAACTCCCGCATTCCCCGCAGCTGAGTAATCTATTGTTAACAAGAAAAACAAGTGCAAAATGACTAATACCAACATAAAGAAATGGTGTCTCGTCGCTGCATTGGTGGCTGCTGCCCCTGCTGTAGCTTTCGCGACATCCAACGAAAGTCAGGCTCCGGTTGCTGCTGCTCAGCAGACCGCTGACTGTATCGGTACGGTTACAGACACTGAGGGCGAACCCCTCATCGGCGCTTCCGTTAAAGTTGAGGGTTCAGCTGCCGGAACATCTACCGATATCGATGGTAACTTTGCTATTAAGGGCGTGAAAATCGGCTCGAAAATCACCGTGAGCTACATCGGTTACAAGCCGACCACAGTGGTTTGGACCGGTCAGTCGCTCGACATCGTCCTCTCTGAGGATGGCAACGTGCTCGACGAAGTTGTCGTCATGGGTTACGGCGTTGAACAGAAACGTGCCAACGTAACGAACTCAATTTCCAAAGTAAGCGAGAAAACACTTACCGTAGGTACTAACTCCAACCCTGCTCAGGCTCTTGCCGGTGCAGTTTCGGGTGTTAAGGTCGACATCACTTCAGGTAGCCCTTCTGATACCCCGTCGATTACCGTCCGTGGTGGTACAAACTTCAACGGCGGTTCCAACGAACCTCTCGTAATCGTCGACGGTATCATCCACGACTCGATGTCAGATATCAACCCGAACGATATCGCCGACATGCAGATCCTTAAGGACGCCGGTGCTACGGCTCTTTATGGTGCTCGTGCAGGTAACGGCGTTATCCTTATCACCACCAAGAGTGGTCAGGTTGGTCAGGGTCGCGTTACTCTGAGCGCTAAGGTTGGTCTCGGCTACTATAGCAATGGTTATGAGCCCGTTTCCGACGAAGAGTACCTCTACTACTATCGTACATCGTTCCAGAACACTGAATGGACTCTCCCCGGTGGTGCTTACTCCGGTAACTACAACTCGATGCTCTATAGTAGCAACCAGCCCGGTGGTATCGGCCGCCAGGAGTGGAGCAACACCATGAACTACAACATTCTCCAAAAGAATGCTAACACTGAGTATCTTCTCGGCACAGCAGGATGGAAAGAGATGCTCGACCCCATCAGCGATAACTACATCCTCTACTGGAACCAGGATATCATGGATATCAACCTCAACAAACCGACCGTTACTCAGGACTACAACGTAAGCTTCTCGGGCGGTAACGATCGCGGCAAATACTATGCTTCTCTCGGCTACTATGATGCTGACGCTGTAATCAAAGGTACATACTACAAACGTTACAATTTTGCTTTGACCGGTGAATACAAACTCACCAACTGGTTGACCTCAAACTCGGTGTTCAACTACACTCGCGCCAACTGGCTCAACGAGAATCCGCAGCTTACAACGACCTACTTCATGAACCGTGCTTATATGTACAAATTCGTCCGTTATCGCGACGAAGAGGGCAATGACCTCTACGGTACAGGTAACCCGACTCTCAACGTAAACGCCAACATGGGCAACTTCGACCGCGACAACCAGAGCGACAAGTTCTCGATGACCCAAAGCCTCTCGGCTAAGATTATCGATGGCCTTACAATCAAAGGCACCATGAGCTGGTACTACAACGAGCAGTACACCGCTGCGTTCAACAACAAGTATGTCAACAACCAGACCGGTGCTGCTAACCCCGACGGAACTTCAGGTGTAATCAGCACTTACGCTACCTCGCGCAGTTTCCTCCGCTACTTTGATCAGACTTACAACCTCGTAGCAAACTTCAACCGCACATTTGCTGAAAAGCACGCTGTTAACGCGATGGTAGGTATGGAGTTCTACAAACGTCAGTACAAATATTTCTCAGCTTCAGGTTCAGGCGCTCCCGCTCCGTTCCCCGAACTGAGCTTGACAGCCAACACTACCACAAACCTTTCGCGCAGCATGTCGTCGAGCGACCTTAACGAGGCTCTCAAATCTTACTTCGGCCGCGCTGAGTATATCTACGACAACCGTTACATCGTTGCAGCCACATTCCGTGAGGACGGTTACTCTCGCCTCATTAACAAACGTTGGGGCTTCTTCCCCGGTGTTTCTGCAGGTTGGAATATTTCTAACGAAAAATTCTGGACAGAGAATGAAGGCCTGAACTCGATTGTCAACTACGCTAAACTTCGTGGTTCTTACGGTACGAACGCTACCATCAACAGCTCTTACCTCGGCTACTACACTCTCCGTGGTGCTTACTCAGCTTATCAGTACAACGGTGTGCTCGGTTACCGCATCTCGTCGCTGCCTAACCCCAACCTGAAATGGGAGACAGCCCGCACGGCTGAGGTTGGTATCGACCTCGGTTTCCTCCAGAACCGCTTCAACCTCGGTTTGACATACTACAACCGTACTACCTACGACAAGTATGCTTCGAAATCGCTCCCTCAGACAACCGGTATCTCTTCAATCACCGACAACAACGGTTCGTATCGCAACGAAGGTCTTGAAATCGACGTTAACGCTACTCTGCTTCGCTACCGCGACTTCCAGTGGACTCTTGGCGCTAACTTGACTTACAACAAGAACAAGATTGTTGAACTCCCGAACAACGACCTGATCAACAACCGTCAGGGCGGTTACGAGGTTTACACCGGCAACGGCGACGAAACCTATTATATCGGTGGTTATCAGGAAGGTCAGAACCCCTATCAGGTTGTTGGTTTCGGAACAAAAGGTATCATTCGCTCTCAGGCTGATATCGATGCTCTCGGCGATTACATCGACGTAACCGGTCCTTATCCCGTTTATGCAAACGAAGCAGGTCGTCAGCGTCTTCTCGCTATGGGCTACACAGCTAAGTTCGTTCGCCTTATGCCCGGTGACGTTGTTGTTGAGGACCGCAACGCCGACAATATGATCGATGAATATGACCAGAAGATTATCGGTCACAAGGATCCCCACTTCACCGGTGGTTTCAACACAACCCTTTCTTGGAAAGGCTTGACACTCTATGCACGCTTCGACATGGGCTGGGGCTTCCAGGTTTATGACTCGAACCTCTCATTCTGGCTGGGTGAAGGTCAGGGCGCAATGTCGTTCCCGAAAGAAGCCCTTCAGACTTGGACAGTAGATAATCCCAACGCTAAATACCCGCGTATCGCATGGGCATCGCAGTATGGTACACAGAACTATATCCGTGACTACAGCGCAATGGACCTCTTCACTCAGAGCGGTGCTTACCTCGCTTGCCGCGAAATTTCGCTCAGCTATCAGCTGCCCGAAAACATCTGCCGCAAGTTCCGCAGCCAGGGTCTGACACTCTCTGTAACCGGACAGAACCTCGGTTACATCAAGAGCTGTACAATTCCTCTGCCCGACAACACGACTTACTTTAACGGTTACACAGCAGGTAATGGTGGTACATACAACCTGCCCCGCACTGTCATCTTCGGTCTCAACGTAACTTTCTAACAAAACAGAGATTAGAATAAAATGAAAAAAATTTTCAGCAAATTTATTATAGCTTCTGCTGTAGTAGGCGCGGGTATGATTTCAAGTTCTTGTAACAGCGAACTTGACCAGTATCCTAACAACTACTACGTGCCGGAGACATTCTGGCAGAACGCAGAGCAGTTCACGCAGTTCATTACTGCGCAGCAGAATATGTTCCGTGCGAACTACCCCACGAACATTCTCTTCAATGCCGGTGACATTCGCGCCGGAGGTCTCTACCTCGGCAACCTCCCCGACGGTTCGGGTACGAACTACGAGGATTATATCCAAAACCAGTACACACCAGCTAACTGCCAGTTCACCAATTTCGGTAACTACTTCGGTTTTATCGCCAACTTGAATGAGCTCCTCTATCGTATCGATAACCAGGACGGTATTCTCGATGATAACACCGCTAACGGTCTCCGCGCTATCGCCTACGGCTGGCGTGCATTCTGCTACTTCCAGATGTACCGCATGTACGGTGGTGTGCCTCTGCGTCTCGAGCCCGACGTAGTTGTGTATGGTATCACTGACCCGATCGAGCTTTACATGCCTCGCGCAACCGCCGAGGAGACCCTCGCTCAGATTAAATCGGATATCGACGCATCGCTCACCAACTTCAACAACTCGACTTTCACGATTACCGGTGCTACCGGCGGCAACTACGTTTGGACAAAGGCTGCTACCGAGCTCCTCGCAGGTCAGGTTTATCTCTGGAGCGGTAAAGTTGCTACCGGCGACCACAACGCTACCCCCGCCGACGTAGCAACCGCTAAAGGTTACTTCCAGAACGTTCTCAACAACTACGGCTATAAGCTCGACAGCGATTACTTCAACATCTGGCTGACTCCGCAGAACAAAGAGAATATCTTCGCTGTCTGCTACTCTTCGCTCGAAGATGGTACATTCTACACCATGCAGACCAACTTCAACTGGAATCGCGTAACCGGAGCTGCAGGCAACACTTACTGGTCAACTTGGGATGACGACGGCTACAAACAGCTCACCGATGGCACAGCCAACCGTTTCGGTCGCTGGGCTACCAAGGATGCTGACGGCAATGTTACACAGCGCACCAGCAAGGTTTGGGATCACTTCAGCCTCGGCGTACAGCGCATGATGTACAAGAACGCTTTATTCTTCCAGTTTAACGAGAACGACCAGCGTGGAAAAGCATTCTATCCCGTCTACAATGTTACCGATTTCCAGCAGGCTACTAACGTTCTTCTTCTTGATGATTTCGATCCCCACGAATATGATATCGCAGGAACGTTCCTTATCAAGTTCCGTTACAAAGCTCTCGAAGGTTACCAGTATTACCAGCCGGTTGTTGACATGCCTATCTATCGTCTTCCCGACGCTATCCTCGGCCTTGCTGAGTGCGCCAACTACGAAGGCGACAACAACGGCGTGAAGACATACATCAACATGCTCCGCGAGCGTGCATACGGCGACAACTGGGATGAGGCTACCTACGGCTACACCCCCGGCGACTTTAAGACCAACGAGGTTGCTATTCTCCATGAGAGCGACAAAGAGTTCTATCTCGAAGGTCGTCGTTGGTTCGACCTCCGTCGCTTGACGACTGTCAAGGGCGGTGCCCAGACCGACCACCTCGTATTCCAGCCCGAAGGATGTATTGGTTGGGGTCTTTCCACCGGTACTTCGCCCTGGATGGTTGAGGCTGACGGCTCGCCTGTAGTCACCTCAGAACCGGTTCTCACGACTTCTTGGGAATATCGTCTGCTCTGGCCTATCGACGCATCCCTTATGGCTTCTGACCCCGAAATCGAGCAGAACCCCGGCTACGGCGCAGGTGAATAAGATTTAGGTCTAAACTAATTACTATAATGGAGTGCGCTTCCTCAGGGAGTGCACTCTTTTTGTTGATTAGCTTTGTGGGAATGGGGAAAAGTGCGTAACTTTGCGGCTGCTAACCGCTCGAATGGTGGAATGGTAGACACGAGGGACTTAAAATCCCTTGACCATTGCGGTCATGCGGGTTCGAGTCCCGCTTCGAGCACCCGCCGCGCCGACGCTGCCTCCGCAGCGCCGGCGCCGTTATGTTTTACGGCAGGTTTTTGGACAAAGGGAAACGCATGGTTCTCGGGCAAAAGGAAACGCAAATTTGCGGGCAAAAGGGAAACGCAGAACTAAAAAAAACTCGCAAAACCCCGCAGAACTCTCCTTTTTTTTGGTTAACTCGCACAATCGGTCGCGTTGCTCCCTCGGCAGAACCCGCAGCATGCCGCCGGGAGCGTGGCGGTTGTGTTTCGGCACGGTTTCGGCCTCAAAGGTCGTCCGCCAGGACGACGATTTTCACGTAGCCGGGTACGCCGGAGCAGGGTTTACCCTGCGTAGGCGTGCCCGGTTAATCGATGATAGGCGGAGGCGTCTGCCAAGACGCCGATTAAACCAAAGGCGGCTTCAATCTGCGTCTTCCAGACGCATTGGATGTCAACCGATTAAACCGGGCACGCTTCCGCTTCGCTCCAGCGTACCCGGCTACGTGAAAATCGTCGTCCTGGCGGACGACCACGCCGGGCTCCGCTCCCTTGGCAGAACCCGTAGAAGCCGGGCGAGGGCGTGGTCGTTCAACTTGGTTTCAGCAGCCCTGGTCGTCCGCCAGGACGACGATTTTCACGTAGCCGGGTACGCCGGAGCAGGGTTTACCCTGCGTAGGCGTGCCCGGTTA
>CAYNSG010000131.1:0-7001 GCA_964399885.1 uncultured Bacteroides sp.
TTTTAGTTTCTGCGTTTCTCCCGCCACCAACCCTGCCCACCAACCTCGCCCAACCATGCCCGCCACCAAATACCCTATTCCCCACCAAAGAAAATTCATAAAAAAGCAGAAAATAGGCCGACGCTTTCGATTTCATTTCGTAAATTTGCACCTTAAAATATAACGTAATCTTTCGAAAGCACGTAAAATGGCAGATATCAAACAAATCCGCACAGCTTTAGTATCCGTCTACCACAAGGACGGTCTTGATAATATACTGTCAATGCTCCACGCATCGGGTGTCAAATTTCTCTCGACCGGAGGCACACAGAAATTCATTCAGCAGCTCGGCTACCCCTGCGACGCCGTTGAGGACCTCACGCAGTATCCGTCGATTCTCGGCGGACGCGTAAAAACGCTCCACCCCAAAGTGTTCGGCGGCATACTTAACCGCCGCGACAACGCTCAGGACCGCGAGCAGACCCGCCAGTACGAGATTCCCGACATCGACCTGGTAATCGTCGACCTCTATCCGTTTGTCGACACCGTTAAATCGGGCGCTACCCCCGAAGAGATAATCGAGAAAATCGACATAGGCGGCATCTCGCTCATCCGCGCTGCCGCCAAGAACTTCAACGATGTTGTCATCGTTGCTTCCAAGGCCCAGTATGCTCCCCTGGCCGAAATCATCGCCGCCAACGGCGCACAGACCACCCTCTACCAGCGCCGCTTCTTCGCCGCCGAAGCATTTGCAGTTTCGTCGGGCTACGACTCCGACATCTACAACTATTTTGCCGGCGCTACCCCCGACTATCTGCGCATCGCCGTCGACGGCCACAAGAAGATGCGCTACGGCGAGAACCCCCACCAGAACGGCACATTCTACGGCGACTTCGCCGACATGTTCGAGCAAGTTCACGGCAAGGAAATCTCCTACAACAACCTCCTCGACATCGACTCGGCCGTGAGCCTCATCGCCGAGTTTGCCGACCCGACATTCGCCATCCTGAAACACAACAACGCTTGCGGCGTCGCCACCCGCCCCACCATGCTTCAGGCCTGGACCGACGCCATCGCCGGCGACCCCGTCTCGGCCTTCGGCGGCGTCCTCGTGGCCAACCGCGAAATCGACGCTGACACTGCTGCCGAGATCGACAAGATTTTCTTCGAAGTTATCATCGCTCCCTCCTACAGCGAAGGCGCAATGGCCATCCTTACAAAGAAGAAAAACCGCATCATCCTCATCCAGCGCCACCCGCTCAACACCACCATTCAGTTCCGCTCGATTCTCAACGGCGCACTGCGCCAGGAGCGCGACCTCCACACCGAGACACCCGACGAGCTCAAACCCGTCACTAACCGCATCCCGACCGAGGCTCAGGTTGCCGACCTGCTGTTCGCCAACAAAATCGTGAAACACAGCAAGAGCAACGCCATCGTGCTTGCCAAGAACGGACAGCTGATTGCCAGCGGCATCGGCCAGACATCGCGCGTCGACGCCCTCAAGCAGGCTATCGCCAAGGCGCTCTCGTTCGGCTTCGACCTCCGCGGTGCCGTCATGGCTTCCGACGCGTTCTTCCCCTTCGGCGACTGCGTCGAGATTGCCAACCGCGCCGGAGTCAACGCCGTGATTCAGCCCGGCGGCTCTATCCGCGACCAGGAGAGCATCGACTACTGCAACGCCAACGATGTTGCTATGGTCACAACCGGCATCCGTCACTTCAAACACTAATCAGATTTTCAAAACACCCACTTCCAAGTAACTTCTTATATGGGACTATTTTCATTGACCAAAGAGATTGCAATCGACCTCGGAACGGCCAATACTATCATAATCCACAACGACAAGGTTGTCATCAACGAGCCCTCGATTGTCGCAATTGAGGTTCGCACCGGCAAACTGCTCACCGTCGGCACGGAGGCTCAGATGATGCAAGGTCGCGAGAACGACAACATCCGCACGATTCGCCCCCTGCGCGAAGGCGTGATTGCCGACTTCAACGCCGCCGAGATGATGATTCGCGGCTTCGTGGAGAAGGCCAGCGCCAAGAGCCGATGGTTCAGCCCCTCGATGCGCATGGTGATCGGCATCCCCTCGGGCTCGACCGACGTTGAAATCCGCGCCGTCCGCGACTCGTCAGAGCACGCCGGCGGACGCGACGTCTACATGATTTACGAGCCTATGGCTGCTGCCCTCGGCATCGGCCTCGACGTCACCGCCCCCGAAGGCAACATGATTGTCGACATAGGCGGCGGCACAACTGAGATTGCCGTTATCTCGCTCGGCGGCATCGTCTCCAACAAGAGCATCAAGATTGCCGGCGACGACCTTACCGACAACATCCAGGAGCACATGCGCCGCGTCCACAACGTCCGCGTAGGCGAGCGCACAGCCGAACTGATTAAGATGAACGTCGGCTCGGCGCTTACCGAGCTCGAAAATCCTCCGGAGGATTATATCGTCCACGGCCCCAACCAGATGACCGCCCTGCCTATGGAGGTTGCAGTCTCCTATCAAGAGATTTCGCACTGCATCGAGAAATCGGTCAGCAAAATCGAAGCAGCCGTGCTCGCAGCGCTCGAGCAGACTCCCCCGGAGCTCTACGCCGACATCGTCAAGAACGGCATCTACCTCGCCGGCGGCGGAGCCCTTCTGCGCGGTCTCGACAAACGTCTGACCGACAAGATCGGCATCCAGTTCCACATCGCCGAGGATCCCCTCCTGGCCGTAGCCAAAGGCACAGGTGTCGCACTGAAAAACATCGATAAATTCTCGTTCCTCATCCGCTGATAAAGCACGGCGGTAGGCTCATGATTTTGGCGTGAGAAACCTCATCAACTTCATCCTGCGCTACAGCCCGTGGATGCTCATGGTCATCTATGTCGTTGTCAGTTTGATGTTGCTGATACGCAGCAATCCGTATCATCAGCACGTCTATCTGACGTCGGCCAATGCCGTCTCGTCGTCGGCCTTCGAGGCCACGAGCAACGTCACCGGCTACTTCCACCTCCGCGACATCAACAACGACCTTCAGCGCCGCTGCATCGACCTCGAGCTTGAGGTGCTCAATCTCAAGCAACAGCTGCGACAGATTGCCGACAGTGACTACGTGGCCAGCAACCGCGTCGACTCGGCTATGGCGCGCTATGATTTCATCATTGCCCACGTCATCAACAACTCAGTCAACAAGCCCCACAACTACATCACCCTCGACCGCGGCGAGCTCGACGGCCTCCGGCCCGAGATGGGCGTCATTGACCAGAACGGCATCGTCGGCATCGTCAACGTCACCGGCCCGCATTCGGCGCGCGTCATATCGCTGCTCAACAACCACCTGCGCCTCTCGTGCAAGGTGAAAGGCTACGACCACGTAGGCTCGCTCGTCTGGGACGGCAAAAGCCCCTCGGAGGCTTTGCTCGAGGAGCTGCCGCGACACGCCGTGTTTGAAGTCGGCGACACGATCGTCACCAGTGGCTACTCGACAGTGTTCCCCGAAGGAGTCCCCGTGGGCACGGTGATTGGCGGCGCACGCGAAAACGACGAGAATTTCTTCACGCTCCGTGTCGCACTGTTCACCGACTTCACCACCCTCGGAACCGTCCGCGTTGTCGACGACCGCATGCGCGACGAAATCAGAGCGGTTGAACGCGACATTCCAACGTCAAAATCAATGCTATGAACCGCACTGCTGCCATCCAAGCTTTTGTCATCGCGCTCGTGCTCATTGCGCTGCAGGTAATCGTGTTCAGCCGCATCTCGCTATGGGGAGTGGCCACGCCGATTGTTTTCATCTATCTGCTGATGCGCCTGCCGCTGAAGATGAACATGAACCTCGTGCTGACGATAGCATTCTTCTCCGGACTGATTGTCGACATTTTCGCCGACACCCCAGGGCTCAACGCTCTGGCGTCGACCCTCACGGCAGCACTGCGCCGACCGATTGTAAAGCTCTATCTGCCGCGCGAAGAGGATCTCTCCGACCCCGTGCCGTCTATCAGCTCGTTCGGCTTCCCGATTTTCGCAAAATATTCGCTGACATTCACTCTGCTCTACACTACGCTTGTTTTCCTCATCGAATCGTTCTCGCTCTTCCGCCCGCTGCATCTTCTGCTATCCATCGTCGGCTCGACGCTACTGACGTGGGTGTTGATTATAGCCATCGATTCCCTCACCACTCCTCGAAATGCGAAAAGACTATAGACTCGAAAAACGAAAATATGTCATAGCCGCTTTCATTATAGCGATTGTAGCCATCTATATCGTCAGGCTTTTCAACCTGCAGGTTGTCGACACCCGCTATAAAGACAGCGCCGACTCCAACGCTTTCCTCAAGAAAGCCATCTACCCCTCGAGAGGTATCATCTACGACCGCGAGGGGCGCGTTGTTGTCTACAACCAACCCGCCTACGACGTCATGATGATTCCGCGCGACGTCACTCCCTTCGACACCCTCGACTTCTGCCGGACCATCGACATCACACCCGAGCAGTTCCGCAAACGTCTGGCCGACATGAAGGACCGCCGCCTCAACCCGGGCTACTCGTCGTATACCCCACAGAAGCTTATCACCCACCTCTCGGCCGAGGACTACGGACGCCTCCAGGAGAAGATGTATCGCTATCCGGGATTCTTCATCCAGAAACGCATCCTGCGCGAATATGGCTACAACGCCGCCGCCAACGTGCTGGGCGACATCCGCGAAGTTTCAAAGAAAGATATTGACCGCGACCCATACTACGCATCGGGCGACTACACCGGCGACCTCGGCATCGAGAGCAGCTATGAGCAGTATCTCCGCGGGCAGAAAGGAGTCGAGATTCTTATCCGCGACGCTCGCGGGCAGATTCAGGGGCGCTATGAGAACGGCGCCCGCGACGAAGCCGCCATCTCGGGGCGCAACCTGAAGATGAGCCTCGACATCGAGCTTCAGCAGTATGCCGAGTCGCTGATGGTCAACAAAGTCGGCGCCGTCGTGGCCATCGAGCCCGAAACAGGCGAGATTCTCGCGCTCGTCTCCGCGCCGACCTACGACCCCTCGCTGCTCGTTGGCCGCAAACGCGGCGAGAACTATAAATCGCTCGTCAACGACGACCTCAAGCCACTCTTCGACCGCGCGCTGATGGGCGCGTATCCTCCCGGTTCAACATTCAAGCCCGCCAACGGACTGATTTTGCTCGAAGAGGATATCATCCAGCCCTCGACGGCCTACCCCTGCTACCACGGTTTTATCAACGGCGGACTAAAAGTAGGCTGCCACGGCCACGGCTCGCCCCTGCCGCTGAAACCCGCCCTGCAAACCTCTTGCAACGCTTATTTCTGCTGGGGGCTGAAAGGTATGCTCGACAACCGCCGCGCTAAATACGGCTCGGCAGCCAATGCTTTCGAAGTCTGGAAAACCCATCTCGTTGAGCTCGGCTACGGATACCGCTTGGGCGTCGACCTCCCCGGCGAGAGCCGCGGATTTATCCCCAACGCGAAATACTACAACAAAATCTACGGCGAAGGCCGCTGGAGCGCCAACACTATTATCTCCGTGGCTATCGGCCAGGGCGAAATCCTCGCCACTCCGCTGCAAATCGCCAACCTCTGCGCTACGATTGCCAACCGAGGCTGGTTCATAACGCCCCACGTCGTCAAGGAGATTCAGGACACCGTCATGCCCGACGGGATGCTCGACCGCCACGTCCCGAACATCGACCGCGAGCATTTCATGACCGTGGCCGAGGGTATGAGAATGGCTGTCACCGGCGGAACCTGCCGCATTGCCAACCTCCCCGACATCGAGGTGGCCGGAAAAACCGGCACCGCACAGAACCCTCACGGCAAAGACCACTCGGCGTTTATCGGCTTCGCACCCTACGACAACCCGAAGATTGCCGTCTGCGTCTACGTTGAGAATGCCGGTTTCGGCGCAACCTACGGCGTGCCTATCGGGAGTCTCGTCATCGAGAAATATCTCACCGGCAAGATTGCCGAGAACCGCCGCTATCTCGAAGAGCGAATGTTAACCTCCAACACAATCATCAACAGTGGAGTCAAGAGAAGGTAATTCATATTTCCGCTATGTCGACTGGTTTACGGTCGGCATCTACCTGCTGCTGATTGTGGCGGGAGTGTTCAGCGTCTATGCCGCGAGCTACGACTTCGACAACGCGAGCATTCTCGACTTCGACGAATATTCGGGCAAGCAGGTGCGCTGGATTTTCTTCGCGCTTGGATTGGCGCTGGTTATCTTGCTGATCGATGCTCGAATGTATGAAACTTACGCGTTTCCGATATATGTCGCGGTGCTGCTCATAATGGTTGTCACCATTTTTGTCGCGCCCGACATCAAGGGGTCGCGATCGTGGCTCGTGTTCGGCCCGCTGCGCTTCCAGCCTGCCGAGTTCGGCAAATTTGCTACTGCCCTGGCGCTTGCAAAACTCTTCTCGGCCTACGGATTCAAACTCAACTCGGCTGCCAACTATCTGCGCGCCATTGCACTCATCGTAATCCCCATCATCCTGATTCTTGCTCAGAAAGAGACCGGCTCGGCACTCGCCTACACCACCCTCTTTTTTGTTCTCTACCGCGAAGGCATGTCGGGATTGGTTCTGCTGGCGGCTCTGCTGGCGGTCGTTATCTTCGTTGTGGCCATCAAATTTGCCGACCCGCTGTTCATGGGCATTCCCCTCGGTCAGGCCGTTGTGTTCATGATAATAATGGTGCTGATGGTGGCGATGTTGGCTTTCTACGCCAAGCGCCTTCAGCTGGTCCGCGACGTGCTGCTATGGTTTGTCGGCGCCACGATTGTCGCCGTCGTCAGCCATTTCTGCGGCTTCACCATTCCGGGACTGATTTTCTTCGGAGCCGTAATCGGCGTCGCCTGCCTCTACCTGGTGTTCAACGCGCTGAAAGGTCCGGCTCACAAACTTATTATCACGGTCTGCGCCGCTCTGCTCTCAGTTGTGTTTCTCTTCTCGGTCGACTATGCGTTCACGTCCGTGCTGCAGCCCCACCAGCAACAGCGCATCAAGGTTAC
>CAYNSG010000132.1:0-7000 GCA_964399885.1 uncultured Bacteroides sp.
CTCCGGCTTCCAATGGAAGTCTCGCGGCGTAAGTCGAACGCAAAATTATATAATATCCTTCAAATAACAAAGGAATATGATGAAAGAATGGTACAAAATTTTCCAGCGCAGGGGAGCTGATTGGGGATGGGTTGAGCCGGCTTAGGGCGTGATGATGCGATTGGAAGTTCAGACAAATAGGGGAATGGGGGGATTGTGGGGATTATTTTATAACTTTGCGGCATGGCATCCGATATAAGTATTATCATTCCCGTCTACAACAGGGCCGGCATCGTTGGGCGCACGCTTGATGCGGTGGCTGCACAGACTTGGCGGCCGCTCACCGTCATTTTGGTGGACAATAACTCCACCGACGGCAGCCGACAAGTGCTGAGGAAGTGGAAGGCTGCTGTGGAAGCGGATGATTTTAAGGTGATTGTGGCGGAAGAGCTAGAGCCGGGTGCCGGTGCTGCACGAAATGCCGGGTTGAGCATTGCCACAACTCAGTGGACCATGTTTTTCGACTCCGACGACATAATGCTTCCCACTCACGTTGAAAATGCGATGAAATTCGCAAGGTCTCATCCCGATGCCGAGCTTATCGGCTGGGACAGAGCTATTAACCACATCGACGGCCGGCGGGTGGTACGTCGGTTCGGCGAGCGCAACCATGATTTCCACAACGTGTTCCATTCATCTATGGCCACCCATTCATATATGGCCAAAACCGAGCTGTTCCGTCGAGCCGGCGGTTGGAATGAAGCCATCAGTATGGGCGACGACATAGAGATCGGACAGAGGCTACTGCGGCTCAATCCGCGCATATACCATACGCGGATGCCCATCACTGTGGAGGTAATGGAGTCGGCTGAATCAATCACATCCGCCACGGTCCACAGGATCAGTGAGTTTCAAAGCGCCTACGAGTCGATTCGTGCCAATCTCCCGGAGCGCCGCCGCCACTGGATAGATTTACGATATATAGTGCTTGCCACGAATGAGGCTCGTGTCGACCCCGAGTCGCCGGCGTTTGTCAAAAAAATACTGAAGCACACTCCTTTACCACGCCGATGGCTGTGGAATCTGTTTTATCTATATTCGTCCCGTGGAGGAAGAGGCGTGGCCGCACTCTACACCCTAATAGGTCGCATTTGAAGTGCTATAAATCAAAAATCAGGCCGAAACACAACTGTGAAAAATGGCGACCGCATCGGGCAGGGGGAGGCTCGATGCGGTCGGGAATGTAATTATTGTGATGGAAGTCCTTTATGTAGTTCGGTTAGCGGCCTGAGGAGTAGAAGTGGAGGATGCGGCGGCGCAGGAGCGATTCGTATTTGGCTTGGACGGCGGTGCTGACGGCACGGAAATATTCGGTTTTGGCCTGGTCGAGCTCCGTGGAGTTGGCTTTGCCGTAGTTGTATTTCTCCTGCATGGCGTTGAGAGCTGTCAACGTGCTTCGCGAAGCTACCTCGCCGGCCGAGAGGCGTTTGTCGGCAGCGACAGCCTGAGTGTGGGCTTGCACGATTGCTTTATAGAGCTGATTTTCTGTCTCCGACAATTGCAGACGTGCAGATATCTCTTGCAGGCGTGCCTTGCGCACGGAGTTGCGCGTTGAGAAAGCATCGAAGATTGGGATTGAGAGCGAGAATCCGAGCGATTTGCTGAGATTATGGTGCATCTGCGGCCCGAAGTTTTCGTTGTCGAAACCCGAAGTTTTGTAGTAGCTGCTACCGAGTCCGGCACTAAACGACAGCGACGGAAGATAGCCGCTCTTTGCCACCTTGACCGACTTGCCGGCAGCCTCGACACTCAGATGCGAGGCGCGGATGCCATGGTTGATCTGCAGAGCGGATTCATACACAGCGTCGGGCGAGGGGAGCGGGGCATTGTTGGCATCGGCGAGCGGAAGGATTTCGAAGTCGTCGGTCGACGGAAGTTCGAGAAGCTGTGCGAGGTCGAGCAGAGCGATTGAATAGTCGTTGGCGGCCGTTACAACCGAAAGCTCATCCTGCGCCACTTGCGACTCGGCTTGCGCTACATCGAGCTCGGGGATTTTTCCGGCTGCAAACAGCTCGCGGCTGCGATCGAGTTGAGATTTCGAAAGGGTCAACTGCTCGGCGGCAACCGCCTCAATCTCTTTAGCGTAAAGAACCTGGAGATACTGAGCGATGACGTTGAGCGTGATGTCGTCCTTGGCGCTCTCGAGTTGCTCAACAATCATGCGCAAGTTTGTTCGCGCATAATCGAGATTCCTCACATTGCGAAGTCCCTGGAACAACGGCAGCGAAAGTCCGAGATTCCACCCGAAGCTCTGGGTATTGCGGTTGGCGTAGGTGTTTTCCGAGGTCAGGCCACGACCGAAGCTGAACGATTGGTTGGCACCGGCCTGTAGTGTAGGCAGGAAGCGATCCTTAGCCTCGGTAACGTCGTACTGAGCCGATTGCGCATTGATTTCGCGGGTTTTGACTGTCAGATTGTGGGCTACGGCATAGTTTATGCAGCTGTCGAGGCTCCATGGCGTTGCGGCCGAGACACTGCCGGCTATAAGAAGTGACACCGCAATCAGAGAGTAGAATCGTTGTGTCATCAGTTCGCTTTGATTATGTCGCCGCGCAGATGCGCCGAGCTGTTAATACCTTCTTTGATTTCGATGTTGATTCCGTCGCTCACTCCTGTGACGACTGCCTGACGCGAGAATTTCTGCTCGGGCACGCTGTCGGTCATCAGATAGACAAATGTGCTGTCGCCGGCGAACTCAATAATTCCTTCGGGAACGGTCATTACTCCGCGCGACTCGCTGAGCGTCACTGTTGCGTTGGCGCTATAGCCGGCGCGAAGATTGGCTATGGAATCGACGGTCATTGCGGCTTTGATTTCGAATGTGTTGGCACCATTTTCTGATGTGCCCTTCGGGGCGATATATTCGATTGTGGCTTTTGGATTCAGTTCGGGAATGGCGCCGATGGTTATCGACATAGGCATCCCGACACGCAACTGACCGACCTCGGTTTCATCAACATTGCCTCGGAAAATAAGGTTGCTCATGTCGGCGATTGTTGCCACGGTTGTGCCGTCGTTCATCGTGTTGGCCTGAATCACCGATGAGCCGACTTTAACCGGGACATCCAAAATCAGACCGCCGATAGTGGCGCGCACAAGAGTGTTGCTCTCCGAAGCATTATATTTCGAAATTCCTTCGTGCACAATGGAGTAGGAGTCGTTGGCGGCTTCGAGCTCGTGTTGAGCTTGGAGATAAGTAGTTTCAGACGTCTCGAATTCCTCGCGTGAAATCACTTTTTTGTCGAACAGCATACGGTTGCGCTCGAATTTAGCTTTGGCATCGTTGAGCGAGATTTTGGCTGTTTCAATGCGTGTCAGAGCCGACGAGAGCTGCGACGCATCGGGGATTACTTTGATTTTAGCTATCACGTCGCCCTCGGCAACAACGTCGCCCGGTTCGACATTTATTTCGGAGATGATGCCCGAAATTTGGGGCTTGATGTTAATTTCGTCGCGAGGCTCAATCTTTCCGGTCAGGACGGTTGTGCGGACAATGTCGCCTACGGCAGGGGTGACGACGCTGTAGACTGTTGTCTCCGGCTTAGAATTCCGATAAAGGAAAACGAATATTCCTAAGAAGATTATCGCAATGATAACCCATAGAGAAATCTTGAGAAAATGTTTCATATCGTGTGATGTTATTTGTCGTTGATAGCTTCGATTGGTTTAATGCGCATGGCGCGGATTGCGGGGATGAGTCCCGCGAGAGTGCCGAGGATGAGGAATGCCGCCATAATCTCCATCGCGCTGGAGAACGAGAGTTGGAAATGAGCGCTTCCGAGCACGGGGTCGGCTGTGAAATGTTCGACCAGAGCAAGAACTATAGTGGCGAACACTACGCCCGACGTGCCGGCAATGGCAGTCAACACCATTCCTTCGGAGAGAATCTGAATGATGATGTCGCGTGGCTTGGCTCCGATAGCGCGGCGAATGCCAATCTCTTGAGTTCGTTCCTTGACGATAATCCACATGATATTGCCTACGCCGATTATTCCGGCGATTAGCGTCCCGACCCCGACGAAGATTGCCAGCAGCGAGATGCCGATGAAAAGATTGTCGACCATCTTAAACATCTCAGCGATGTCCATCATTCCCAGAGCGTCCTCGTCGTCGGGGTGGATGGGGTGATTCTTGCGAATTGCACGCATGATATAAGGCTTGAGCTCGGTAGGAGTGTGGCCCTGGGCAACGCTCATGACGAAGAATCCTACATCGTTGCCGAGATTGAAAGCGCGGCGCATTGTTGTCAGCGGCATGACTACATTTTCATCGAGTCGGCTGCCGATACTCGCCTCCGATGTTTGCCCGATTACGCCAACTATCTGAAAGTAAACGCCATTGATTGATACATACTGTCCCAGAGGAGATGCTCCGCCAAACAGTTCGTCGGCTACGCTTTTTCCGAGCAGTGCAACTTTCTTATTGCCGAAAATATCGCTTTCGTTCAGCAAGCGTCCCTCGTAGACCACCGGTTCCTGAATTTTGAAGAAATCACTTTCAACGCCTTGAACACCCGCCGATTTGGATTTGGAAGAGTAAGCGATTGTTGACATGCTCTGTTGAAACGCCGATGAGGCCTCGATATACGGAACCGTGCGCTTGATCATGTCGATATCGTTAGTGTTGAGCGACCAGTTCATTCCCTTGTTGAAGCCACGATAGGAGAGTGTTGTTCGCTGAGGGAAAACGGCTCCCATGTTAGTAGCAAACCCTTGGAAATTTCTCATCAACATTCCTCGCAGCCCAGAGGCGCCGCCTATCAGCATGGCGAGCATTGCCGTGCCCCAGAATATACCGAAGGCGGTCAGGAATGTGCGAGTTTTGTTTCGGGCGAGTGTAGCCCCGATCTCTTTCCAGTTTTCTATGTCGAATATCGGATTTTTCATTTATTCGTCGCGCAATGCTTCAACAGGTTTAACTTTCGTGGCTTTCAACGCCGGGAAAAGTCCGGCAATGCCTCCGGCTATAATCAACAGAATCGTCACTTCGACGGCGATGCTGAGGTCGATTGTGGGGTTCTTGATGAAATCCGTGCCCGCGGTAAGTGAGGCGATTACCTGCATAACGGCCATGCCGAGAACAATGCCGGCGTAGCCAAACAATGTAGTGATAGCGATGCTCTCGGTTACAATCTGGATGAGAATCGACCGTGGTTTTGCGCCGATAGCGCGGCGGATTCCAATCTCATGCGTGCGCTCGCGAACGCTGACAAACATGATGTTGCTGATACCGACTATGCCCGAAAGCAGGGTGAATATGCCTATTACCCAGATGGCACCATTGAGGATGTTGAATGCCGTGTTCTCTTTGAGATACGACGTGAAGCGGTTGTAGATGTATAGAGCGCTGCGGTCGTCCTCGGCAAACGAATGATTCTTTGCGAGTTGGCTGCGCACTTCGTCCTCAGCTGCAGTAGCTTCCTCTTCGGTCTGAATCTCTTTGAGTTGCACCATCAAGTTGCCAATCTTGCGGTTGTCCTCCGAGAGCTTCAGCGCCGTTGTGAATGGAATATACGTGTTGCTCATCCAGCGGTGGCTGTAGACTCCGACAACAAGCCACGACAAACCGTAGGCCGTCACGCGGTTGCCGACGGCGCTCTCCGCGTCGCCGAAAAGAATGCGGGCATTTTCTTCGGTGAGGACAATCACTTTTCGCGACTCCTTCAGGTCCATGTCGTTGATGAAACGTCCGTGGGAGAGTTCGATGCGGTTGATTTTCTGCTCTTCGGGATAGACTCCGGAGGGCTTCGTGGAGATGTAGTCGCGCGAGGTTGAGATATTTGTAGTTCCGAGCGATTTGTAGGAGTTGACTTTCTCAACGGTTTCGGGAAGCTCGGCGGTAAGATTGTCGATATCGGTGACTGCCGGCTCGACTCGGCGCCCCTCTTTGAAACCGCGGTAAGGTTTGCTCGTCACGCCCGACCAGATGGTCAGGTTGCGCGAGCTCTCGTCGGAGCGGTTGTTCAGGAATGAGTTTGTAACGCCTCGCGCCATTCCCAGGAGGATTATTAGCATGAAAATCCCCCAAGCTACAGCGAAGCCTGTCAGGAATGTGCGCAATTTATTGTTGCGCAGCGTCTGAGCTATTTCGCGAATGAGGTCGAGCATATCAGTCGGGTTGTATTATGCCGTCGGCGATTCGGATAACGCGGTTAGTAGCTTTTCCGACATTCGGGTCGTGGGTTACGATAACGATGGTCATTCCCTCGTCGTTGAGCTGACGGAAAACCTCCATCACGTCCTTCGACGTTTTTGAGTCCAACGCGCCTGTGGGCTCGTCGGCGAGGATGATTGAAGGCTTGGTTATCAGAGCACGGGCGATGGCGACGCGCTGTTTCTGTCCGCCCGAAAGTTCGCCGGGGAGATGGTGGGCGCGGTCGGCGAGCCCCATGCGTTCAAGCTGCTCCATAGCCATAGCGTTGCGCTTGCGACGCGGCACGCCTTGATAGAATAGTGGCAGGGCGACGTTCTCAACGGCGTTCTTGTAGCTAATCAGATTGAACGACTGGAAAACGAAACCAATCATTCGGTTGCGCAGCTCAGCAGCACGGTTTTCGCTGAGATTCTTAATCAGCACGCCGTCGAGGTAATACTCTCCGGTGTCGTACGTGTCGAGAATTCCGAGTATGTTGAGCAGCGTAGACTTTCCCGAGCCAGAAGCTCCCATAATCGAAACCAATTCGCCTCGGTCGATGCTGAGATTTATGCCTTTGAGAACGTGAAGAGGCACAGCTCCGGGATAAGTCTTGTTGACGTCGTGAAGTGAAATAATCATATCGATTTAATGACTAACATTCATTAGACGCATGAACGCATGGAATCGTTACATGTCTGGAAGATTTTTTTGTCAGTTGATCTCCGAGAAGCCTGAATAGCAGCTATAAATGCAATAGTTCGTTAAAACAATAGTTCGTTAAAACAATAGTTCGTTAAAAATTTGACTTTGGAAAATATGCTGTAAA
>CAYNSG010000133.1:0-6945 GCA_964399885.1 uncultured Bacteroides sp.
CATCGGGCTTCTTCGCCTCAAAGACAATCGGCCTTGACCTCAATCCAATCGAGGCCATGGACAACTACGGCATGCGCGACGAGCAGGAGAAATGTTTCCAGCTTCAGAAAGGCCCGCTCAACCAAGACCGCACACGATGCTGGACCGAGTCCTCCAAGCACGGGCGGATGTTCATCTGCTTCATTGGGCTGATACTGGCATCCTATGTCAGACATGTCTGGGAATCGAATCCCTATCTGCGCAAGAAGTTCGGCTCGACAGAATCTGTCCTTGCCGAGATGCGGACAATCCGCTGCATTGAGCACAATGGCAAGTTGAAGTTCATCACCCCCTTTGTCGGCGACCAGGTGGAAATATGCAAGGCATTCGGCTTCGATATCCCATCGGGATGCGCCCCATTATACACATCCAAAGCAAAGCCGACATCTGCCAAGCGAGGCCGTCCGGCCAAGCCCAAAACAGAGGTTCAGGAAATTTAGGTACTTTTTTAAGAAAAATTCAGAATCTTAACTACCGACAGCCGCCAATCGATGTGGCCATAGCTGGGCGGGATGGCGCAATTTTCGCCGATAAAGGTTGCATTTGAGCCGCAGGTTGATTAACTTTGCATCCAAATGGAGAGTCTCGTCTACATAATTTTGACCGGACTGCTGATTGGAGCATTGATTTCAGCTCCCATGGGCCCCATAGGTATGCTCGTCATACAACGCACCCTTATCAAAGGGCGCGCACCCGCTTTTTATACCGGTATCGGAGCTACCGCCTCGGATTTTATCTACTGTCTGCTTACCGGTTTGGGACTTTCGTTTGTCACTGACTTTATTCAGAACAACCAGACGGTTCTGCAGCTCGTCGGGAGCATCGTGTTGCTGCTTTACGGAATATATCTCTTCCGCGCCAACCCTTCGCGCAAGCTCGCAACGCCGATACCGACTGCCAACACCCCCTGGAAAGACATAACTACCGGCTTTCTGCTGACGTTCTCCAACCCGCTGATTCTGCTTTTCATCATCGGACTGTTCGCCCGGTTTAATTTCCTCGACTCCGACTATAAGTTCTATCACTATATCGCCGGCTACATTGCTATCATTGCCGGAGCCGGAGCGTGGTGGTTTGCCGTGACCTACTCGGTCAACAAACTCCGCGCCCACTTCAACGTGCGCTCGCTTTGGCTCGTCAACCGAATCATCGCCGCCATCCTGCTGACGATGGCCAGCATCGGAATCGTCCTAAGCATCCGCAGCCTTACCAATTTGTAACTCCAAAAATCCTTTCTTTTCCATGTCAACGCCTAAAACACTCAACGTCCCCTACATGCCGCAGCTCGACGAGATGCCGCTCGAGAAAGTAACCGCCGAACTCGAAGAACACGGCGAACACCAGACCGTAAGCTGCCTCAATTGGCCCGACCAATTCCCCTACAAACCGCTGACGGCTTTCAATATCGCACACTCCGACACTGCCATCTACATCGACTTCTTCGTGCGCTGCAACTATCTCCGTGCGGTCCACGACAAGAACAACGACGACGTCTATCAGGATTCGTGCGTGGAGTTTTTCGTAGCTCCCGAAGGTCGCCGTCCCTACTATAACTTCGAATTCAACTGCATCGGCACAACCCATGTTGGGCTGCGCAACGACCGCCACAGCGCGAAATTGCTTACCGACGAGCAGATTGACAGCATCCGCCGCTTGCCGTCATCCGGCACTCGCCCGTTCGAAGAGCTCGAGGGAATCTTCTCATGGAACCTCACAGTAGCCATTCCTCTCGAACTGATTGGCGTCAAATATACTCCCGAACAGCCCGTCAAGCTGTTTGGCAACTTCTACAAATGTGCCGACATGACAACCGTGCCCCACTTCCTCTCATGGTCGCCAATCGACACTCCCAAACCCGATTTTCATCGTCCGGAATTTTTCGGCGAAATAACCCTCTTATAATTCCACAACCTGCAAATGGTTTCTCTACAGAATTTGAGCGTTGAATTCGGCGTTAAGCCGCTTCTCGACAACATCTCCTACGTCATCAACCGCAAGGACAAAATAGCTCTTGTCGGCAAAAACGGCGCAGGGAAGTCGACTATGCTCAAAATCATTGCCGGACTGCAGAAACCAACCTCCGGACAGGTAGCTGTCCAACAGGATATCACCATCGGCTACCTGCCGCAACAGATGGAGACGTCCGACACGCTGACGCTCGTTGAGGAGGTGCGCAAGGCGTTCTCGCATATCGACGAGATGCGCCGAAATCTCGACGAACTCAACCAACGGCTTGCCGAACGAACCGACTATGAGTCCGACGATTATCAGAAACTTATCGAGCGAATGACGTCGCTGACCGAGCGCCTGGCAATCGAGGACACTGAGAACCACGAGGCCGAGATGGAGAAAACTCTCCTCGGCCTGGGCTTCGTCCGCTCCGACTTCAACCGCCCGACGGCCGAGTTTTCCGGCGGCTGGCGCATGCGAGTTGAGCTCGCCAAACTGTTGCTGACTCACCCCGACCTGCTGCTGCTCGACGAGCCGACGAACCATCTCGACATCGAGTCTATCCAATGGCTCGAGAACTTTCTCATCACGAAGGCCGACGCCGTACTGCTCGTCAGCCACGACCGCGCGTTTCTCGACAACGTAACCAACCGCACTATCGAGATTATGCTCGGAAAAATCCACGATTACTCGGTCAACTACTCGAAATTCGTTGAGCTTCGTAAAGAGCGCGTTGAGCAACAGATGCGTGCCTACCGCAACCAACAGAAACAGATACAGGATACCGAAGAGTTTATTGAGCGATTCCGCTATAAAGCTACGAAAAGCGTTCAGGTTCAGAGCCGAATCAAACAGTTGGCCAAGATTGAGCGCATCGAGTTCGACGAGGTCGACACCTCGCATCTCAACCTGCGCTTCCCGCCGGCTCCCCGCTCGGGCGACTACCCGATTATAGCCGACAACGTCGGGAAAGCCTACGGCGATCATCAAGTGTTCGACAACGCTACATTCACCATAAAGCGCGGCGAAAAGGTTGCCTTTGTAGGCAAAAACGGCGAAGGCAAGTCGACGCTCGTCAAATGTATCATGGGCGAAATTCCGTTCAACGGCTCACTCAAAATCGGTCATAACGTCAAAATCGGCTATTTTGCTCAGAACCAGGCCCAGCTGCTCGACGGTGAGATTACCGTGTTCGACACAATCGACCGCGCAGCTACGGGCGACATTCGCCTGAAAATCCGCGACATCCTCGGCGCTTTCATGTTTGGCGGCGAAGCGTCGGACAAGAAAGTGAAAGTGCTCTCCGGCGGCGAGAAAACCCGCCTGGCGATGATTCGCCTGCTACTCCAGCCCGTCAACCTGCTGATTCTCGACGAGCCTACCAACCATCTCGACATGGCCACCAAAGATATTCTCAAGCAAGCCATTAAGAATTTCGACGGCACGGTTATCGTCGTTAGCCACGACCGCGAATTCCTCGACGGGCTGGTTGAAAAGGTCTATGAATTCGGTGGCGGCAAGGTTCGCGAATGTCTCGGCGGCATCTACGAATTCCTCGAGAAAAAGAAGATAGCTTCACTCGCCGAACTCGAATTGAGCCGCCAGCCCGAAAAGAGCGCTCCGCAACCGAAACCTTCGACTGCAGCAGCTGCCGAAGCAAAAACTCCTGCAGCGCCGACTTCGCCGCGACTCTCCTACGCCGAGCAGAAAGAGCGCGACCGACTCGTTCGTCGCGCACGCAAGAAGGTCGAGGAGGCCGAGGCCGAAGTGACCCGCCTCGAAGAGAAGGTGAAGGAGATTGAGAACCGCATCAGCAATGGCGAAACCGACGCCGAACTTTTCACGGAGCATGCCGCGGCGACCCGCGCCCTTGAGAACACCATGTCGGTATGGGAGCTCGCGGTGATGGAATCTGAATCTCTTCAATAATCTAACTGCAAAAAACTAACCATGAGATACTCTTCAACAAACCATAATTCGCCGATTGTTCCCTTCGTCGATGCGATGCGACAGGGGTTTGCACCCGATGGCGGACTATATATGCCTCAGGATGTCATTCCGCTGCCGCCGCCGCTATTCTGGAACATTGCCGGAATGCCGTCGACCGACATCGCCTACGTCGTGGCAAACACATTCCTCAGCGAAGATTTTGAGCCCGAGACGGTTAGATCTATCGTCAACCATGCACTCTCGTTCCCGATGCCGCTCGTGAAACTCGACGAAACCCGCATCGCAACGATGGAGTTGTTCCATGGTCCGACAAAATCCGTAAAAGATATCGGAGCGCGATTCATGGCGAGCATTCTCAAAACATTGCGCGAGAACGACGACACTCCCCTGCATATCATCGCCGCCACATCGGGCGACGCCGGAAGTGCCGTTGCTAACGCCTTCCACAACCTCCCGGGCGTCCACGTCACCATTCTCTATCCCAAGGGACGACTCACCTACCAGCAGCGCAGCAGCTTCACCTCGCTCGGGCCTACGGTTACGCCCATCGAGGTGCGCGGCTCGTTTGACGACTGCCTGGCCTTGGTACGCACGGCTACCCTCGACACCGGACTCCGCCAGCACGTCCGCACCATTACCGCCAACTCCATCAACATCGCCCGCTTCCTGCCGCAGACGTTCCACTTCTTCAACGCCTACGCCCGCATGGTTGAAAATGGTGCCGACCCGCAACAAATCGTCGTCTCCGTGCCCTCCGGCAATCTCGGAAACCTCGCCGCTGCCCTGCTCGCATGCCGGATGGGGCTACCGATAAAGCGTATCGTAGCCGCTACGAACGCCAACGACACGTTCGCCCGCTACCTCGCTACCGGCACCATAGAACATCGCCCTGCCGTTGCCACTCATGCCAACGCCATGGACACCGCCATGCCCGCCAATCTTCCGCGAGTCAGCGAGTTGCTCACCGATTCGAAGGTTGAGATTCAGGCGTTCTCGGTTTCCGACGTCGAGATAATCGATGCGATTACCGACGTTTACAACCGCTATGGCTACGTGACCGATCCCCATGCTGCCTGCGCCTTCGTTGCCCTCAACCGCTCGCTGCAGCCCGGCGAACACGGCATTTTCATGGCTACGGCCGACCCCGAAAAATGCCGACAGGTTGTCGAAACCGCCATACCGAGCTTCAAAAACTCTGCGCCGGCACCCACACATCGGCCTCATCAACAGCAGCCGATGACCATACCAACCGTATATCAATCACTCAAAAACATAATCATTCAGACGAATGGCTAACAAACGTCAACTTAAGAAACAGATCCACTACATCTGCGGCGACATCGCTGCCGAGTGCGCAATGGCTATCGACGCCATCCCCGGAATCGAAGTAGAAAAAATGGCTCAGAATATCCGCGACATCGTCGAGCTTCAGGTGAAAACCCTCGCCAACGTTTCGTTCTCGTTCGACAAAACTCCCTCCGACTTCGAAACCCGACACGAATACAACCTCGCCCATTCAGCCTACAACAAGGCTGCTTTCCAACGCCTTCGCATCGAGTTCAACGAAGCCCTGCAGGCTATCGTCCACAACATGAACGCCTCACTCCCCGCTAAAAAATGAATGTGAGCGGTTTCCTGCTCAAACTCACAGGATGGAAAGTCGACATCTCTGTACCTGATTATCCGAAGTCGATAATCTGCGTTGCGCCCCACACCTCCAACTGGGATTTCATTCTCGGTAAGCTCGCCTATGCGTCGGTTGGTCGCCATGCAGGATTTCTGATGAAGGAGGCGTGGTTTTTCTTCCCGCTCGGGCTGTTTTTCAAGGCTATCGGCGGCATACCGGTCCCGCGCCGGAAAGGTTCGTCGCTGGTCGACACAATCGTCGCGAAGTTCAATTCGTCGCCACGCATGAACCTGGCAATCACCCCCGAAGGGACGCGCAGCCGCACTGCCAACTGGCGCCACGGGTTTCTCTACATAGCCCGCATGGCCAACGTTCCGCTGCTGCTCGGAGTGCTCGACTATCCATCAAAAACCATCACCATCACCTCGGAGTTCCTGCCCACCGATGATGTCGAGACCGACCTCCGCAAAATCAAACGCTTCTATCGCCCCTTCAAAGGGCTTCACCCCGAGAAATTCTCAACCGACGATGCCTGAACAGAACCTGAAAATCGCCCTGATTCCTCATGCTATTATCGAGGGTCGACCCGAAGAGAACATAAAAGCCGTCGAAAGCCGGCTCGCCGAGGTCGATGCCGACACTGATTTGGTTGTGCTCCCCGAGATGTTCAATGCCGGCTACACGACCGCCCCCGAGCTGCTTCGGAAAGTCGCCGAGGGCAACGACGGCCCGACGATTCTGGCCGTGCGGCGTTGGGTCGAAAAGTTCGGCTTTGCGGTTTGGGGCGGATTTACAGCTCGCAACGGCGAGAATTTCTACAACCGCGGATTCATGGCTATGCCCGACGGCACGGTTGAGTTCTACGACAAACGCCACCTCTTCCGCGCCGGGGGCGAGCAGATGATTCTCACTCCCGGAATGGCGTTGCCGCCTGTCGTCAACTTCCGCACGTGGAAACTCTGCATGTCAATATGCTACGACATCCGCTTCCCGGTCTGGAACCGCAACGTCGACCTCCGCTACGACGCGCTGATTGTTCCCGCCAACTGGGCGCACTCGCGCGTTTTCGCCTGGAAACACATGCTGATAGCCCGCGCCGTCGAAAACCAGGCATTCGTAGCCGGCTGCAACCGCGAGGGCACAGATCTTTGGGGCGAATATCCACGTGGCGATTCATTCATTTTCAACAACTGGGGCGACGACATCGCCGAGCGCCGCGACAATGGTATCGTCTACGCTACGTTCGACGCCCAACGCCTCTCGCGCGACCGTCAGCGATTCTCGCCCTGGCAGGACGCCGACGATTTCCAACTGATTATCGATTAAAAAAAGACAACTAACCCACAATGAACCGATTCATCACCACACTTCTACTCTCT
>CAYNSG010000134.1:0-6943 GCA_964399885.1 uncultured Bacteroides sp.
AGTTGACGGGATGCGATTCGCTTAGAGATATCTGCCTATGCTTGGAAGCCCATTCAAATATACTTTATCATCTCGGATTTCGCAAAGCCGTGAGTCACACTTCGTTGTCACGTGCAAATGAGAGTCGTGATTATCGTATTTTTGAGGGCCTCGGTTTATTCCTCATAGGTCTTGTGCGACCAATGTACTCCAAGGTTAAACTATCGGAGGTAACCATTGACAATGTGATTTATGCACTGGACTCCACGACCATATCCACGAGTATCAAACTTGCGGCTTGGGCGTTGGGCAAATATAGCAAGGGGGCCGTTAAAATGCACACATTGCCAGATCTACGAGGAAGTATCCCGGCGAATATCCATATCACCGATGGGAAATGGCACGATAGCAACGAGTTGGATGAACTCACGCCGGAACCGTTTGCTTTTTATGTAATGGACAAAGCCTATGTCGATTTCAAGGCTCTATACAGATTTCATCAGTCGCAAGCGTTTTGGGTGTCACGTCCTAAAGAGAATATGAAGTTTACCACGATAGAGCAGATGGCGATACCTGACGACAAATCCGGTATCATTGAAGATGCCCGTATCAGAGTCACAGGGTACAAATCGAGCAAACTATATCCTGAGGACATGAGGTTTGTGCGAGTGTATGACCCGGATAATGACACGATTGTGGATTTTATATCCAACAACTTTGAGGTCAGTGCATTGGAAATTGCCAATCTGTATCGCCACCGCTGGGATATTGAGGTTTTCTTCAAGTGGATAAAGCAGAACATTGTCGTTAAAAATCTATGGGGATTTTCAGAGAATGCTGTCAAAGTCCACCTATGGACAGCCATAATATCCTACCTAACAGTTACGAGAATCAAGGCCGACTATAAGTGCCTTTATTCTATCACGGAGGTTGCTACCTTGATCAGAATCTCTGCCTTGGAGCGCACCGAACTTCGGACGCTACTTTCACGGCAAGACTCTTCAATCAATTCAAACCATAATGTCAAAGGACTCTCTTTATTTGATAATTTTTAAACTAACGCGATTTATCGCACCAGTAGTAAACTCCGATAAATGAATTCAGAGGAGATAACCCGCGCGCTGAGCCGGCAGTTAGGGATAACCGAGCTGCGCCCTATGCAGAAGTCGATGCTGTCGACGCGCAACAGTGCCGTGCGTCTTGCCGCGCCGACAGGGTCGGGTAAAACCGTAGCTTTCGCGGCATATTTGCTGCGTAGAGTCGGGCAGCCCAACGGGACGATTCAGGCTGTTGTGCTCGTGCCATCGCGTGAGTTGGCTCTTCAGGTCGGAGAGGTTATCCGCAAGATGGCGCAGGGACTGAAAACCGTGACGCTCTACGGTGGCCATTCCGTCGAGGATGAGACGAAATCGCTTCAACCCGTTCCCGACATCGTTATCGCCACTCCCGGCCGTCTGCTCGACCATCTCAACCGCCGGCGCGTCGATTTGTCGACCGTCTCGACGCTTGTTATCGACGAATACGATAAATCGCTCGAACTCGGATTTGAAACAGAGATGAAACGTCTGCGCCGCGCAATGCCTCGCGTTGACAACATCGTTGTAACCTCGGCAACGGCCGTCACCGCGCCCCCGGAATGGATTGGCTGCAAAGATTTTGTTGATTTCGATTACTCGGAAAACTCCGATGCGGAATCGCCGACCGACATCGTTGAAATCGAAAGCCCCGCGCGCGACAAAGCCGACACGCTGATTGCCACACTGCTTTCAATCCGCCCCCGGCGCGCAATCGTTTTCGTTAACCATCGCGAAAGCGCTGAGCGCACCTACACGCTTCTGCGCCGCGCCGGCATCGACACCGCGCTCTATCATGGCGGACTCGAACAGCGCGACCGCGGAAATGCCTTGGCGATGTTGGCCAACGGGTCGGCTCGCGTAGTTGTGGCTACCGACCTTGCCGCCCGCGGATTGGATATCGACGGGCTCGACGCCGTAATCCATTATCATATCCCATCGTCGCGCGAAGCGTGGACCCACCGCAACGGCCGAACCGGTCGCAACGGCGCCGAGGGGACAGTCTACATCATTCGCTCTGAGGCCGATTCCATTCCCGACTACATAGAGCCGAAACGTTCGTGGAGCCCAAAGGATTCAACCGACAACACGCTCAAAGCCCCGAACGCCACACTCCACATCAACGCCGGGCGCAAAGAGAAGATTTCGCGTGGCGATGTCGTTGGCTTCCTCGTGGCCAATGGCGGACTCGCAGCGTCGGAAATCGGTCGAATCGACGTTGCCGACCATCAGATTCTCGTGGCCGTTCCGCGCGAGAAAGCGCGCTCGGTTGTCGTAGCCGTTGCCCCTTTCAAATTGAAAAACAAACGAGTTAGGGTGACGCAGATGAAGCTCTGATAAAATGGCACAAATTCGGCTCGAATGTGCCATAGGTTAAGAGTGTGTTAAATTAGCGCGGTTACGCGGATTTTTGTTACTTTTGCGTTGGAATAAATCCAAACCGCTTGGAGGATGGCGTGCCCCCGTGGCTCGCGATTCCAAAGAGACATTAACATTCACCTACATTATAATCAACCATTATAACCAACCTTAATGGCAAAAATAAAAGGAGCAGTAGAGATTAATGTAGAACGTTGCAAAGGATGCGACCTCTGTGTCGTTGCCTGCCCCTGCAACGTCCTTGCGCTTCAACCCAAGGAGGTTAACAACCGCGGATATCATTTTGCATTCGACGCCAACGCTGATGCTTGCATCGGCTGCGCTGCGTGTGCTACTGTCTGCCCCGACGGTTGCATAACAGTCTATCGCGTCGTGGTTGACAACGGCTGATATCGCCACTCTCCATTTATACAAACCATTACTCCACATGGAAGAAAAAATCCGATTGATGAAAGGCAACGAGGCGATAGCCCACGCCGCCGTGCGCTACGGTGCCGACGGTTATTTCGGCTATCCCATCACGCCCCAGAGCGAGGTGCTCGAGACCCTCGAAGCGCTGATGCCCTGGGAAACCACCGGAATGGTGGTGCTTCAGGCTGAAAGCGAAGTTGCCGCTATAAATATGGTATATGGCGGAGCCGCCACGGGCAAAGCCGTAATGACATCCTCGTCCTCTCCCGGCATCAGCTTGATGCAGGAGGGGCTTTCTTATATCGCCGCCGGCGAGCTGCCCGCTCTGGTGGTCAACGTGATGCGCGGCGGCCCCGGACTCGGCACCATCCACCCCTCGCAAGCCGACTATTTCCAGGCAACCAAGGGCGGCGGCCACGGCGACTATCATTTTATCGTCCTCGCTCCCTCGACAGTCCAGGAAATGGCCGATTTCGTAGGGCTCGGCTTCGATCTCGCCTTCAAATATCGCACTCCGGCAATGATTCTTGCCGACGGTATCGTGGGGCAAATGATGGAGAAGGTTAAGCTGCCCGCTCAGCGCCCGCGTCGCACCGAGGAGGAGATTGCTCAGCAATGCCCCTGGGCTGCTACGGGTCATTCCGCGGGTCGACGTCCGAACGTCGTGACAACCCTCGAGCTCGACAGCTACAAGATGGAGGAACACAACCTCCGCTATCAACAGACCTACGCCGAGATTGAGCGCAACGAGGCGCGTTGCGAAGAGTTCTTCACCGACGATGCCGAATATCTTTTCGTGGCCTTCGGCTCAATTGCTCGCATCTGCCTCAAAGCCATCGAGGATGCTCGTGCTCGCGGCATCAAGGTCGGACTCCTGCGCCCTGTGACGCTTTGGCCGTTCCCGAAAGAGGCCGTGAAAAAAGCTGCTGCCAACGTCAAAGGTATCATGGTCGTTGAGCTCAACGCCGGGCAGATGATTGAAGATGTACGCATGGCTGCCGAACGTCAGATGCCCGTGCGCCATTTCGGACGCCTCGGCGGCATCGTCCCCAACCCGCAAGAGGTTCTCGACGCATTCATTAACGAATTCAACATCCGCTAAGATGACTAAGGAAGAGATATGTCGGGCAGAGAACGTTGTGGCTTCAAAGCCGCGCCTGCTCAACGACAACAATATGCACTATTGCCCCGGTTGCTCCCATGGCGTTGTTCATCGGCTTGTCGCTGAAATCCTCGAGGAGATGGGCGTAGAGGAGATGACAATAGGAATAGCTCCGGTAGGTTGCGCAGTGTTTGCCTACAATTATATTGATATCGATTGGATTGAAGCAGCTCATGGACGCGCTCCCGCAGTAGCCACTGCCGCCAAGCGCCTCAACCCGTCGCGGCTCGTCTTCACCTATCAGGGCGACGGCGACCTCGCGGCTATCGGAACAGCCGAGACAATCCATGCTGCCAACCGCGGCGAAAACATTGCCATAATCTTCATAAACAACGCTATCTACGGCATGACCGGCGGACAGATGGCTCCAACCACGCTCGAAGGAATGGTGACCTCGACAACCCCCTACGGACGCCGCGTCGACCTCAATGGTCATCCGTTGAAAATCACCAATCTGCTCGCGCAGCTCGAAGGCACTTGCTACGTGACCCGTCAGGCCGTCCATACCCCCGCCGCCGTGCGCAAAACCAAAGCCGCAATCCGCAAAGCTTTCGAAAACAGCCTGGCCGGCAAGGGTACGTCGGTAGTTGAAGTTGTCAGCACCTGCAACAGCGGCTGGAAGCTCACCCCCGAAAAGGCAAATCAATGGATGGTCGACAATATGTTCCCGTTCTATCCTCTCGGCGACCTTAAAAACGAAGAAAAATGAAACAAGAGATTATAATGGCGGGATTTGGCGGCCAGGGCGTGCTCTCGATGGGCAAAATCCTCGCCTACGCCGGACTGATGGATGACCTTGAAGTAACCTGGATGCCTTCCTACGGTCCGGAGCAGCGCGGCGGCACAGCCAACGTTACCGTCATCCTTTCCGACAGCCCGATTAGCTCGCCGGTGCTCGACACCTACGACACGGCTGTGATTCTCAATCAGCAGAGTCTCGACAAATTCGAATCGAAAGTGAAACCCGGCGGCACGCTCATCTACGACACCTACGGAATCCATCGCCCGCCGCAGCGCACCGACATCAACGTCCACCGCATCGAGGCTATGGAAGCTACGTTCGACATGAAGAGCTCCAAAACCTACAACATGATTGTTCTTGGCGCACTGCTGAAAATCACCGGAATAGTCCCCGTGGAGAGCGTAATGGCAGGGCTGAAGAAGGTGCTTCCGCACCGTCACCACAATCTGCTCGATGTCAACCGCGAAGCCATCCTCCGCGGCATGGAGTTGGTTGATAAGTAAGAGAATCGACAGCAAGCTTCGCGATTTTTGGCATTTTTTAGTAAAAAATCGTGTATGTTGTAACTCTCTTTCGCGGAAAACCATTACTTTTGCATCGGAAACACGCGGCAGCTACCCCTCGGGGCGTCTGTCAGTGTCCAACAAAAAACGTATATATTATCCAAATCAACAAGAAACTATGGCTTACGTAATCACTGACAAATGTGTCGCTTGCGGCACCTGCCTTCCGGTTTGTCCCGTAGAGGCTATCTCAGAGGGCGACATCTACCACATCGATCCCGATACCTGCATCGAGTGCGGCTCATGCGCTGAGGTTTGCCCCAGCGAGGCTATCATTCCGGGCTAAAGCTCCGCGAATCCGCCACACGCAGAAAATATGACAAAGGCGCATCCCTGTCCCCCGGGCTTGCGCCTTTGCCATCTCTTATCAAACTATCTGAGCGCAAAAAAGCGGAATGTTGGTTAGCCACTCCTCTTTTCTATAGGGCGACATTGATAAGCGATATGCCGCTGTCGATTTGTTGTCGTCGACAAACCGGCGCAGGCTTTTCGCTTTCAGGTTTTCCTCAGCCTTGACCTCAATCGGAACAACAACGCCCGACGCCTCAATGAGGAAATCAATCTCTTGTTGCGAATTGGGCTTGGAGTAGTAGTATGGAGTGTGTGTCAGTATCAGTTGCTGGAGAACATACTGCTCTGTCAACGCTCCCTTAAACTCTGTGAAAACACTGTTGCCGTTGACTATGTTCTCCGAGTCAAGCGCCGACATGGCGCCGAGCAGACCGATATCGACAACATAAAGCTTGAACGACGTTTTGTCCTCATAGCTTTTGAGCGGTATCCGCGGCGCAGTTACATTCGACACTTTATGGATAAGCCCGCCGTCGATCAGCCATTGCAGGGCTGCTTCATATTCTCTTGCTCGAGCGCCTTGCTTCACCAATCCATACAGGAATTTCCGATTCTCCCGACTTAGCTGCGACGGGATGGAGTTCCAAAGCATACGAATTCGCGGAACGATATCGTTTGGCGCGTGTTTTGAAAAATCGCGGTCATAGCCCTGTAAAATCTCTTTCTGGATTTCTCGTACCTCTTGCCAGTCGCCGCTTTCGCTGAACGAGAGCACCGCTTCGGGCATTCCTCCAACGAAATAGTAACTGCGCAACAAATCGCGGAGCCGAGGCGTGAAAAGGCCGATGTTTTCCCAGTCGCGGCGTTCGATAAACTCAACCAAAGCCTTCTCGTTCATTGCAATTAGGAATTCAAAGAAACTCATCGGGTAGAGAGTCATCAGCTGCACTTTACCTACCGGAAACGACTGCTTTTTGTGGAGTTCAATTCCCAAAAGCGAACCTGCTGCAATCACGTGGAATTGAGGCGCATTTTCGTTGAAATATTTCAAAGCCGCGAGTCCGTTCTCGGCTTCTTGAATCTCATCAAGGAAAATAAGAGTCTCCGCCGGATTGCATGGCTCATGCGATGCCGCGCTAATGGCTTCGATTATCCGGTTGATGTCATAGTCGGCAGCGAACAACGAGCGCAGATAAACGAGCTCCTCGAAATTCACGTAGGCGAGATTCTTGTAGCGGGTCTTGGCAAACTCCTTTACAAGCCAGGTCTTTCCCACCTGGCGTGAGCCCTCAATAATCAGAGGCTTGCGTCTCTTCGATTCCTTCCATTTGATTAGTTCTTT
>CAYNSG010000135.1:0-6933 GCA_964399885.1 uncultured Bacteroides sp.
AATCAATCTTAATAACATATTCATGCTGTTTCTTGTTTTTTTGTTGATATTTTTTCAAAGAGATATTTTTCAAGAAAAGTGAGTAACTTTGCATCATGAAACGGTTTTCGGACAAAATCCCGCCATTCTTGCCGACAATACTGGTTGCCATCGCAATCGGCTATCTGACATTGTGGCCCGACCCGCTCGGCGACATTCCGCCCCGGCTCTTCCCGCATGCCGATAAGGTTGTCCACGCCTTGATGTTTGGCGGATTGGCAGCTGCGATTGTCTTCGACCGTTGTCGTCGGCGCGCTGCTGCAAATCGCTCCACCGCCATCTCCTCGGCGCTGATATCTCTTGCTGCCGGAATAGTAGTCGAGCTCTTGCAGGCAACAATGGATTTAGGGCGGTCGGCCGACTGGCTCGATGTGATTGCCGATGGCGTCGGGGCGTTTCTTTTCTCGTTCATAACCGTCAAAATTTTAGATAAATATCCAAATTTGAGATAGCATGCAAAAGTGTGTGTTTCTACTTCTCGTTGCCGCTCTCGCCGTGGCTTTCATCGCCGGATGCCGTCCGGCAAATAACGATCGGCTGCGCGTGACTGTCAGCATCGACCCGCAGCGATGGCTGCTCGAACAGATTGCCGGCGATCGCGTGGCGATAACCGTCTTTATGCCCGGCGATGCCAATCCTGAGAATTTCGACCCGACAATGGCGACGGTACGCGATGCCGCCTCGAGCGATTTATTCTTGCGAATGGGTCATCTGCCGTGGGAGGAGAAAATCATCGCTCGCGTTAAGACCGACAACGATTCGATGACGATAGTCGACACATCGGAGGGAATCGACCTAATCCGAGGAACGCATAACCATGAAGGCCACGACGACCACGGCGGACATGAACACTCAGATGTTGACCCTCACACCTGGGGCTCCGTGAAAAACGCACGCATCATTGCCCGCAATATGCTCTCCGGGCTCCTCGCCATCGACCCCGCAGGAACTGAATATTACAACGATCGCTACCGTCGGCTCGACCAAAAGCTCGATTCGCTCGACCGACAGTTTGCGCGGCAATTGGCTCCACTGCGCGGGGCGTCGTTTCTCGTCTGGCATCCGTCGCTCAGCTACTTTGCCCGTGATTATGGTTTGAATCAGATTGCCATAGGCCGCGAGAACACAGAGATTTCTCTGCCGATGATGAGGGAGAAGCTGAAGGAGGTTGGCGAGGCCGGCACGGTTGGAGTGTTTTTCATCCAGCCGCAGATGGACGCCGGCGGAAGGACGAATGCTGCCATCGACGCTTCCGGAGCGTCGAAGTTTGTGATTCATCCGCTTGCCGCCGACTGGCAAAGCGAGATGGAGAATGTCGTTAACGCTCTAATTGCCAATTGCCGATGAACAAAGATTTATTGATTCGCCTCAGCGGGGTCGGGATGCGACATGACTATCGCACGGTTCTCTCCGACGTTGATCTCGACATCAATCGCGGCGATTTTCTGGCGATAACCGGCCCGAATGGGGGCGGCAAGACTACCCTGCTCAGAATAATCCTGAAACTTTTGCGCCCAACAACCGGTTCGGTTGAATATTTCTCTGATGGCGAGGCGTGTCGCAATCTCCGCATAGGCTATCTGCCGCAGAAAAATGCGCTCGATTCGCGGTTCCCGCTGACGGTGCGCGATGTAGTGAGCTCCGGGCTTCTCGGGGTGAAGGGACTCAGCCGGGAAGAGATTGAGCAGCTGACATTTTCGCAGCTCGACGCCGTCGAGATGGCTTCGCGTGCCGAGAGCGCTATAGGGCGACTATCGGGCGGGCAACTGCAGCGCGTGCTGTTGGCTCGCGCACTCGTGGCAAATCCCGCAATTCTCGTACTCGACGAGCCGCTGAGCTATCTCGACAAGCATTTCGAGCATCGCGTCTATGAGATTCTGCGGTCGCTCCATCCGTCGACGACTATTGTCCTCGTGTCGCACGAGATGTCGCATATCGACGCCATGGCCACGCGCCACATAATCGTTGACCACACCGTAACAAACTGCAATTCATGCAGCCACGCAGTCCACTATGATTGCGACCCTGCGGATCACACCGATTTTTAACAGTCGTTGGGTTGACACAGTTGAGCGCATTGGCTAACTTTGCATCCCGTTTTAGAAGAAATCCCTTTTGAAAGAAATCCTTTTGAAAGAATAACTGAGGAACTCATGAGTTCAATAGATAAAGTAACAATATTAGGAATCGAATCGTCGTGCGACGACACGTCGGCAGCCGTCATTCGCGACGGTCTGCTGCTCTCGAACGTCATCGCGAGCCAAAGCGTCCACGAGGAGTATGGCGGCGTTGTACCCGAACTCGCCTCGCGCGCTCATCAGCAGAACATCGTGCCGGTTGTCGACGCGGCTCTCAAGCGCGCCGGAGTCCGCCCCGACGAGCTCTCGGCGATAGCGTTCACGCGAGGTCCGGGGCTGCTCGGGTCGCTGCTCGTCGGGACGTCGTTTGCCAAAGGACTTTCGCTGGCATTGCGCTGCCCGATTGTCGATGTCAACCATCTTCACGCTCATGTGCTGTCGCATTTCATCCGTCGCGAGGAGACTGACCGAGTTCCGGAGTTTCCGTTCTTGTGTCTGCTCGTCTCGGGTGGCAACAGCCAGATTATCCTCGTCAGAAGCGCTGAGGATATGCAGATTCTCGGGCGCACGATTGACGATGCCGCCGGCGAAGCTTTCGATAAATGCGCCAAGGTAATGGGACTCCCCTATCCCGGCGGTCCGCATATCGACCGCTTGGCTGCCGAAGGTAATCCCGACCGCTTCCGGTTTGCTCGTCCGCGAATTGATGGGCTCAACTACAGCTTCAGCGGTCTGAAAACCTCGTTCCTCTACACGATTCGCGATGAGGTTGCGAAAAATCCCGATTTCATCGCGCAAAACATGCCCGACCTCGCGGCATCGCTTCAGAAAGCTATAATCTCTACCCTCATGGCCAAGCTTGATTTAGCCGTGAAGCAAACCGGAGTGAAGAGCATAGCTATCGGTGGCGGTGTCTCGGCCAATTCCGGTGTGCGTCAGGCTGTTGCCGACTATTGCAGCCGTAATGGTTTGACTGCATTCATACCTCCGCGCGAGTTCACAACCGACAATGCCGCGATGGTTGCCATTGCCGGATATTTCAAATATCTCAACCACGATTTCTGCGCCTACGACAGTGTGCCGTTTGCGCGCGTAACAGTCTGACACGAAATGGAAATAAGCATCATTGTTATAGGCGATGAGCTTCTCATCGGCCAAGTCACTGACACCAATAGCGGAGAGATTGCGCGCCAAATCGCTTCGGCCGGTTGGACCGTGCGACAGGTGTTCACCGTTGCCGACCGCGCCGACGACATTCGCCGCGCTATTTCTGAGGCCTTCGCGCTCACTCCGGTTGTAATCACTACCGGCGGACTCGGACCGACGAAAGACGACATCACGAAAACCACGCTCTGCGAGATTTTCGGCGGAGAGCTGAAGCTCGACGAACCTACGCTCGAAAACGTTCGCGACGTCGTGGCTCGACGTGGATTCAAAATCAACCCGCTTACGGCAGCTCAGGCCATTGTCCCCACATCGTGCCGCGTTATCCAGAACCGCGTCGGCACGGCCCCGATAATGTGGTTCGACTCGGCGGAGGGCGTACTCGTGGCTATGCCGGGTGTGCCGTTCGAAACACGCGAGATGTTTGCCGCAGCTGTTTTCCCTCAGCTGCTCGAACGGTTTCCGCAGAAAGATTTTGTTGCCCACCGCACGGTTATTGTTACCGGCATCACCGAGTCCGACCTCTCAGCACGTCTCGAACCGTTTGAGTCGTCGCTTCCCTCGTGGGCTCATTTGGCTTATCTGCCGAGCCCGGGGTTGATTCGTTTGCGCCTCGATGGAGTTATGACCGATAAAGAGGAGCTGGAATCTGAGCTCGACCGCCTGTCGCTGCGTCTTGCCGATGAGTGCAACGACCTACTGCTGACGGTTGGCGATATCCCCTTGCCGGAATTGCTGATTCGCGAACTCTCCGCACGGAATCTTTCGTTCGCCACAGCCGAGAGCTGCACGGGCGGCAATATTGCTGCTGCAATTGTTTCAATTCCCGGCAGCTCAGCCGTGTTGCGCGGCGGAATTGTTGCCTATAGCAACGATGTGAAGCGTTCAATCCTTGGGGTCGAAGCGGCTACACTCGAAGCCCACGGAGCCGTGAGCATCCCGGTTGTCGAGCAGATGGCCTTAGGGGCATGCCGCGCTACCGACAGCGACATTGCCGTAGCAACCAGCGGAATTGCCGGACCGTCGGGAGCCGTCGAAGGAAAGCCTGTCGGCACTGTCTGCATCGCCTGCGCATGCCGTGGCGAAATTGTCAGCAACACCTATCATTTCCCGGGCAACCGTGGGCGCGTAATCGACCGCTCGGTAATGACGGCTTTGATTCTCGCCGTCCAAACCCTCCGACGACTTTACCCCGCAAATCATTAATATTTTTTATCATTGGCGGGCGGCAATTTGGCCCGCACCTTTATTAACTTTGTCAGCAGGAACTACTATGAAAGCGATAACCATATATAACTCAGAGCAATCCGTTGTGTTGCCGTTGCCCTACGCCGACGGCGGCATCAAGGCGGGATTCCCTTCGCCGGCGCAGGATTATGTCGACGAGACCATCGACCTCAACCGCGACCTGATTCGCAACCCCTCGTCGACATTCTACGGACGCGTCAGCGGCGATTCCATGGCCGAAGAGGGCATTACCGACGGCGATATACTGGTTATCGACAAATCGTTGACTCCCGAGGAGGGCGACTTGGCGGTATGTTGCCTCGATGGCGAATTCACCCTCAAGCGGATACATTTCACCAAGGGCAATCGCCTCTATCTGATGCCCTCCAACCGCAAATACAGCCCAATCGAAGTCACGCCCGACAACCAGTTTATGGTCTGGGGCGTTGTCACTTACACTATCAAACAAAACCGCCGGCGCCATTAACCACCTCTCCGGAACGCCATGCAAGCTGTAGCCGATTGCAACAATTTCTACGTGTCGTGTGAACGCGTGTTTCGCCCCGACCTTATCGGGCGTCCGGTCGTCGTGCTGTCAAACAACGACGGCTGCGTTGTTGCGCTTTCAAACGAAGCTAAAGCAATGGGAATCAGGCGTGGCGACGCGTATTTCAAGATTCGCCGTGAGGCCGAGCAGGCCGGCGTTGTGGCTTTCTCGGGAAATCATCAGCTCTATGGTGATATGTCGGAGCGCGTGATGACCATTCTGCGTTCTATCGTGCCGAAAGTCGAGACATACTCGGTCGACGAGGCGTTCCTGACCTTCCCGGAAAATATTGCCGACATGAGCGGATTCGGGCAATACATAGCCGAACGAGTAGCTCACGACACCGGCATACCTATCTCCGTCGGTATTGCTCCGACAAAAACTCTCGCGAAAATAGCCTCGCGATTTGCAAAGAAATATCCCGGCTATAAATCGGCCTGCATGATCGACTCGGCCGACAAAGCCTCGAAGGCTCTTGAAATGACCGACATAAAAGATGTTTGGGGAATCGGACGCCGATTCGCCACACGCCTTAATGCGATAAACATCACCACGGCAGCTCAATTTGCCAATCTCCCCGAGTCGGCAGTGAGCCGGATTTTCAACATCGTCGGAGTCCGCACATGGCGCGAGCTCAACGGGACGCCCTGCATCAGCATCGAGCCTACCGACGCTACGCGCCTGACAATAACGTCGTCGCGCTCGTTTGCCACTGAAATCACCGACTACGACGCTCTGCGGCGTGCAGTCGCATCGTTTGCCACCATCGCCGGCCGCAAGCTCCGCGAGCAGAATTCGTTTGCGCTCGAAGTCGGGGTTTTTGTCGCCACAAACCGGTTCAGCCTTCATCGACCGCAATATTTCAACCATGCCTCGGTTGCGTTGGAGAGCCCGGTCAACGACACACCGGCACTCATCAAGGCTTCCGACGCCGCGCTACGGCGCGTGTTTCGCAATGGGTTCGGCTACAAGAAGGCCGGATTCAGCATCACGCGCATCTCGCCCGCCGACGGAATGCAACCGACGCTATTCACCGACATCGACCGCATGGCTCGCCGCCATAAGTTAATGATTGCCCTTGACCGCATAAATTCCCGGCCGGGAACTCCCGAGGCTGTGCGCATAGCTTCAGCCGACCCCATTCCGCTGCTGACACGCCGCGAACATGCCTCGCGACTCTACACCACTCGCCTCTCGGACATCATCACAATCTCATCGACTCTCGCCTGAGACTGCGGAGTCATCGCGGCTGCGGCTGATGGTCACGAGGTAGACTCCCGTGAAAATCAATACAACGGCTACGGCCTTCCATGCTGTGAACGTATCGAGTCCGAGGTAGACTCCGATTAAGGTGGCCACGATAGGCTGAACGTAGTTATACATACCTACTATCGTTGGCCTTAGGTTTTTCTGGCCGACCATGATAAAGATATACGCCAAGAAAGTCGAACCGGCAACAACATATAGCGCACCGGCCCAATGGATTGCTTCAAGTGAGCTCCAATTGGCCGTCAGAATCTGCGGCAACGAGAACGGCAGCAAACCTATCGAGGCGAAGAGAAACATCCATTTCATCAGCGTTATCAGCGAATAGCGCTTGATAAAGTTGCGGTAGAACGTCAGATAAAGTGCATAGGAAATCTGGGCGCAAAGCACGATAATGTCGCCCAACACCGGATTCTCGCCCGTCGACGTCAACCCCTGCCCGGTGAACAACAGAATCAGTGCGCCGGTAGCTCCGAAGATTATGCCCCCAATCTTTTTCCCCGATATAGGTTCACGAAGGATTATCCATGCGAAAATCATAACCCACATCGGCATCGTGGTGGTTATCAGCGAGGCTTCGCCGGGCGATGTCAACCCTACGCCGAAAATGAA
>CAYNSG010000136.1:0-6883 GCA_964399885.1 uncultured Bacteroides sp.
TACATCAAACACAGAAATTTGCTACTGCCCCGTCGCAAAGCGATGTTTTTCGATTATGCAAATTTAGCCTAAATTTTTGATTTCACAATCAGTTAAGACGATTTTTAGTGGATGTTTATGCGGCAAGTTAACGGGCAAAAGTGAAATGCGCTTCGCGCTCGGGCAGAACCCGCAGCCAGTCAGCCAGGGAGAAAGCTTGGGCGACGGGCGACGCGGGTTGCAGGTGAGGATGCGGTGCTCAGGCATGTGCCTTCCGAGGCCGGAGGTCTCGGTTTGTGCAGAAACCCTGGGCAGAGCGCGCTGAGGTGAGCGAAGCGAGACTCAGCATGCGGCGCCTAGGGGGTCTGAGTCGGGACGGTTAGATGGTGAAGCCTTCGGCGCGGAGCATGGCTACATCGGAGTTGGCGTCGTTGCCGGCGGTTGTCAGGAGGTTGCCAATCATGATTCCGCTGACGCCGCCGTGGAGCATTCGGCGGGTTGATTCCGGAGAGATTCGGGCGCGTCCGCCGGCAAATCGTATTGCCATTTTGGGCGCTACAAGTCGCATAAGCGCTACGGTGCGCTCTATGGTGTCTTCGTCGAGCAGCGGCAGGTTGCCTAATGGCGTTCCTGGAATGGGGTGAAGGAGGTTGACGGGCATCGAGACGGCTCCGGCGTCGCGGGCCTCGGCGGCCAATTCGAGACGCTGGCGCATAGTCTCGCCCATGCCGATGATGCCGCCCACGCATACTTCCATCCCGACGCGGCGGGCGGCCGAGATTGTGGCGAGCTTGTCGGCGTGGGTGTGGGTTGTGCAGAGCTGCGGGAAATAGCTTGAGGCGGCTTCGAGATTACAGTGGTAGCGAGTGACGCCGGCTTCGCGGAGCTTACGGAGCGTAGGCTCGTCGACAAGTCCCATCGAGGCGCATAGCTGCAGGCGCGGTTGACGCTCATGGACGCGGGCGTAGAGCGCCGTGAATCGGTCGACATCGCGGAGCGCCACGCGCCGTCCGCTTGTGACCAGCGACAGACGGCGCACGCCGTGGGCTGCGGCAGCGTCGGTTATCGAATCGAGCTCCGCGAGCGACACCTCTTCGTAGACGTCGATGCCGGTGTTGTGGCGAACCGACTGTGAGCACCATTTGCAATCCTCGGGGCAACGACCCGAGCGGGCGTTGACGATTGAGCACGTGTCGACATGCGCGCCACAATGCCGGCTCTGCACGCGTTGGGCAGCCTCGCTGAGCTGCTGCGTCGTGTAAAGCGCATCGAGTTCCATAGCTTCATCGATCGTGACGGGCTGTTCGTCGAGAGCTTTAGCCGTAGCTTTTTCAAGTTTTTCCATATTGGCAACAAAGTTACGTCGCATCTGTCAATAACGCAAAAAAATAGCCGGACGACTGAGCACCCGGCTATTTTATCTATCTTGCTAACTGTTATTCAGCTTTTTTGGAGGCTTTCTTGGCCGGAGCTTTTTTAGCTGCGGGCTTTTCGGCCTTTGCAGCTTTCTCGGCTTTGGGTTTGGCTGCCTTGGGAGCTTTTGCAGCCTTAGCGGGCTTCTCTTCCTTGGCAGGAGCGGCTTTGGGCTGGCGGAGGAGATGCTCCTCGTTGTAGTGCTCGATGTTGTTGCGCATCGACTCAACCTCCTTGGTCAGGAACTCGATTTCGCGGTCCTGGTTGCGGATGGTTGTCAGCAGGTTGTTGAGCTCTTCGTTCTCAATCGAGAGAGGATACTGCTCTTCAACGCGCACGATGAAGTCGGCCAAAGCGTTCATGTAGTTAGTGAAGGCCTGGAACGGAGTTTCGTAGGGGCTGAAGTGGGAGTGAACAGTACCGTCGGCCGAACGCTTTGTGGCCATGTAGAAGAAGTGGTCGGAAGCCTGGAGATAGTTCCAGTCCTGTTTCAGGCGGCGGTCGTCGCAGAGCTGCACTCGCTCAGCCACGGAGTAGAGCTTGTTGAAAGCCTCCTGCTGGAGCTTGTTGCCGAGCCATGCTGAGGTGTCGCGAGCTTCGTCGGACCATGAGATGGGGTGAACAACCGAAAGAACGTCGACGGGTTTGAGCTTCTGAACGGCTTCGGTCGGGGTCCAGAAATCGATTCCGCGCTCTTTGGCGAAGCGGGGAAGAGCCTCGAGGAACTGGAAGATGCCCGACTGGCGGTTCTGGCGTTCGCCGAATGTTTCGAGGTTCATGAACAGATTGATTATCTGCTCGTCGGCGGGAGTGTTGGCTATCCAGTCGATGTATTTGTCGGCGGTCAGAGGATATGCATCCCACTCGGTGTTTGAGAAGCGGAACGAGATGTCGTCGCTAAGCTTCGAGTTCTTCAGGAGGATTTTCAGCTTGGGAGCCGAAGCGGCGCTGTAGACGTAGTTGGGCGATTTCCAGCCGAGGATATGCTTAGCGCCTTCGGTGATAACGCCTTTGTAGCCCATGTTGAGAATCTGGGGAGCCAGCTCGTCGCAGTAGATGAGCTCTGTGTTGCGGAACACTTTGGGGTGCTGACCGAAGAGCTCGAAAATCTTCTGGTCGTGGAGTTTCACCTGTCCCTCAAACTCTTTCGGGTCGGCCAGCGAGGCGAGCGAATGAGCGTAGGTTTCGGCGAGGAATTCAACCTTTCCGGTAGCAGCGAGCTGCTTGAGGAGGTCGAGGAATTCGGGAACATAGTGCTCAAACTGTTCGAGAGCCAGGCCGGTAACGGAGAGTGCGCAACGGAAGGCGCCCTTGCTCTCCTCGATCATTTTCAGAAGGCTCTGAGCTGCGGGGATGTAGCTGTTGTGGGCAATGCGTGTAACGATGTCGTCGTTGGCGAAATCATCGAAATAGTAATGGTCGTTGCCTATGTCGAAGAAACGATATCTTTTGAGCCGGAACGGCTGATGGATCTGGAAATAAAAACAGATAGCTTTCATAATTGAAGCGTGATATAATTTTTTGTTGTTAATTTAAGGTGTTTACTTGTTGAGCACTTTGCGATAGATGTCTATGACTTTCGCTCCGGCCTTGTCCCACGTAATCTGGTTGACCTCCTCGAGACCGTCCTCGCGCAACTGGTTGTACATTGCGGGGTAGGTGATAATCGAGTTGATGGCGTCGGCCATGGCGTCGATGTCCCAGTAGTCGGTTTTGATTACATTGGTAAGAATCTCGGCGCAACCGCTCTGTTTCGAGATAATCGAGGGAACGCCCATCTGCATAGCCTCGAGGGGCGAGATTCCGAACGGCTCGGAAACCGAGGGCATGATGTAGACATCGCTTGCCGAAAGCATCTCATAAACCTGCTTGCCTTTCTGGAAGCCGGGGAAGTGGAAACGGTCGGCGATACCGCGCTCGGCGGCGAGCTGAATCATCTTGTCCATCATGTCGCCGCTACCGGCCATGACGAAACGTGCGTTATGGTTGTTTTTCAATACCTTTGCAGCAGCTTCGACGAAATATTCCGGACCTTTCTGCATCGTGATACGTCCGAGGAACGTTACGACTTTCTCCTTCGGTTTGGGAGCGTGGCAGTTGAGCAGCTCCTCTGAGAGAGGCGTCACGGCGTTGTGGACGGTAGTAACCTTGGCGGGGTCGATGCCGTATTTCTCGATGACGGTCTGGCGCGTAAGGTTGCTGACGGTGATGATATGGTCAGCGTGGGTCATGCCGTCTTTCTCGATGCCGAACACGGTCGGGTTGACGTTGCCGCGCGAGCGGTCGAAATCGGTTGCGTGAACGTGGATTACGAGAGGCTTACCTGTCACCTGCTTGGCGTGGATGCCGGCGGGATAGGTGAGCCAGTCGTGGGAATGGATGATATCGAAGTCGAGCGTGCGGGCAATGACTCCGGCCGTGATCGAGTAGTTGTTGATCTCCTCGATGAGGTTGTCGGGGTAGCGTCCGGAGAACTCGAGGCTGCCGAGATCATTGACGTGCATATAGTTGAAGTCGGCGTAGATATGGTCGCGCAGACGGAAGTAGAGGTCGGGGTCCATCAGATTTCCGATACGCTGCTCGACATATTCGCGCGTCACATCGCGCCAAACGATGGGCACCTGCGAAGCGCCTATAATATTGGCGAAATGTTTCTCTTCGTCGCCGAAAGGTTTGGGTATTACAAAGGTAATATCCATGTCGCCACACTCCCACATGCCTTGAGTGAGACCGTAGCTGGCGGTTCCGAGTCCGCCGAGGATATGAGGGGGGAATTCCCACCCGAACATTAAAGCTTTCATTGGTCGGTCAGTATGTGCGGTGATTATATGTTGAATTTCTTGAGTGTGGTCAGCGTGCGGAGAATCTCAGCTACGTTGGTGATATGGCTGATAGCGCCGCGGCCCGAGAAGGGCGGGTTGCCGTCGTAGAGCTGCGAGAGCGAGCCGATGCAGCCGTTGGTCATCTCTTCCTCATAGCCGATGAGCATGCGGTCGATGTGGCTCACGCCGCTTGCACCGAACACGCGCAGATAAGCGTCAGCATAGAATCCGAAGAGCCAGGGGCGTGCGGGACCGTTGTGGAGTGCCATTTCGCGTTCCTCGGGCGAGCCTACGTAGGAGGGACGGTAGCCATAGGATTTCGGCGAGAGGGTGCGGAGTCCGTGAGGAGTCAGCAGTTCGCGGGTGACAACGTCGAGCACGCCTTTGCGCTGACGGCGGTCGAGAGGCGAGTAGTCGAGACCGATAGCCACGGCCATGTTCGGGCGAACCGACGGGTCGGCGTATGTGCCGTTGACGTAGTCGTAGAGGTAGCCGTAGTCGTTGAGGAACGTCTTGATAAATGCGGGTTTGAGTTTCTCGGCGGTTTCGGTCCAGCGAGCGCGGTCGTCGGCGAGGTTGTCGTCGCCTTCAGCGAGCGATGCGGCAAACATCAGTGCATTGTACCAAAGGGCGTTGAATTCAACCATGTAGCCCGTGCGCGGCACGATGGGACGGCCGTGGAGAGCGGCGTTCATCCAGGTGACGGGCGACGAAGCTCCCATCGAGAAAACCAGTCCGTCGAGCTCAACGCGCAGGTTGGGATGACGGTTGGCGAGAATATAGTCGATGATTTCGCGAATCAGCGTCATGTAGCGCTCCTTGGCAGCCTCCTTGCCGTAGGCCTTGGAATACTGCTGCAGCGCCCAGATAGCCCAGAGGGGGATGTCGGGCAGGTCGATGCCCTGGATGCGGGGCGAAAGCTCACCGGTGGTCATGAAATGTTTCAGGGCGACAGCGGCTGTGGCCATTATAGCCTCATAATCTTCGCGATGGTTGATGGCGATTGTAGCTCCGGGGAGAGCCATGAAGGTGTTGCGGGCAAGCACCTTACCCCAGGGATAACCAGAGATGAGGAACATACCGTCCTTATCCTTCAGATAGCACTGTTTGGCAGCGTTCTTCAGGCAGTTGAAGAAGCTCGTGCGGCATGTGCGCGATGCGATTTCGTTCTCATACATCTTGGTCAGCGAGCGGGGCGAAACCTCCGAGATGCCGGCCGAGAAGATGATGCTCTCGCCTTTCTTGATTGGAATTTCAAATGAGCCGGGAACCCAGAGGTCCTCAGTGTAAGGCACGCCGCGTTCGAGGTCTTTGAGATACTCAAAGCCTTTATACCAGTGGGGGTCGTAGTTCCAGGTAGGTTTGCGGCTAAACTGCATGAAGAGCGTAGGATAACCGTCGTAGAGGCGGCACGAAACGCCGTTGGCAACCTCGGGACACTCGGTGTTGAGCGCCGTGTTTTCCATCACGAGTTCGTTGGCTTCGCGGAAAGCAAGCATGGGTTTGAAACGCAGAGTCGTTGCCGAGTGAGCGTCGACCAGAGTGTAGCGAATCAACAGACGGTTTTCGTGGGAGATGAAGATTTTCTCTTTGGTCAGGATAACACCGCCGACGCGATAGGTTGTGCGAGGAACGCTCTCGCAGTCAAATTCGCGGATGTATTTGTGACCGTTCGGGCTGTAGACACCGCCGCTGTAGCGATGCAGACCGAGATTGAAAGGCGCACCGTGCTGTATGACCGTCACATCCATCGACGACAGCAGCACGTGCGACGAGTTGCCCAGTTCGGGAATCGGGCAGACGAGAAGGCCATGCTGCTTGCGAGTGTTACAATCAACTACAGAAGTGCAATGATAAGCCCCCGACTGATTCGTGCGAAGCATCTCCTTCATCAGAGACTGCTCCAGGTTAATCATGAGGTTTTTATCAAATTTCAAGTAGCTCATGTTATATTATGGTTAAGGTATTTTTTAGTTACTATTTTTCAGGGTATGAACTCATCTGAAATCTCCGAAAAAAAGAAATTTTAGAGTGAGTGAGCGAAAGTAATACAAAAAACGCAATTATGCAAACATTTTATCGAAAAATCCGATTTTACCCGCTATTTTATAAGAAAATGTCCTAATTCAACCCCGGCAATCAAAAGATTACAATCCGATTTGTTGGCGAGTGATGATAAAACATGAGGGTGGACAAATATAACCGCAGAAACGCGCTTCGCGCTTGAGTAGTAACTTTTTGTCAGTCAGTGGAATCAAAGCGTAGAAGCGGCCGCTCCCTCTAACACAAGCAGTATGATGTCGATTGGATAAGGATGGTGAGGTGCCTTCCGAGGCTGGAGGTCTCGTCTTGTGATTAACCTCGGGCAGAGCATGCTGAGGTGAGCGTAGCGAGACTCAGCTTGCGGCGCCCGAGGCAAAACGGCACCCATAACGGCGGTCTCGGCGAGACGCCTTGTGGTCACAATTCACCAAGCGATCACAATATGTCTTGGCTAAGTATGATGGGACGCAATGGGCACGTGCTCAATAGCTTATCACAAGGCATCTCTCCGAGATTGCCGCCCCTGTGAGTCGTTGACCCTAGGCGCCGCTTACTGAGTTTTCGCTACGCTCGTACAGCCGTCCGCGATAGCGTCTTGACGGTGGGGTGCAATTGTCCCTATCTTT
>CAYNSG010000137.1:0-6848 GCA_964399885.1 uncultured Bacteroides sp.
TGGTGAGGCGGGCGTTGCGGCGGAGGTCGGCGAGCGAGCAGCGGCGCATGGCCGAGTGGCGCGTCAGGGCGGCATACTCCTCGTCGGTCATGTTGAGGACACGGTCCTTCGTGAGTCGCAGCAGCTCGGGGCGCGGGCGGAACTCCGGCAGCGGCTCGGGAAGACTATCGCCGGGAAGCGGTCGGTTGTGGGGGCAGACAATCTGGCATGTGTCGCAGCCATAGAGGCGGTCGCCGAGGTGGGGCTGCGGGTCGGCGAACGGTCCGCGGTGCTCAATCGTCAGGCATGATAGGCATTTGCGGGCGTCGACGTGGGGCAGCGGGTTTGTCGACAGCGCTGCGGCGGGGCAGTAGGCTATGCAGCGTCGGCACGAAGCGCAGTTGAGCCGGCAAGGCTCGTGGGGCTTCAGCTCGGCGGTGGTTACAATCGTTGCGAGGAAAAAGTATGAGCCGACGCCGGGGAGAATCAGCTGGCAGTTAAGCCCGATGAAGCCGAGTCCGGAGCGCACGGCCCAGTAGCGTTCGCGCAGCGGGGCGGTGTCGACGCAGACGCGCGACTGCGAGCCGCAGATTGAGTCGATCTCGGCGGCGGCGCGTTTCAGACGGCGACGGAGCACGTCGTGGTAGTCGTCGCCGAGCGCGTAGGAGGCTATGCGCAGGCATCCAGGCTCGGGCTGAACCGGGCGCGAATAGGGGAAGGCGCAGACAATCAGCGATCGAGCCCCTTCGAGCAGCAGGCGCGGGTCGGAGCGCACGTCGTCGTAGCGGTCGAGATAGTCCATCTCGGCATTGTTGCCCTCGGCAACCCAGTCGCGATAGAGTCGCCGTGCATTTTCGTCGACGGGCTCGGCTTTGGCCACGCCGAAACGAAAGACTCCCTCGGCGCTGAGAATCTCGCCAAGGCGGGCGTCGTCACATAGGTAGGGGGAGGAACTCATAGCCTTCTTTCTTTAGCCACTCGATAGCTGCCGGAAGCGCCTCGCGGAGGTTGCGCTCGGCGCGGAGCGAGTCGTGAAACACGATAATCGATCCGTTGCGGGCATAGCGGCGCACGTTGGCGAGCACCTTTGCGGGCGTCATGCGGCTCGAATAGTCTCGCGTCACGAGGTCGTACATCACCAGGTTGTAGCGCCTCTTGATAGCCTTCGCCTGCGCCCAGCGCAGCAGGCCGTGGGGCGGGCGGAATAGCTGTGAGTCGATCAGACGGTCGGCCTCGGTGATGTCGCGCATGTAGCGCAGGGTCGTGACCTTGAATCCCTGGAGATGGTGCATCGTGTGGTTGCCGACGCTATGGCCCTCGGCGCGAATCTGCCGGAGCAGCTGCGGGTTGCGGCGCACGTTGTCGCCCACGAGGAAAAACGTAGCCTTGATGCCATGCTCGCGCAGCAACGAGAGCACCCAGGGCGTGACCTCCGGAATAGGGCCGTCGTCGAACGTCAGGTATACAACCCGGCGTTTATGGCGCTTCAGGCGCCACAACGCTTCGGGGAAAAGGAGTCGGTAGAGTAATCCGGGTTGCTCTATGAACATTCTCGGACTATTGGTTTTTCAGCAGCGAGCCGATGTCGATGCCGCGCGAGGTGAAACGGTCGGTCAGCTCGTCGGTGTCGCCGCCGGCGAGGATATACGTGCGGATGAGGTTGCCCATCAGCACCTGGTCGATATATAGGTCGGTTCGCTGCAGCGAATTGTACTGCGACGGCGAGAGGCTGCGGTAGTACGTGATGTTCGGCAGATAGTGGTCGATTTCGTCGGAGAGAATCTGGAGCGCAACGGCCTCGTCGTCGCGGTTGCCGGTGAGCGATGCGAGCTCGGCGTAGAGAGCGCCAATCTGGCGTCCCAGCAGTGGGTCGTAGGGCATGGCCTCGACGGGGAGCTTCTCGCGCATCAGGTCGAGCACGTGGCGGGCGCGGTCGAAGCTCGAAGTGCGCACCTTCGGCAACTCAGCGCGTGTAAGGTCGCTCAGCAGTCGGAAGTTCTCGGCCGAGTCGCGCGAGAGCAGGCGCTCGGCTTCGATGCCCTCGTCGATGAGAGCGCCGGCGAGGTCGGCAATCGCCGAGCGGTGGGTTGTCACCATGCGGCGCACGGTTTCGTCGAGATAGATGTCGTCGGCCGACGTCACCTTGTCGAGTCCGCCCCACTGCCAACGTTCGGTCACGTTGCGATACATCTTGTCGGCATTGATTCCGGGGACGCCCTCGGGGTTGCGCACGGGGCCAACCTCATAGGCAAGTCCGGCGTTGCGCAGATAGGGCGACAGGCCGAGATAGTAGTGCTCGGGCACGGTCATGGCGAAGTAGACCGGACGGTTCCAGCCGTTTTCGGCCGACGTGGCGAGCATGTCGGTGGCTATGATTTTGCTGAGCGTCATTCCGCTCTCCGTGCCTCCCTCGGGGGTGTTGGCAAGGTTGAAGGGGATGACGGGGTCGGCAGCCATGGCGTCGGCGGGCGTGATGAGCCCGGAGGCGAGCATGGCGGCGGTGTCGACCGGAATGTAGACGTTGGGATATTTAACGTAGGTGACGCCGTGGCTGTTCCGGCGAGCCTCGGGTGAGTAGAGCTGGCGCAAGGCGGCAATGGCGTTGACGGGCGTCGAGACGGTGTCGGCAAAGTAGGCATACTGCAGACGGTCGTAGGCATAGTCGACGGGGTTGGCCTGCATGTCAATTCCGGGCGAGTCGTACGACGGGCGACGCATCTGGTCGACATACCAGTCGGTTGACAGATACGACAAGTTGACGACTTTCACGTCGGTGCGCGTTCCCTCAACCTCCTGGGCATACCATAGCGGGAAGGTGTCGTTGTCGCCGTTTGTGAATACAATCGCGTTGGGGTCGAGGCTGTTGAGATAGTTGTTGCCGAAGTCGCGCGTCGTGTAGCGGTTCGAACGGTCGTGGTCGTCCCACGTCTGCGAAACCATCTGCAGCGGCACGATTAAGCCGATGATGCAGGCGATGACAGCAGCAACCATCGAGGTCTTGCCGAGTTTGCCGGGCTGCTCTTCGGGGGCGTAGAGGGCTTCGGCCGACGCCTCGGCTTTCTTCTTTCCGACGTGGAAGTTGACAAACAGTCGCCACAGTCCGGCAACTCCCATGCCAACCCAGATTGAGAAGGCGTAGAACGAGCCGGCGAAAGCATAGTCGCGTTCGCGGGGCTGCGAGGGCGTCTGGTTGAGGTAGAGCACGATGGCGATACCGGTCATGAAGAAGAGGAAGAATATTACCCAGAACTGTTCGATGCCACGCTTTGAGGTGAAAGCCTGCCAGCCAAGGCCGATGATGCCGAGCAGCAGCGGGAGCATGTAGAACACGTTGTGGCCCTTGTTGCCCGCGCCGTCGTCGTAGGGCAGGAGCGACTGGTCGCCAAGGCGCGGATTGTCGATGAACGGTATTCCCGAAATCCAGTTGCCGTGGTTCACCTCGCCGTTGCCCTGGATGTCGTTCTGGCGGCCGGCGAAATTCCACATGAAGTAGCGCCAGTACATGTGGTTAAGCTGATAGGCGAGGAAGAACTGCAGGTTCTCGGCCATCGTGGGCTTGATAGCCAGGCGCGACTGCAGAGGCGTCCCGTCGCTGCTTTCGTAGACGGTTGCATTGACCGGTTCGCCGCGCATGCCAATCCAGTCGACGTAGGCCTGCGGGTGGGGCGCGGTGTTGCTGTAGATGCGCGGGAAGAGCATGTTAAGCTCGGGCGTCATTTTATACTCTTTCTTATAACCCGTCAGAACATATTCGTCCTTATCGTCGGGATTCTCCTTGACTTTCTTGGCGTAGAGGGCTTTACCCTCTTCGACAACGGGCTTGAGGTCCGACGAGCCTTCGAGGCGATAGACGGGCTGCGAGTTGACCGTGGCACCGTAGATTAGCGGACGGTCGCCATACTGCTCGCGGTTGAGGTAGCTCGAGAGCGCAAACACGTTGTCGGGCGCGTTCTGGTTCATCGGCGTGTGGGCCGACGAGCGGATGAGCAGCAGCGCGTAGGAGCTGTAGCCTATGAAGATTACGAATGTCGAGACAACTACGAGCGTCAGAATCCTGACGGGAAGTTTCTTGCAGAACCAGAAAAGCCATGCGGCGAAAGCAGCCGTCAGAAGGGCGGCAATCCAAAGGCTGTCGCCGATGAAAAGCATTCCCGAGAGGGTGATGGCGATGAACACCGACCAGCGGATTCGGCTTGCCGACTCCTGCTTATAAAGCTCGCGGATAGCCCAGATGAATGTTGCGACGAGGAGAATGGCGTAGATGAGCGTGCCCATATTGAAGCTCATGCCGAGCACGTTGACAAAGAGCAGCTCGAAATACTGTGCAATCTCAATGAATCCGGGCACGAGTCCGTAGAGAATCAGCGCCACAATCACGCACGAAATCAGCAGCGCAATCAGTGAGCCCGTGGCGGTCGTGTTTTTCCACTTGCGGTAGTAGACAACGAGCACAATCGCCGGGATGCAGAGCAGGTTGAGCAGGTGGACGGCTATCGAGATGCCGATAACGTAGGCTATCAGCACGAGATATTTGTCGCTGTGGGGCTGGTCGGCGCGGTTTTCCCATTTGAGAATCAGCCAGAACACCAGCGCGGTGCAGAACGACGAGAAGGCGTAGACCTCGCCCTCAACGGCCGAGAACCAGAACGTGTCGCTCCATGTGTAGACCAATGCACCGCAAATGCCTGAGCCAAAGATGGCAAACATCTTCACGAGCGAAATCTCCGCAGCATCGTCGCGTACAATCAGACGGCGCACAAGATGCGTAATGGTCCAGAACAGCAGCAGGATTGTGCCGGCACTAAGCAGCGCCGACATGGCGTTGACACACATCGCCACTTTCGTGACGTCGCCACCGGCAAAATTGACAAAGAAACGGCCTGCAAGCATGAATATCGGGTTGCCCGGCGGGTGACCGACTTCGAGCTTAAATGCCTGAAGGATAAACTCCGGGCAGTCCCAGAAACTTGCCGTAGGCTCGATTGTGAGCAGGTAGGTGATGGCGGCGATGACGAAGCATAACCAGCCAAGACAATCATTTATAAGGTTGTATTTTTTCATTGCAGTGACTTGATTCGGGCAAATCAGGCCACAAAGTTAATCAATGTTGCCGAACCGCCACCCACCCAATTCATTAATTTAAGTGAAATGTTCCCCGAAATAGATTCCCCCGCAAGGGTTTTTCTAATGTAAGGACTGGAGAAAGTAGTAATGGACTCGTTGTCCTCCGCCAGGACGACGATTTTCAAGTAGCTCGGTAAGCCGGAGTGGGGCTTGCCCCTGCGTAGGCGTGCCGGGTGGAGGCGGTTATAGGCGGGGGCATCTGGCAAGATGCCGATTGTGGCCTGGGTGGCATCAATCCGCGTCTGGCAGACGCGTTGGATGATAGCCGATTAAACCGGGTACGCCTCCGCTTCGCTTCGGCGTGCCCGGCTACGAGTAAATCGTCGTCCTAACGGACGACCCTACTGCATCCACAATCACGCGGGTTCTGCCGGGGGCAAACCAACAGCGTGTCTCAGACTCGTAAACTTGTCTATAACATTACAGATAGCGGGCGAAAACGGCGGCTATCGCCTTGGCATCGGGCTTGGCTGTGCCGTCGGCGCGGCTTATGAGCGTCGTAATCGGGTAGAAGTCGGGATTCTGCGAGGCCTGGAAATCTGTGGCATCCTCGTTGGCCATGCCGTCGGAGGCTGCTGCATCCTCAATGGCCTCGTCGGCGTAGGCGATGGCTTTGAGCATATCCTCGCCGCTTACGAGGTCGATTGCCAGCGAAGCGGGATTAACACGAAGTTGAGCGTTGCCGTCGAAACGGTCGGAGTTGGCGATATAAAGTTCTACAGCCTGGTTTATGGCGAATGTCAGTTGTTCTTTAGTCATGGCGTTTTCTTTTTTTAGGCGTTATCTTTTTTCTTATTACAACGCCCGACCGCCCCCAAAGGTTGCTCGCTATTTCTTATTGTCCAACAGATTTTCCAGAAAATCCTTGGCTTTCTTCTTGTCGATGACATTTGTAAAATTCTCATCTTTAAGCATTTCGTCGATGTCGATTCCGCGAAATTGCGTTACACCTCTCGAACTTCTGCCGGTCCAATGAAACTGTGTGATTGTGCTGTCGATTAGTTTGTTGTGGAATACTGAGCAAAGAATTGTCTTGAAGATGCCTTTTTCATCGACGCCTATGAAGAAGAACAAAAAAACGCTCTTGCCGTCAGACATTTGTCGGAGAAACTTGTCGATATTATAACCTTTAGGGTTGGAATTCAGATAGACGATTTTAGTTTTGATGTCGGTATGAGTGACGCCGTTGTCAAACTCCTTGACGAAGTCGCCGAGACCATTCTTTGTGTCGTAAGCGGGCAACGCAGATTCGAGATTTCGTAAGTTCTCTCTGATGCGTCTCCTCTCTGAATCGTCGGCAGTAATAAGACTTTCTATCAGACGCCCTCTGATGTTGGTGTTTTCGATGTGTGATGCGATGAATATCTCGTTCTTGCATTTTTCGCAGTGGTCGTTCAGCTCTTTCTCCAGCGCACTGAAATTTTTTGAAGCAACGAACTCTGAAGCTAAACCGATGGAGTCGAATATATTTGCTTTTTCATGTTGGTTGGGTTGGAAAGCTGTTTTTGTCGGTTTGATTTTTGAGGTGTTCTCAACTAAGCGTATAAGATTGTCTTCCCAATCGAACCCCTGATGAATAGCAAACAATGCATCGAAGTTTTCAGGAGAATTCGTTAAATCACCATATGAACGTATGATGTCGGAGCCGTTGAAACTGCCTTTGATATTCGTCATTCTCAATTTTTGTGAGGAGTGGCTGATTTTCTTGAGAAAAGTTGTGTTGGCGAGCAAAACTAAATTAGTAG
>CAYNSG010000138.1:0-6845 GCA_964399885.1 uncultured Bacteroides sp.
TTACTTATTCAGGGCGCAGGCTGCGCATTTCTCTGCAATCTGGGTGAAGAAGTCGTTGCCTTTGTTGTCTACGAGGATGAATGCGGGGAAGTCCTCAACTTCAATCTTCCAGATAGCTTCCATGCCGAGCTCGGGATATTCGAGGAGCTCAACCTTCTTGATGCTGTTCTGGGCGAGGATGGCTGCGGGACCACCGATTGAGCCGAGGTAGAAACCGCCGTGTTTCTGGCATGCGTCGGTCACTTGCTTGCTGCGGTTGCCCTTGGCAATCATAATCATCGAGCCTCCGGCGGCCTGGAACTGGTCGACGTATGAGTCCATGCGGCCGGCAGTTGTCGGACCGAACGAGCCCGAGGGCAGACCTTTAGGAGTCTTGGCCGGGCCGGCATAGTAGATGGGGTGATCTTTGAGATACTGTGGCATCGGCTCGCCGCGGTCGAGACGCTCTTTGATTTTGGCGTGAGCGATATCACGGCCTACGATAATCGTGCCGTTGAGCGACAGGCGTGTCGAAACGGGATATTTCGAAAGTTCGGCGAGCACTTCGGGCATCGGGCGGTCGAGATTGATTTTCACCACTTCGCCTTCGCCGGCTTTGCGATATTTCTCGGGGATGAGTTCGCCGGGATTAGCGTCGAGTTTCTCAATCCAGAGGCCTTCACGGTTGATTTTTGCTTTGACGTTGCGGTCGGCCGAGCAGCTGACGCCGAGACCAACGGGGCACGAAGCGCCGTGGCGCGGCAGACGGATCACGCGTATGTCGTGGGCAAAATATTTGCCGCCGAACTGTGCGCCGAGACCGATTTTGTGAGCCTCCTCGAGGAGCTGTTTTTCGAGCTCAACGTCGCGGAAAGCGTGGCCGAGTTCGTTGCCTTTGGTAGGCAGATTGTCGTAGTATTTCACGGAGGCTTTCTTGACCGTTGCGAGGTTCATCTCGGCCGATGTGCCACCGATTACGAAGGCGATATGATAAGGCGGACAAGCGGCGGTGCCGAGAGTTTTCATCTTCTCAACGAGGAAGGGCACGAGGGTCTTCGGGTTGATGAGGGCCTTGGTCTCCTGATAGAGATATGTTTTGTTGGCCGAGCCACCACCTTTAGCTACGAAGAGGAATTTATATTCGTCGCCGTCTGCGGCATAGAGGTCGATCTGCGCGGGCAGGTTGCAACCGGTGTTGACTTCGTCGTACATGTTGAGCGGTGCGTTCTGCGAGTAGCGGAGATTGTCCTCGGTGTAGGTTGTGTAAACGCCTTTCGAGAGACGCTCTTCGTCGCCGCCGCCGGTGTAGACGTTTTGTCCTTTCTTGCCGATGATGATGGCTGTGCCGGTGTCCTGACAGAATGGCAACTGACCTTTGGAGGCCACCTCGGCATTGCGGAGCATAGTCAGCGCAACAAACTTATCGTTTTCGCTGGCTTCCGGGTCATGAAGAATTTTGGCCACCATCTCGTTATGCTCGCGGCGGAGCATAAAAGCGTTGTCGTGTGTGGCCTGGCGTGCGAGCACGGTAAGAGCCTCGGGGTCAACCACGAGGGTCTCATGTCCGCCCCAGTTTTCCACCTTTACATAGTCGGACGTCAGGAGATAATACTCCGTCGTGTCGGCCGACATGGGAAACATTTCCTGGTATTTGAACGGTTTCGTTGCCATACGGTATTAGTTAAATTTTTATGTTGTTTGTTCCGTTTTTTTGTTGGTTTTGCAAAAGTAATGTTTTTTCTGTGATACTGCAAAACAAACCGCTCATTCTCGCGTTAGAATGTCATAGGAACTTCTCACAATCGACTATGAACAAAGTTATCTCCTCTGCCCTGACGGCAGCCCTGGTCATCTCACTCGCCGCCTGCGACTCGAAAGCTCGCTTGGCCGACAACATCGAAGGCTCGTGGAGCGGCGCTCCTAAAACCATGTCGACCGACATCAACGGCAACACTACTATCGTTGAAATCATCAGCTTCCTTCCCGGCGACATTAAAAACGGCGGAGACTTCAGCGTCCAGGCCATGATTTCGGCCACAGGAGCCGTGAAAGGTCAGGACGTACTTCTGCTGCCCTACAGCCTGACGGCATCGGCTACGGCTGTGGCCGAAGGCACGTGGCAAGCTATCGACGACGACGAGATTGCCATTAATCTCGACCCTGTCTCGCTGAAAGTGACCGTCGACCCCGACGGAGTTACGCTCAACGACAACGCTCTGACCGGCGCCGAGACTGCTTCGGTCGACTCGATTCGCCCCGAAATAGTCAACATGCTCCACCAGCGCATACAGCGCGATGTCATGACGCGTTTTCTCTCCATAAAACACCTCGACGACGTCAAGATCAAATCCAACCTGCTGAAATTTGAGGTCGGCGACGATAAATTCACAATGTCGCGTCAGCCCTGATGCGTGCACACCGTATAGAGAATGCCCGGACCGATGTCTCGACCGACAGCGTCCGGGCATTCTCAGTATATCTATAACCGTTTTATTTCGAGAAAAGCGGGTCGATTTCCGAAGCGATCACATCGAAGATAGCGTCGATGCTTCCCGAGCCGGGGATATTGTGGTAGTTGCCGCGCTCGGTGTAGTAGTCGCGAAGCGGCTTTGTCTGCGAATGGTAGACTTTCAGGCGGTTGGCGATTGTTTCGGGGGTGTCGTCGGCACGTCCGGTCAGTCGTCCGCGCTCGAGCATGCGTTCCATCAGCTCAGCGTCGTCGACATCGAGCCCTACTACAGCGTCGACTTTGGCGCCGCGATTCTGCAGCATCCGGTCGAGTTCCTCAGCCTGGCGGATTGTGCGGGGGAAGCCATCGAAAATCACGCCTTCGGCAGCTGCCGGATTGGTGTCGAGAACGTCGGCGAGAATCTGAATCATCAGCTCGTCGGGGATAAGCTGGCCTTTCGAGATGTAAGTGTCGGCAACCTTGCCGAGTTCGGTTTGGTTTTTTATATGCTCGCGCAGCAACTCGCCGGTCGATATGTGGTGAATGCCATATCGGTCGATAAGTTTCTCGCTCTGAGTGCCCTTACCGCTTCCGGGGGCACCGAAAACTACAATGTTAAACATGGTCTGCTGTGATTTATGCGTTACACTCTTCGTCGACCACCCAGATATCGGGCAAGTTGCGTGCAAGCCCGTCGATATCGAGTCCGTAGCCGATGATGAATTTTGGTGGAATGGTAAAGCCAACGTAGTCGGGAGCCACCGAAGCCGTGCAGGTTTCGGGTTTGAAAAGCAGCGTGGCGACTCTTACCGACGCCGGGTTGCGTTTCTTGAGGTCTTCGACCAGCCCGGCGATAGTGCGACCGGTGTCGATGATATCCTCTACGATAATAACATCGCGTCCCTCTATGTCATCCGTCAGCCCTACGATCTCTTTCACGGCACCGGTCGACGATGTCCCTTGATAGCTTTTGAGGCGAATGAAAGTTATCTCAGCGTCGACTCCGAGACGGCGGAAAAGGTCGGAGGCGAACGGAAATGCACCGTTCAGTACGCAGACAATCAGCGGAATTCCCTTGCTGCAGTCGGCAGTGATTGCATCAGCAATCTGTCCGACCCGCTGACTGATTGCGTCGGATGTTATATATGGGCGAAAAGTCAACCCGTTGTATGAGATTTGCTTCATAAGAAAATCGGGCGTCAATATTTTCAGAATGCAAAGTTAACTAAAAACAAACCTTTTTATGCATTGAATGGCGAAAAAAACGTCCTTTTTTATGTAACTTTGTGCGTTGAAACCTCTTTTAAGGGTTGATGCATAAAAACTCTTGACCAAAATGAAGATTTTCACTTCCGACGACATACGCGTGATTGAACGCAAAACCATCGAGAAAGATGGCATCAATTCGCGCGACATCATAAAACGAATGGGGCGCGGAGCAGCCGAGGTCGTAACCTCCCGCTGGCGCCCGACGCGCCCGATGCTCGTGTTTGCCGGTCCGGGCACGAATGGTGCCTACGCCCTGGCCACAGCATCGATTCTCGCCGAGCGAGGCTATAAACTGACGATATTTCTCTTCAATATCGGCGGGAATCTGCTCTCACGCGACTGCCGGGCAATACGCGATGAGCTTCAAGCTCAGAACCCCGACATCGACTTGCTCGAAATCACCAAGCGATTCGACTTCCCAAAAATCACGCCGCAGCAGGTTGTCATCGACGGCCTGTTCGGCTCGGAGCAGAAAGAGCCGTTGGCAATGGGATTTGTGCAGCTCGTCCGCTCCATTAACGAGTCGGGCGCGCAGATTGTTGCTCTCGACATCCCCTCGGGTCTGATTGGCGACATCAACCCGGCCACTATCAACCGCGATGTTATCCACGCCACGATAACGCTCGCCGTGCAATTCCCCCGCATTCCGTTCTTTATCAGCGACAACGCCGAACTTATCGGCGAGTGGCAGTGCATCGACGTTGGTCTGAACGCCGAAGTAATCCGTGAGATGAAATCAAACTTCCACTTGGTTGAGGGCAGCGAAGTTCGCGACCTTATCCGCCCGCGCAAACCGTTCTCGACCAAAGCCGACTACGGCTCGGCGCTGCTCGTTGGCGGCAGCTATGGGATGATGGGTGCCGCTACGCTGATGGTTCGCGGAGCGCTGCGTGCCGGAGCCGGCAAGGTGACGGTCCACGCGCCGCAATGCGGCTACGAGGTGCTTCAATCCTCAGTGGCCGAAGCGATGTTCTCGCCCGACGGCAATAAGCTCGTTGTCAGCGAAATCAAACCCGACGACCGATTCAACGCCATCGGCATCGGCTGCGGAATGGGCACCAACGACCTTACGGTCAACGCCCTCGAGCTCTTCTTGAAAACCCGCACGAAACCGGTAATCCTCGACGCCGATGCCATAAACTGCATAGCCAAACGCCCGAGCTTACTCAAGGAGGTGCCGGTGCTGTCAGTGCTGACGCCCCATGCCGGCGAGTTCGACCGCCTGTTTGGCGAGCATCATTCCGACTCGTCGCGCATACTCAAAGCAATCGAGGTGGCGCACAAGAATCAGATACTCATTCTTCTGAAATCGCACTACACCGCCCTGATTCGCCCCGACCTGATGGTCTACTTCAACTCCTCCGGCACTCCCGGAATGGCAACCGGCGGCGCCGGCGACGTGCTGACGGGAATCATCACCGGACTGATGGCCCAGGGCTACAAACCCGAAGTCAGCGCACTGCTCGGAGCGTTTATCCATGGCGTTGCCGGCGAAATCGCCACGTCGCAACATGGCGAGATGAGCGTCATTGCCGGCGACATCGCCGCCAACATCGGCGTCGCCATACAGCGCATCTCGGCGCGACCCGTAGAGAACCAATGGACAAGATAATCGTTTTATAAAATCGTTCCTCCCATGAACTTGAAAGCAACAATCCTCATGATAGCCATATTGGCAACAGCTGCGACCGCACCGGCGCAAACAACCCAGAAACTGACGGCATCGAAAACTAACGAGTATGGGCTTATCTACGCCCTGCCGCTCACGGCACTCGATGTCACCGTCGAAGCCGAACGCACCGTCGAGACTCCCGGCGAATTCTATCTATATGCCGGCAAATATCTCGGCATCACGCCAATCGACAAACCGTCCGACAGCTGGGCTATAAAGTCGGTAAGCGTAAATCCGCGCGGCATTGCCGACGAGGATGAGCGCTACCTCGTGCAATTCAAAAGCGGCTCAACGCCCTTTATGCTCATCGACGAGCACGATTTCCCGCTGACCGTAAACGCCGAGAATTTCACTCCCCTCCCCTCGCCCGAGCTACCCAAAGCCCGCGCTGCCGAGCCGACGATTCTGCAGACACCCGTGGCCTCGCAGGCTATGACTGAGGATATGCTCCGCGCAACCTCAACGGCGAAGCGCGCCGAACTCGCCGCCGCCAAAATCTACGAGCTGCGCCAGAGCCGCAACGATATCATTTCGGGCAACGCCGACCAGATGCCGTCCGACGGCGCAGCGATGAAACTCGCCCTCGAGAATATCGACCGCCAGGAAGCCGCCCTGACCGCCATGTTTGCCGGGACGACTCAGACCTCTACAGCCGTCAGAACCTACACGGTGATACCCACCGACGAAGAGACGCAGCACGTTGTTGCAGCTCGCATGTCGGCCGTCGAAGGACCGGTCGACGTCGATAACCTCTCAGGCATACCGGTTTACATCGACATCGAGGTTGACCAGCGCGCCACCCTCCCCAAAAACGAAAAAGGCGAAGAAAAGAAATTCCCCAAAAACGGGCTTGCCTACCGCATACCCGGCACAGCCAACGTCAAAGCCTCAGCTCTGGGTAAAACCTACTACGACAACAATGTCGAGATGGCACAATTAGGCGTCGTGTTCGGACTCGAGCCCAACCTCTTCACCGACAAAAAAGAGCCCGCCTACGTAATCTTCAACCCCGAAACCGGAGCCATCCGCGAGCTCGGCACCGTCAGATAACCCGCCCCAGAATATCATCAAACTCAATAAACGCAAACTGCTCATCACTATCAAGAGAGAAGTATAGCCGTCCGGTCGCCGGGTTGTAAACCATATCGATAACCCCAACGCCAAGAGGCAAAGAAACTAAATATGTCCCGTCCAACTGATATACATTAAGAATCTTACCCAGATAATCAGATGTATATGAGCCTCCGGAATATGCCGTCACAAATTTATCGCCGGCTGAAACCGTTCTTGTGACAAAGCTTTTTTTGCGATTGAGTTCCGATTGATATTCGGGTCCTCTGATTAGGGATAATAATTTTCCGTCGCTATCATATAGCATTAGTTGATCGCGAGATGGTTCTGCCGCAAGAATTTTTCCATCCGACAATACAGCGGACGTGAATATCCCCTCCGGATGTATTTCATCATTTATAAAAT
>CAYNSG010000139.1:0-6833 GCA_964399885.1 uncultured Bacteroides sp.
TATGTTAGTAAAATCAATCATTGCTATCGCTTTACTTGCCACTGCCACTCTGTCCACACGTGCTGAGGACGAGCGGAAAGATACGGTAAAGCTTGGGACTGTTGAGGTACAGGGTAGTTTTCACCGTCCTCTTCAGGAGCAAAATGTAGGGCTTCTGAATCTTGACGTTCCTCTGAAGTACCTCCCCATGACAGTTACGCGCCTTGATGGCGTGACTCTTGACCGTAAACATATCGTCAACATGGAAGATGCGGTCAAGTTTCTTCCCGGAGTAGTTATGTCGGGCAATCAGCTCGGCCAGTTCCAGCGTTTCTCAATTCGTGGAACCAACGACATCGCAATCGCCTACGATGGTATCCGCGATGAGCGAGCTAACACCAACAATGTTCCTTTCGGCGATCTGTCGGATATTGAATCCATCGAGGTGTTAAAAGGCCCGGGCGCTGTTTTGATGGGATATGCCGTCATGGGCGGCATTATAAACATTCAGCGTAAAAAGCCCACTGACCGGTTTTCAGCTCATGGTTCAATTCACTACGGAAGCTGGAAACAAAAGGACGCATCGTTTGCTTTCAGTGGCAAACTCTTTGGTCCGCTTCATTATCGAGCGCAAGCCTACACTTCAGACGGCAATGGATACCGAATGGTGAATTCCAACCGTCTATCGGGACTTTTCGCACTGAACTCGCAGATCGGTAAGCATGGTTTCTGGGAGGCTCAGATAAATGGAGCCGACGACTCTTTCACAACCGACATTGGCGGAGCTCCGACCATGCCGGCCGACATCTACTATACCGGGACAGACAATCTGTATCTCCCCGCCGGTGCTCGTAATCCTCTTTGCGACTATGAGGACGTCTACAACGACATCGCAAACAATCGCATGCGCCGTCGGCTTTTCGAGGTGTCAACCTCCTATACTCACACATTCTCTGAAGCGTTCAAACTACGCGAGCGGTTTTATTACACTCATAGCAATCTCGACTACTGTTCGGTCGAAGGATTGACCTATGTTACATCGACAACTCCCGAAGGGTATAAGTATCAGTACACCAACCGCGGAACTACATATTATACAAATCTTGACGAGATGCGTAGCGGCACCCCGCTTAACTTCAATCCTGATCATAAAACCATAGGTAATGTTTTGGAATTAACCGGTGCAATCAAGACCGGCTTTGTTAAACATAACTACACTTTTGGCTGGAACTTCAACTACTTCAATTTCACGCAATACAATGGGTACAACTCCGACGACGTATGGGGCCCCGGAGTGGGTGAGATTATATCGGTTGAGAATCCTCACTATGTTCGTGATTGGTGGAACTGCAAAATATCAGCGGCAAACATTACCCGCTACACAACAAATGGATTATACTTGAGAGATGTAGCTGATTTTGGCGATCACTGGAAGGGGATGCTCAGTCTGCGATTCGACGATTACTCTTATCGACGTGCAACCGCAACTGTTTCAGATGGCACACAGCACTACAACAAAGCAGACCGCACTCCCTGGAATAAGGTAACGACATCGGCATTCACTTATCAGGCCGGTGCTGTCTATCTTCCAATCCCCAGCGTATCTATTTTCGCATCGGCTTCCTCTTTCTTTAAGCCATATAACACATTCTATAACGCCAATTATGTTTATTACGACCGAAACGGCAAGGAGTTTTTCCCGTCGATGGATGGAGGCGAGGTTTATCGACCCGAAACCGGTCACCAGTTTGAACTCGGAGCTCGATATGAAAATAAATGGTTTGACGTTAATGCAAGTGTTTATATCTCAAACAGACGTAATGTAGTTACCAATATCGGTAAGATGCCGGTTGAGGTTGACGGAGTGCAAGTTGAAAAAACAGTTCAGGCACAGGTGGGAAAATACGACTCAAGAGGTTTTGATATCGATGTAACCGTTCACCCATGGTCAACACTCGACATTGCTGCCGGTATGGGTTGGGCCGACTACCGCCGCAGAGCCTCCGACATGGATTGGGCACAAGGCCTTTCATGGGTAACTCTTGACGAAAATGGTCAAATAAATCTGCGAGCCACCAATGTGCCCCGCACCACATTTTATGTGATGGCTGACTATACCGTGCCGTCGGGCGCTCTTGAGAGTCTGTCGGTTCATGTGAGCGGTAATTTCACAGATCGCATCTATACCAATGTTACCAACAACACTTACGACCCATCACATTTCCTCGTTGATGCCGGACTCTATTACACTGTGAAGAGTCACGTGACGCTGTCGTTGCTTGTCAATAATGTGTTTAACAACCACTATTTCATAGCATCTACTCGCCTCGGCAAGCCGCGAAACTTCATGGCGGGTGTAAGCTATAATTTTTAGATTCTTAATCAGGCGCCAAATGGCCATCACTCCGGCATCAAGTAAAACTACCGGAGGCGAGCGAAAGAGTTAAAAAGGCATTGAGCCTGAAACAGTCAAAAGTCGGCTTCGGCAATTGTCGGAGCCGACTTGTCGTGTTCCTATGTCGAGCCTTTAGCTGAATATCTCCACATTAAACAGTGCGTTTAGCTGCAGATTTCTCAGATTCTTTTGTGAAAATTGGTTGTTTGTCAAAAAAAATTCCTACCTTTGTATGTTATTTAACAGACGTGCGCTCTGTGCTCAACGGGCGCCCAAAAAGTTGTAATAAGTCATTATATCAGATATAATTCGGAATTCAATTTCTCACTATAAAATTCAGAAGTCAATTTCTCACTATGGCAGAAGAAGATGAAGAAATCATAAAGGAGGATCGCATCCGCCGGATTGATATCGAGCAGGAGATGAAGTCAGCCTACATCGACTACTCTATGTCGGTCATCGTGTCGCGAGCACTTCCCGACGTTCGCGACGGCTTGAAACCGGTGCATCGTCGTGTGCTTTTCGGCATGAACGAGATGGGAAACACCTCCAATAACGCATACAAGAAATCAGCAAACTGCGTCGGCGAGGTTATGGGTAAATATCACCCCCACGGCGACTCATCAATCTACGGCACGGTTGTGCGCCTGGCTCAGGAATGGGCTATGCGCTACACTCTCGTCGACGGCCACGGAAACTTCGGCTCGGTCGACGGCGACAGCCCCGCAGCCATGCGTTACACGGAAGTTCGCCTGCGCCGCTTAGGCGAGGAGATGCTCAGCGACATCGAGCGCGACACTGTCGATTTCCAGCCCAACTACGACAACACCCGCCAGGAGCCCCTCGTGCTTCCGACGCGTTTCCCCAACCTGCTTGTCAACGGTGCCACAGGTATTGCTGTCGGCATGGCAACCAATATCCCGACCCACAACCTGACGGAGTCGATCAACGCCGCAATTGCCGTGTTGGACAATCCCGACGTGACAATCGACGAGCTGATGGAGATTATCCCCGGTCCCGACTTCCCGACGGGCGGCACAATCTGCGGCACTGCCGGCATCCGCGACGCCTTCACGACAGGCCGCGGCCGCATCATCATCCGCGCCAACGCCGATATCGAGAATGAGGCCAACCATCAGAACATCATCGTTCACGAGATTCCCTACAACGTCAATAAGGCGTTGCTGATAAAATATATCGCCGACCTGGTCAACGAGAAGAAAATCGACGGCATCGCCGACATCAACGACGAGACCAACTACAAGGGAATGCGCATCGTCATCAAGCTCAAGAGCGATGCAAACGCCAACGTCGTGCTGACGAAGCTCTACAAGCTTACGCAGATGCAGTCGTCGTTCAGTGTCAACAGCGTGGCTCTCGTCGACGGACGTCCCCGCACGTTGAACCTCAAGGAGATTCTTCAGTCGTTTGTCAAGCACCGCCACGAAGTGGTTATCCGCCGCACAAACTTCGAGCTGGCAAAAGCTCGCGAGCGCGCTCACATCCTCGAGGGCTTGATTATCGCCTCGCAGAACATCGACGAGGTTATCAAGATTATCCGCGGGTCGTCGTCGACTGAAGATGCTCGCGCCAAACTTACCGAGCGTTTCGGACTGACCGACGCACAGACCGCCGCCATCGTCGAGATGCGACTCAAGCAGCTGACCGGACTGGAGCAGGACAAGCTCCGCGAGAACTACGACGAGGTTATGGCCGAGATTCGTCGCCTCGAGGAGATTCTCAACGACGAGACCGTCTGCCGCAACCTTATCCGCTCCGAGCTCGAGGAGATTCGCGACAAATATGGCGACAAACGCCGCACGGTCATCGACCCCAAACTTTCGGGAACCTACAACCCCGAAGAGGAGGTCGCCGACGACGATATGGTTATCACCATCTCCCACCTCGGATATATCAAGCGCACATCGCTTGCCGAATTCCGCGCGCAGAAGCGTGGCGGCCTCGGCGCACGCGGCAGCGTCACCCGCGACAAAGACTTCATCGAGCATATCTATCAGGCTTCGATGCACAACTATATGCTCTTCTTCACCAACCGCGGCCGTTGCTATTGGATGAAGGTTTACGACCTTCCCGAAGCAGCGAAAAACGCCAAAGGTCGAGCAATCCAAAACCTGCTCTCGATTGAGCCGGGCGAGAAAGTCAGCGCCTTTATCAAAGTCAGAAATCTGACCGACAAGGAGTTTGTCAGCACCCACAATCTGGTGTTCGCCACGAAGCGCGGCGTAGTGAAGAAAACAAGCCTCGAGGCTTACTCGCGTCCGCGTGCGATGGGCGTCAATGCTATCGTGATTCGCGAAGGCGACGAGCTTATCGGCGTTGAGCTGACCGACGGCAAATCGGAAATCGTTCTGGCTAACCGCGACGGTCGCGCCATTCGCTTCAATGAGAGCAAAGTCCGCGAGATGGGCCGCGTTTCGACCGGCGTTCGCGGCATGACGCTCGACGGCGACGATGATTGCGTCGTTGGAATGGTCTGCATGGCAGCCGACACTCAGAACGACATCATGGTAATCTCGGAGAACGGCTACGGCAAGCGCACGCCGCTCGACACGGAGGTTGAAATCGACGGCGAGATGCAGCGCGTGGCGGTCTATCGCGTGACGAACCGCGGCGGTAAAGGCGTCCGCACACTCAATGTGACGGAGAAAACCGGAAAACTTGTGGCAATCTGCAGCGTTAATGATGAAGACGACCTGATGATAATCAACCGTAGCGGCATCGTTCTGCGCATCCGCGTTGCCGACATCCGCCGTCAGGGCCGATTCACTCAAGGAGTTCGCTTGATTAACCTCGAAAAGCGTGGCGACGCGATAGCATCGGTCTGCTGCGTTCCGACCGACCCCGAAGAGAAGGCTGAAACCGAGGTTGTTGAAAATCAGGTTGAGGCAGTTGAGTCCGTAGTCGACGAAATGGTCGAAGAACTCACCGTTGATGAGCCCGTTGATGAGCCCGAAGAACTCGATGAGGCCGACGACGAGGCTGAAGAAACCGAAGAAAATTACTAATAACCAAAACATAACCCTCACGAATTATGAAAAAGTTCTGTATTCTGGGAGTTTGCCTTGCTGTAGGCATCGCAGCTTCCGCTCAGGCAAATCTCGTCAAGGACGTTGAGCATGCCCTGAAAGAAAGCAATCCCGACTATGAGGCTATCACTAAACAGATTCAGCCCGCTCTCACCGACCCCTCGACGATGAACCTCGCTCAGCCCTGGTATCTCGCCGGTAAGGCTAACTTTGGTCTCTACGACCAGCTCTATCTCCAGGAGCAGATCGGCAACGCTCTCGACGCTAACGGCAAGAAAACTGCCGGCCAGGCTATGATTAATGGCTACGGCTGCTACTTCACCGCAATTCCTCTCGACCAGCAACCCGACGAAAAAGGCAAAGTTAAGCCTAAATACACCAAGGAGATAAACAAGACCCTCAAGGGCAACTATGCTCATCTGAAAAATGCAGGCGTGTTCCTCTTCGAGGCTCAGGACTTCAAGGGCGCTTACGACGCTTGGGAAATCTATGTGAAACTTCCCCAGAACCCCCTTCTGGGCAAGGATACATTCGAGGGAGACCCCGACACAATCGTTGGCAACATGATGTACTATCAGCTGCTCGCAGCCCTCTCGTGCGATATGAACGCTGAGGCTCTTGCAAAGGTTGAGCAGATTGAGAAAACCGGCTACAAGAACATCGACGTTTATGTTTATGGTGTCGAGGCAGCTCGCCGCTTGGACGACTCTGTTGCCATGATGCAGCTCGCCCACAAAGGCTATGAGCTCTACGGTACTCAGAACATCCAGTTCATCGGCCAGATGATCAACGAACGTCTTCAGAAAGAGGATTATGCAGGCTGCGAAGACCTCTGCCAGCAGGCTATCGCCTCGACCGACGACCAGGCTATCAAAGGCCAGCTCTATAATATCCTCGGCATCGTTTACGAGCAGCAGAACAAACCCGAAGCTGCTATCGATTGCTTCAACAAAGCTATAGAGCTCGACCCCGAGCAGGGCAAGAACTACTACGACAAAGCTCGTATGATCTACAACCAGGGCGTAACTCTCGACGAGCAGATTGAAAATGCCGACGAGCGCGACGCACAGGTTAAACCCCGCCTTCTCGAGGCTGCGGAGCTCTTCGAAAAAGCTTATGGCCTCGACGAGGAGAACCTCACTCAGATTCCTAACATCCTCTATCGCCTCTACTACCGCCTCGGTCAGAGCTACGAGGATAAAGCCAACTACTGGAAGGATATCTAATCGCCGCGACGATTAGATATAATATATAAGGTGTCGGGGCCGCAAGGCTCCGACATTTTTGTTGATAGGGGGGCAGGGAGCTTACTCAGAGAACTCAGAGATCTCAGAGATCTCTGAAAGAGGGTGGATTGGGTTATTTGGTTGATTTTCGCTAACTTTGCGGGCTATTATGTAACTCAATAGAAT
>CAYNSG010000140.1:0-6641 GCA_964399885.1 uncultured Bacteroides sp.
CGAAGAATTTCGACGCTTTCATCTCCAGGATGTTGTCGCAACCGCCCGCTTGCAGCACGCCGCAGACGCGGTCGGCAGCAGCGTTTTTTATATGGAGCAACTTCTGGACGAGCATATAGGTCAGCCAAAGTCCGCCGAGGTCGAAGATGGTTATCAGAATCGTCGACCACTGCTTGTAAAGCCCGTTGCTGATAAACAGGTAGGCAAACAGCGCGATAGCCAAAATCCACAGCATCCATCGCTTCACGATGTTGGCAACTTCGATGACGTGGTGCTTGGTGTAATCGGGCTCGGCAGCATCGGGCATTGGGCGGGCGAGCAGAGCTACGCCATCCCATGCCTCGATGAATTCTTGCCGGTCGATTTTTTCGTTGACACCCTGAGTCTGATAGCTGACGGTGTCGTTGCCGATTTTGCTGACGATTACAAACCCTCCCGGAGTGTGGGCGATGAAATGCGTCGGGAGCTGATTAATCTCACTCTTCACTCCGAGGCGCACGCCCTGAGTCGCCACGCCACATTGCTGCAGCAGTTTCGACAGTCCGAAAAGCGTCGGGAACGACATCGATTTGACGGCTTTGGCGGTCCACTGTTGAGTGTGGCGCACACCGAGTGCCGCGAGGAAATCAGATAGTATGTTGGGCGTTGCAATCGTCATGGTTATCAGCGTTTAGATGTAACTTTCAACCTTGTTGAGGAGCACTTCGCCGTCCATCTCGCCGCTCTGGCGCCACTGTTCTTCGCCGTCGACGTAGATGATGAACGTCGGCACGGACTGAACCTGAGCATAATCGGCTGCCGATTCGTTGCGGTCAATGTCGAGCTGAGTTACGGTTGCACGACCGTCGAGGAGCTCCTTTACCTGCTCTACGATAGGCATCATGTGGTGGCAGTGAGGACACCATGTGGCGTAAAATTCTATGAGCACTACTCTGCTGGCTTTCGTTGCGTCTTGGTAAGTCATAACGTTTCTGTTTTTAAGGTTCGGGAATATTCCCTTTGCTAAAAAAACAAGAAAGGAGCGAAAAAGTTGATTATTCGGTTTTGTTTCCCTACCTTTGCGAAGAATATTCACCACAAATTATTCACCTTAAACTTACCCAACAAACAAATGAACAAACTGATGGCTCTGCCTGCCGCAGCATCGCTGCTCGCAGCAACCCTGTTGGCCGTTTCATGCGAAACGAAAACTGCCGACACTACCCCGGCCGACGTTCCCGAAGGATGGGAAATCGTCTGGGAAGACAACTTCGATGGTGACGAACTCGACACAACTGTCTGGAGTCGTATCGACCGCGGTCCTCACGACTGGAACAACTACATGAGCAAACACGACACTCTCTACGCCATGTGCGACGGCAACGTTGTGCTCCGCGGCATGGTCAACTTCGAGGGCTCTGGCGACTCCGTTCCCTACATCACCGGCGGCATCTGGACTAAAGACAAGAAGGCGTTTGCCAACGGCCGCGTGGAGATTCGCGCCAAGCTCAACGGCGCTCAGGGCGAATGGCCCGCATTCTGGATGCTTCCGCAAGCCGACCCCAACGACACGACCAAAACAACACAGTGGCCCTACGGCGGCGAAATCGACATCATGGAGCGCCTCAGCAACGACACAATCGTCTATCAGACACTCCACACCTACTACACTCATAACGAGGGCGGCGTAGAAAATCCCAAATCGGGCTACACGGCTCCTATCAACCCCGACGACTACAACACCTACGCTGTTGAGATGTATACCGACTCGGTTCGTCTGTTCGTCAACAACGTCCTGACTTTCACATATCCCCGCATCGAAACCGAAATCCCCGGCCAGTTCCCCTTCGCCGAGCTGCCGTTCTATCTGCTGCTCGACATGCAGATCGAAGGCTCGTGGGTAGGCGCTGCCAACCCAGAGGATTACCCCGTTGAGATGCTCATCGACTGGGTGCGTTTCTACGAGCCCGCCAAAGAAGCTGCCGAATAAAACCTCCAACCCATTATAAACATTTCGCTGCCCGCATGTTCGGGCCGCGAAATTTTCATGATATGCAGAACTGCAAGCGCATAATAACCAAAATTTTCGAAGAAATCTCCGCCCAACCGATTGAGGGTAAGGTGGCTGACTATATCCCCGCTCTCGTCGGTGTGCTCCCCGAGCGCTATGGCATAGCCATCTCGTTGCCCGACGGACGAACCGACGGCGTCGGCGACTGGCAGACAAAATTCTCCATTCAGAGTATATCTAAGGTGTTCACCCTCGCGATGGTTGTGCGCCACATGGGTCACAACCTCTGGCAACATGTTGGTCGCGAGCCCTCGGGCACACCCTTCAACTCGCTCGTTCAGCTCGAACATGAGCACGGAATTCCGCGCAACCCGTTTATCAACTCCGGCGCGCTGGTTGTCACCGACCGTCTGATGGACCTCTATCAGCGTCCAAAGGAGGCGATAATAGAATTCGTGCGCTCGGTGGCCGGAAGCGACGATATCTACTATGACAAGGCGGTGGCTATCAGCGAACTCGAGCATGCCAGCCGCAACCTGGCGCTTGCGCATTTTATGAAAAGCTTCGGCAATATCCATCAGAGCGTCGATTCGCTGATTGATGTCTACTGCAATCAGTGCGCAATCGCGATGAGCTGCGGCGAGTTGGCGCGGTCGATGCTGTTCCTGGTTAACCGCGGCATCAATCCGTTCGACGACGAACGCGTGCTGACTGTCAGCCGTGCCAAACGCCTCAGCGCCATTATGCTGACGTGCGGATTCTACGACGAATCGGGCGACTTCGCCTTTCGCGTCGGAATGCCCGGCAAATCGGGCGTAGGCGGCGGCATCGTAGCCTTCATCCCCGGCAAGCTGAGCATTGCCGTCTGGAGCCCGGCGCTCAACAGCTACGGCAACTCCACCCGCGGCATCGAAACCCTCGAGCGCTTCACCACCGACCTCGGCGTCTCCATCTTCTAACCGCCGATGCTGTGACCATCAAGAGTGGTAAGTGAGCATGTTCAGGCGAGCATATCGAGGAAGGTGTCCTCGTCGATGATGGCTACGCCGAGCTTTTGGGCTTTTTCGAGTTTTGCGGGGCCCATGTTGGCGCCGGCGAGCACGAAGTCGGTTTTCTTCGATATCGAGCCGGAGTTTTTACCGCCGTTGTGCTCAATCATCTCCTTGTATTCGTCGCGCGAATGGCGGTTGAACACGCCGCTGATCACGATGGTTTTACCGGCGAGTTTGTCGGTTCGGCTTTCGTCGCTCTCTTCCGGCATTGACATCTGCACTCCCGCGCTACGCAGGCGGTTGATGATTTCAATGTTGGCGGGTGCGCTTAGATATTCGCGGATGCTCTCGGCGATTCGCGGGCCGATATCCTCAATTGCCGTCAGCTCTTCGACGCTCATAGCCATCAGCCGGTCCATCGAGCGGACGCTGCGGGCGAGTTTCTTCGCTACCGTTTCGCCCACGAACGGAATCGACAGCGCGTAGAGCACACGCTCAAACGGCACGCTGAGCGAGTCGCGGATGCCGCGCATTATTCGGTCGGCGCTCTTCTCGCCGAAGCGGGCGAGCGACATCAGTTTTTCGCGCGTAAGGTCGTAGATATCAGCAATATTTTCAACCAGCCCGGACTCAAATAGAGCCCCCGACGTCTCCTCGCCTATGCCGTCGATATTCATCATGCGGCGGCCTACAAAGTGCTCAACGCGGCCCGTAATTTGCGGAACGCAACCGTAGCGGTTTGGGCAAATCCATGCTGCTTCGCCTTCGACGCGCACAAGCGGTGTGCCACACGCCGGGCAGTTCTTCACAAACTCAATCGGCTTCGCGTCCGGGCGGCGCGCTGCGACGTCGACGCCCGTGATTTTCGGGATAATCTCGCCGCCTTTCTCAACGTAGAGCATGTCGCCCTCGTGGATATCGAGCGAGCGGATGATGTCGTCGTTATGGAGCGATGCGCGCTTCACGATGGTGCCCGACAGCAGTACAGGCTCCAGATTGGCTACCGGCGTTATGACCCCGATGCGTCCAACCTCAAACGAAACAAACCTCAACTGCGTCAGGGCGCGTTCGGCGGCAAATTTATATGCGATAGCCCAGCGGGGCGATTTGGCGGTGTAGCCCAGGTTGAGCTGTTGCTGCAGCGAATCGACTTTGAAAACCAGTCCGTCGGTAGCCACGGGCAGCTCTTTTCGCGCTGTGTCCCAGTGCTGTATGTAGGCATCGACCTCCTCGATCGAGTGAAGCCGCGTCATCGCGTCCGACACCTTGAAGCCCCAGCGCCGCGCCTCCATCATGTTGTCGTAGTGAGTCGTGGCGGGTAGCGTGTCGCTCAGCAGATAATAGAAATATGCGTCGAGTCCGCGGCGCCCTACTTCGGCGGGATTCTGCAGTTTCAACGTTCCCGACGCGGCGTTGCGCGGATTGGCAAACAATGGTTCTTCCTGAAACTCGCGCTCGGCATTCAACCGGTCGAACTCTTTCCACGGAAGCACAATCTCGCCGCGTATTTCAAACCGCTCAGGCCAGCCCGAACCGCTCAGGCGCAGCGGGATGCTCTTGATAGTCTTGACGTTCTCGGTTACGACGTCGCCCTTCTCGCCGTCGCCGCGGGTTACGGCGCGAACCAGACGCCCGTGCTCGTAGATGAGCGAAATCGACGTGCCGTCAAACTTCATCTCGCCGACAATCGTAACCTCTTGGCCCATAAGCGCATCGCGCGTGCGGCCAACCCATTCGTCGACCTCGCCGACGCTGTAGGTGTTGCCCAGCGACAGCATCGGGTAGATGTGGCGTGCCTGCTCGAAACCTTTCGTCAGGTCGCTGCCCACGCGCCGTGTGGGCGACAGCGGGTCGTCGTGCTCCGGATGCTCCCGCTCGAGAGCCTCCAGCTCTTTCATCATCATATCATACTCGCGGTCGGAAATCTCCGGCGCTGACATGACGTAATAGTTGTGGTTGTGGCGCTCGAGCTCGCGGCGTAGCTCCTCGATGCGTTTTCCGGCTTCTGTCGATTCCATAGAACTCATTTAACTTTTCCGCAAAGTTACGCAAAATTGAGCCTATTTCATTGAGTCGATTTCGCGACGTTAACATGTTTTAAGAGAAAGATTGCGATAAAAATGTCAAAGCTTTGCAATAATTCCGTAACAAAAGCGTAACTTTGCGTGTTCAAATACGACTTGCAATGAAACTGATAGTGACGATTTTAGCAGCATTGGCAGCACTCAGCTCGTGCGGAAATACATCAAAAACACAGCAGGGAAGTGAGCCGGAAGTATCAATTCCGGCTGACACAATCCGCTTCAACGCCGACTCGGCCTTCGCTTTCGTGGCGCGGCAGGTGGCGTTCGGTCCGCGCGTGCCCGGAACGGAGGCCCACCGCCGTTGTGCCGAATGGATTCTCAAGCGCCTTTCAGCCTCGGCCGACACTATCATCACGCAGAACGCATTGCTCACGGCCTTCAACGGCGACGAGCTTCCGGCAACAAACATCATGGCGATGTATAATCCCGAAGCCATATCACGCGTGCTTCTGGCCGCCCACTACGACTCGCGCCCATGGGCCGACAATTCCAACAACAAGGAGCTCCGCCTTGAGCCCGTGCTCGGAGCCAACGACGGCGCCAGCGGTGTGGCTGTGTTGCTCGAATATGCCCGTCTGCTGAAGGATTGGCGCCCCGAAATTGGCATCGACCTCCTCTTTGTCGACGCTGAGGACTATGGCACCAACGAAGGCTGGGGCAACAACAACGAAACGTGGTGTCTCGGAACGCAATATTGGGTTGAAAACACGCCCTACACCGATGCCAACCGCCCGCGCTACGGCATCGTGCTCGACATGGTCGGCGGTACCGGCGCACGTTTCCACCGCGAATACTTCTCGAACGTCAACGCCCACGCCGTTGTCGACAAAGTCTGGGGGCAAGCAGCCCGCTCAGGTCTCAGCCACATATTCTACAATGAGATAGGCGGCTCGTTGGTCGACGACCATCTCTTCATCAACCGCGCCGGCATCCCCTGCATCGACATCGTTGAATGCAACAACCCCCACACCGGATCATTCCCCCCGACCTGGCACACCGAACACGACGATATGGCAGCCATCTCGCCTGCAACCCTCCGCGCCGTCGGCCAAACCGTCCTCGATGTCATCGCCACCGAACGCCCCTGATTCTCCCACGAGGGGCTCAGAATTACTCAAAGTGCCCGGAGGACGCGAGGTTGTGGACAACCCCACGTTCACGTGGGGTGCTGATACTCAATCAGCTAAGGCTCGGAGAGCCGGTGTTGTAGTGTGGTTCTTTTCCACCGATTCTCATATCTACAACACCCTTCTATTCCTTCGAGAATTATCCTATTCCATACAAGTTGAATAGGTGCATGTTTGCGGGCTGATAGAAACGCAGAAACGCGCTTCGCGCTTGGGCAGAACCCGCAAAAGGGACGCAGAATATTTATAATCAAGGGAATTTGAACGCAGAAGCGGTAGCTTTGCTCCCTTGAACAGAACTCGCGGGATTGCATGTTGGAGCGGCCGTGTCTTTCTATGAAAAATGTGGCTTTATGTTCCTCTCAGAAAAAGATAAAAACTCAAAAACCCGTGCGATGTATTTTGACTTAATCAATTTCGTTTGATTTCGGGAGTCACAAAATTTTTC
>CAYNSG010000141.1:0-6583 GCA_964399885.1 uncultured Bacteroides sp.
CGGACTATCATTTAATTTTTTATTGTGGAGCAATTGCAAATACCGACAATTCGCGACCATCGCGGCAACCTCGCCTTCATCCAGCAGAGCGAGGCGTTTCCATTTGTGCCTGCGGTAGTTACGTGGGGCGAGCGGCCGGTTGTGGTCGACGGCCGGGCCGCATCGATCTCTCTCGCGAACCCCGCTGCGGTCGAGCTGTTGGCGGAGGGCGAAACGCTATCGACGGCCGCAGGGCTGCAGATCACCCTCTATCCGGCGGCTGAGCCTCAGGAGCAGACGCCGGCGCCGCGGAATGCCCACTGCACGTCGTCGGTTGACCATTGCGTCGTAATCCCGCAAACCGAGCTGAGCGCGGGAGGCTACGGGGTCTGCGTGCCGTTCTCTATTCGCCGCATATATTACCTCTACGCTACGCCGACAGAGGCGCGCCGCGGCGGCCACTCCCACTTCGCCGAGCATCGTCTGCTCGTTGCCATCGCCGGAAGTTTGCGCGTGGTTCTCAGCGACGGACGTCGGCGCCGCGCGGTAGTGCTCTCACGCCCGGACGAGGGGCTGTATATTCTGCCGGGCATCTGGCGCGAGCTCGACCGATTTGCGCCCGGCACGGTCTGCCTGGCGATGAGCTCAACGGAGTATGACCCGCAGGATTATGTGCGCTCGCCGTTGCGTTTCCGCGCCTTAACGATGTCGAAAACAATGTTGAAGAGATGAAGAGATATCCATTCCTTTCGCTGGCGGCTGAGAATGAGCCGTTTGCCGAGCGCATGGCCGAAGCGGCGACGCGAGTGATCGGCAGCGGCGTCTACGTCGGTGGACCCGAAGTCGAGGCGTTCGAGCGGTCGCTGGCCGCGTCGCTGGCGGTGCGCCATGCCGTGGGGGTCAGCAACGGGCTCGACGCGCTGAAGCTGATTCTCCGGGCGCTCGTTGAGCTGAAGCGGTTGCGTCCCGGCGATGAGGTGATATTCCCGGCTAACACGTTTATAGCCACGGCGTTGGCTATTCGCCAGGCGGGGTTGGTGGCAGTGGCTGCCGACGTCGACCCGGCGACGATGCTTCTCAGCGCCGCTACCGTCGAAGCCGCGATGACCGAGCGCACCCGAGCCATTTTGACAGTCGACCTCTACGGCCGCGTATGCGCCGACGCGCAGCTTGCGGCGTTGGCTGCCCGGCGAGGGTTGATTGTGGTTGAAGATGCAGCTCAATCGATTGGAGCAAAGGGTGTTGGGAAGATAGGCGTGGCCGCCGCGCTGTCGTTCTACCCGACGAAAAATCTCGGAGCGTTAGGCGACGGCGGAGCCGTGGTGACCGACGATGCGGAGATAGCCGAAACCGTTCGCCGGCTCGCCAACTATGGTGCTTCGGAGCGCAATCATTATCCGCTCGAGGGGTATAACTGCCGCCTCGACCCGATTCAGGCCGCCATACTCGCCGTAAAGCTGCCTCACCTTGGCGAAATCAATGCGCGGCGTGCCGAAGTTGCGGCGACCTACGGCCGCGAGATTGTCAATCAGTTGGTAGTCAAGCCTGTCGACGCACCTGCCGGCGAGATGGTTTGGCATCAATATGTGGTGAAGGTTCCCGCCGAGCAGCGCGATGATTTTCGGAATTATCTGGCCGAAAGGGGAGTGGCGACCGATATTCACTATCCCGTTCCGGTCCATTGCCAACCGCCGTTTCCGGGCTCGGCGTCGCGGCCGCTGCCGGTGGCGGAATCGCTTGCCCGTCAGATAGTAAGTTTGCCCATCGGTGCGCCTGCCGACGTTGCAGCCGCCCGCGAGATTGCCGCCGTAATCAACAGCTGGAATCAACCGTTGGCGTCCTCGTCGAAATTTATAAAAAGCTGACGCCAAACCTCGGGACCGTCGATCTGAGGGTTGGAGACCGACAGGCCGATAAGGCGCACGGGGCGCACGTCGTAGTCGACGCTCTGCATGAGCCGGCGCGCGTCGTCGAGGATTGTTTGCTCGTCGACGTAGGCTTTCTCGGCCGTGAAGCTGCGGCTTATAAGCGTGAAATCGTGGAACTTAACCTTTAGCGTCAGCGTTTTTCCGCGGAACTCTTTGCGGCCTATGCGCGAGGCGAGTTCGGCGGCCGAGATAATCAGGTGGCTGTCAATTTCTTGCCATGTGTGGATATCGTGGTCGAGGGTGTGCTCGAAGCCGATTGATTTTAGTTCGCGGCTCACCTCAACGGGGCGATTGTCGATGCCGCGGGCAAAATCGTAGTAGATATATCCTGCTTTGCCAAAGACGTTTACGAGCATCGGGCGGGGCCATGCACGAAGGTCGCTGCCGGTGTGGATGCCGAGCGAGTGCATTCGCTTGGCGGTCACCGGTCCGACTCCCCAGAAACTCTCGATGGGGAGCGCAGCGATGAAATCGAGGGCGCGGTCGGGGTGGATTGTGCAGAGTCCGTCGGGCTTACGCCAGTCGGAGGCAATTTTAGCGAGGAATTTGTTGTAGGAGACGCCCGCCGATGCCACGAGCCCCGTGGCCTCGCGAATCTCCGCCTTTATCCGCTTGGCAATATCGACGGCGAGTTCTATGCCGGGCTTGTTTTCGGTGACGTCGAGAAAAGCCTCGTCGATCGAGAGCGGTTCGACCACGTCGGTGTAGCGGTGGAACACTTCGTGGACCTGCGCCGACACCTCTTTATATTTATGCATGTCGCCATGGACGAACACCAGGTCTGGGCAGAGCCGTCGCGCCATGGTGCTCGACATTGCCGAGTGGACGCCGAAGCGGCGCGCCTCGTAGCTCGCCGTGGCGACGACGCCGCGCTCCTCCTCTGAGCCCACAGCAATAGGCACACCCCGGAGCTCGGGATGGTCGCGCTGCTCAACGGCGGCGAAAAAGGCGTCCATGTCAACGTGGATTATCTTGCGCAGTGTGTCGTTCATATTCCTCTGCAAATTTACTCACTTTTCCTCAGAACGGCAACAGCCGGGCGGGCATCGAGCGAGTTTTCTGTTTAGCGGGCAGTTTTCGGGTTTGCGGTTTTTCGGTTTTTCTGGCATATTTTCGGGCAAAAGGAAACGCAGAAACGCGCTTCGCGCTTGGCAGAAACCGCAAAATAGACGCAGAATCTATTAATGCCCGGGAATTAGAACGCAGAAGCGGTCGCTTTGCTCCCTCGAAAAAAAAACACGTGACTGCCGGAGCAGAGAGGGGGAGGGCTTTAGTTTGTGTTTAAGTTTATTTTCCCTAAGTTTTGGTCGTATGAAAATTATAGTGTAACTTTGCAAATAGAAACCACCGTTTCGGAAACCAGAGTTTCTATTTTGAATTATGAAATTCTACGATAGAACTGAGGAGATTGCAACTCTTCGAAAAATACGCGATTATGCGTCTGAAAATGCCCAGTTTACCGTCATTACAGGTCGACGCCGAATTGGGAAGACATCACTAGTGCTTAAAGCTTACGAGGATTCGCCGATGCTCTACTTCTTTGTTGGTCGCAAAGCAGAGAGTCTTCTTTGCGAAGAGTTTAGACGTGAGGTAGAGGCGAAGTTGGATGTGAAATTGGGCGGTACGCCGGGAAGCTTTGCCGAACTGTTTGATTTTGTTATTAATCTGGCAAAAGAGAGGAGCTTCACCTTGTTTATCGACGAATTTCAAAACTTCGCCAAGATAAATCCGGCAGTTTTCAGCGATATGCAGAAAATATGGGATTTGAACCACGACGCAGCTAAAATTAATCTCGTTGTGTGCGGTTCGGTCTACACGATGATGGTGAAGATATTCCGCGATTCCAAGGAGCCGTTATATAATCGACAGAACCGCTTCATGCACATTCGTGCTTTCAAACCATCGGTGTTGAAAGAGATTCTGGAGGATTACTCGCCCGGTTATAGCCAAGAGGATTTGCTAGCGCTATATTCTTTCACGGGTGGCGTTGCTAAATATGTTCAGTTGCTTGTTGAAGATCATGCGTTAACGGCAGATGCTATGATTGATAGTATGATAAGCTCTGATTCGATTTTTATTAACGAGGGCCGCTCGATACTTGTCGAGGAATTTGGTAAAGACTACGACACCTATTTCTCGATACTCTCTGCTATTGCATCAGGCCATACTCGCCGGAGCGAGATTGAGTCGTTGATAGATCGTGAGATAAGTGGCTATCTCACGCGTCTGGAGGATGACTACGGAATTATTCGCAAGGAGATTCCTTTAGGTGCAAAGCCATTGAGTAAGAATGCAATTTATCAAATCCATGATAATTTCTGCACCTTCTGGTTTCGGTTTCTCTTTAAATATGGGCATATAATTGAGATAGGCGCGTACAATCAGTTGCAGACAATCGTACGCCGAGATTATCCGACATTCTCGGGGCATATGCTCGAACGATATTTCCATGCAAAAGCTGCCGAATCAGGTAAATTCACCTTCATCGGTCGCTGGTGGGACCGTAAAGGCGAGAATGAGGTTGATATGATTGCGGGCAATGAAATAGATAAAACCGCAGAAATAGTAGAGATTAAACGCCGGCGGAAGAATATCAACTTCGAGCAGCTCGAGCAAAAAGCGCAAGTTGTGGTTCGGCAGATCGATTGGCTAAAAGGGTATAAGATTGATATCCGCGGGATTGACATGGAGGATATGTGATTTTGGCTGGAAATAGAAACGGCGGTTTCGGAAACTGCGGTTTCTATTTTGAGGGGGGATTGACAAATTGTCAAATTGACAAATTGAAAAGTTGACATTTTGACAAGTTGACGAATTGACGGGAGCGGTGGGCGGATTCGCCGGCGGAGTGGGTGGATTTGGCGGGCTAAGGGGCGAATTTGCCAGCGGAGAGAGGGGATTTGCGCGGCAGGCGGGAGCGGATTTGGCGGGCTAAGGGGCGGTTATGCCGGCGGCGAGGGCGGATTTGGCGGGCGGCGGGCAGTATTTTTGAAAAATTTCGAGCAAAAAGGAGCTTCTTTTGAAGATTTCTGTTCTAAAATTTGGTTGGAGTTGCAGAAAGGCGTAACTTTGCAACCAAATCAAACAAATCAGCGGCAAATTGCCAGTTGTTTTACACGAACAGTCACTTAACGTCATATCACTTATATCATAATCACTGACGAATGAAAGCAACCGAAGTGCTCGACGACCTGCGTCGCCGTTTCCCCAACGAGCCGGAGTATCTCCAGGCCGTTGAAGAGGTAATCACCTCAATCGAGGATACCTACAACGAGTATCCGGAGTTTGAACGCTACAATCTGATAGAGCGTCTCTGCATACCCGACCGCATCTTCACGTTCCGCGTTTCGTGGGTCGACGACTCGGGTCGTGTCCGCAACAACATGGGCTACCGCATCCAGCACAACAACGCCATCGGTCCGTATAAGGGAGGTATTCGCTTCCACTCGTCGGTCAACCTCTCGATCCTCAAGTTCCTTGCCTTCGAGCAGACTTTCAAGAACTCACTGACGACGCTCGCCATGGGCGGTGCCAAGGGCGGCAGCGACTTCTCGCCGCGCGGCAAGAGCGACATGGAGGTTATGCGCTTCTGCCAGGCGTTTGTAACCGAGCTATGGCGCCAGATCGGCGCCGACACTGACGTGCCTGCCGGCGATATCGGCGTGGGCGGTCGCGAAGTAGGCTATATGTATGGCTGGTACAAGAAAATGGCCCGCGAGAACACCGGCACATTCACCGGCAAAGGTCGCGAATTCGGCGGTTCACTCATCCGCCCCGAGGCCACCGGCTACGGCAACGTTTACTTTCTCCAGTCGATGCTCGCAACCAAAGGAATCGACATCAAGGATAAGCGAGTAGCAATCTCCGGCTCGGGCAACGTAGCCACCTACACCGCCGAGAAGCTCCTCCGGCTCGGGGCCAAAGTGGTTTCGATGAGCGACAGCGACGGCTCGATCTACGTGCCCGACGGCATCACTCAGGAGCAGCTCGACTACATCTTCAAGCTGAAAAACATCTATCGCGGCCGCATCCGCGAGTTTGCCGAAGAATACGGCTGTCAATACTTTGAGGGCGAGCGCCCCTGGCACCACGTTAAATGCGACATCGCCATGCCGTCGGCAACCCAGAACGAAATCGACGGCGACGACGCCCGCGCGCTTCTCGCTCAGGAATGTATCGCCGTCAGCGAAGGTGCCAACATGCCATCGACCCCCGAGGCTATCAAAGAGTTCCTCGCCGCCCGCATCCTCTATGCTCCCGGCAAGGCTGCCAACGCCGGCGGCGTGTCGGTATCCGGACTCGAGATGGCTCAGAACTCGCAGAAGCTCTCGTGGAGCGCAGCTGAAGTCGACGCCAAGCTCAAAGAGATCATGGCTGAGATCCACCATCAGTGTGAGCTCTTCGGCAAAGAGCCCGACGGCTACATCAACTATGTGAAAGGCGCCAATGTTGCCGGCTTCATGAAAGTAGCGCGTGCAATGATGGCCCAGGGCATCCTCTAAGGCCAACCGACACCACACACCCGCGGGGCGACATCAGGCATTCTTGACGCCGCCCCGCGTTGAGCTGTAAGAGGGCTATTTTGCGAACTGATGAAACGCAGAAACGCGCTTCGCGCTTGGCATAACCCGTGGGATTGAACGCAGAACCTTGGTTTGCAACACGGAATCTCTCGG
>CAYNSG010000142.1:0-6535 GCA_964399885.1 uncultured Bacteroides sp.
GACGCCATTATGGCCGTCACCGACTATATCGACGACGAAAAGCCCCTCTATGTCGACACCGACGAGAACCTGATGGTAACCGCCTTTGCCGACACTGCCGCCGAGTGCCGCTCGCCGCGCTACATCTCCGGTGGAGTCTACGCCCTCTCGCCCCGCGCCATCGAGGTGGCCCGCAAATGCTGCGCCGCCGGCACGAAGCGCATGCGCAACTACCAGCGTCAACTCCTCGCCGAAGGGCTGAGGGTAAAAGCCTACCCAATGTCGAAAATCCTCGACGTCGACCATGCCTCCGACATCGTCAAGGCAAACGATTTCCTACGCCAACAATCCGTCAAAAACTCTGAAAACAATGGCAGAGATTAAAATAGCAGCCGTCAAACGCTCCGGGGCATTCTCGCCCAACCATATCGGCAACGACACAGCGATTCTCAACATTGTTGCCGACCAACTGCGCAAGCGCGGCTGCGAAGTGAACATCTACAACGAAGAGCAGCTCATTGCCGGCGAAGTCCACGAAGATATCGTCGTCAATATGTGCCGCGAGCACCGCTCAATCGCCGTCCTGCAGCAGATGGAGGACCAAGGGCGCCTCGTCATTAACTCGGGCTACGGCATCGAGAACTGCATCCGCGAGCGCATGACCCGAATACTCATCGGCAGCAACATCCCCTATCCCGAGAGTCTGATTGTCAACACCGACGAGTTTGTGCGCGACCGCCTCGTCCGCGCCGGTTTCACCCGCTGCTGGATTAAGCGCGGCGACTACCACGTGTTGCACAAAGAGGACGTCAGCCACGTGCGCCATCCCGAAGAGGCTCAAGAGGTTCTGCAGGAGTATTTTCTCCGCGGAATCAAACGCGCCGTTATCAACCGCCACCTCGAAGGCGACCTGATAAAGTTCTATGGGATAGTTGGTTCGCCGTTCTTCTACTGGTTCTGCCCCTTCACCGACCACCATTCGAAATACGGCATGGAGGCTATCAACGGCGTAGAAAAAGGCACGCATTTCGACGAGGAGGCGTTCAAGGCCATCTGCCGCCGCGCCGCCGATGTGCTCGACGTGAAAATCTACGGTGGCGACTGCATCGTCGATGCCCAAGGCAACATGCAAATCATCGACTTCAACGACTGGCCAAGCTTCGCGCCCTGCCGCAACCAGGCTGCGCCACAAATAGCCAAAGTGATTCTCTCAATGGCCAAAAAACATATCGAAAAATCTAAAACCAATCAGCAATGAACTGCGAAACAACTAAATCAGCCGACAAATTCCCGTTGCTTCCAAAGCTGATTGCAACATCGTTCGGCGCCGGATTTCTCCCCGTCATGCCCGGCACGTGGGGCGCCATCCTCGCCATTATCCTCTGGCTGCCGCTATATCTCTGGGCGTCGCCGACGATTACGCTCGTCGTGACGGCCGCAGCCGTCGTAGTGTTCACCGTCGCCGGCACGTGGGCAAGCTCGGTCAGCGAGCGCTACTGGGGCAAGGATCCCGTTATCGCCTGCGTCGACGAAACCGTCGGACAGTGGATTTCACTGCTTCCCGTAGCTCCTTTCTGCCCCTGGTGGGAGATTCTCCTCTCGCTCGCGCTCTTCCGCTTCTTCGACATCTTCAAGCCCCTCGGCATCCGCTCAATGGAGCGCCTTCCCCGAGGCTACGGCATGATGGCCGACGATATCCTTTCGGGCGTCTATGCCGTTGTTATTCTTCTTGTTCTCAATCATTTCATCCTATGAGTAATCCTATCGACGAGAATACCGCCACAACGCCCGAGCTGCCCCAACACCGCGAAGGCTTGTCTCATCGCGCCGTCTCGAAAGTGATGAAAAGCGACTCGCTGATTTTCACGTTCCTGCGCTCAGTAATGTCGTCGCAAACCGCCTCGTGGATCGACCTCGGCATCGGTTTCATGCTCTTCGCATGGATTGGTCTGGAGCCATGGTTGTCGACCGCTCTCGGAGCCATTGCCGGCGGAATCGTCAACTGCATTATCAACTATCGCTTCACGTTCCACGCCCGGGGAGTAAGCTGGCGCGCAGTAATCATCAAATATATGATGGTTTGGTTCGGAAGCATCCTCCTCAACTCTGCCGGAACTCAGCTCATCTACTCGCTCATCGACGGCTGGCATTGGCTCGAAACTATCGGCTTCAAGCCCGACGGCTACTATGCCGCCGCCCGTCTGTTCGTATCGCTGATGGTTTCCTGGTTCTGGAACTTCGTCCTGCAGCGCTACTTCGTCTATCGCCCAACCCGTTTCGACTCAACCGCAGAAAGCATCATGAACGTTCTGCGCTTCAAACATAAATGATTATGAATATCAAACAGAAATCAAAACAGCAACGCGATTCGCTCCAGCAAGGTATCTATCGCGTTATAAATCCTTTCGTCCGACTGCTTATTCGCTTGGGAGTCACCCCTAACGCGGTGACAACCATCGGATTCCTCGGCAACGTAGCCGCCGCTGTTGTGATTGTCCTCGCCGGATATGAGTTCACCCACACCGGAGTGCTCCACTACGGCCTGGTGACTCTCGCCGGAGCTCTGATTATCGGTTTCTCGCTGTTCGACATGCTCGACGGCCAGGTTGCCCGCCTCGGCGGCATGGCTTCGACGTTTGGAGCTATGTACGACAGCGTCCTCGACCGCTACTGCGAGCTCGTGACCCTCGGCGGCATCGCTTACTATCTGATTCAAACCGGCTATTTCTTCGGCGCCGTCATCGCGTTTGTTGCGCTTATCGGCAGCATCATGGTCAGCTACGTCCGCGCTCGTGCCGAAGGCCTCGGAATTGAGTGCAAAATGGGATTCATGCAGCGTCCCGAGCGAGTGGTCGTAACCTCGCTCGCCACTCTCGCCACCGGCATCTGCGGCCAGGCAGGGCTCACGGCATTTGAGCCCGACATGATTCTCATCGTCGCCATGGGCATCATCGCCGTCTTTGCCAATCTCACGGCATTTGCCCGCATCAACCATTGCCGTCGCGAACTGAAGAAATTCAAATGACCACCGCCGCCCGACGTTTCAACATCCCCACGGTCGCCGAGTCGGTCGTCTGCGTTGCCGCGCTGGCGCTATGGCTCGCCGTCACTGCTCTCTATATCGGATTCCGCGGAGAGCATCTGGTGATGGCCGTGCTGCTCGCCGTGCTGTTTTTCGCCACGTCGACTACCCGCCGCCTGATTGTGGCGCTCGCGCCGTTCTTCATCTTCGGCATCAGCTACGACTGGATGAACCTCCTGCCAAACTATGAGGTGAACCCCGTCGACACCATTGGGCTATATTCGGCCGAAAAGTCGCTCTTCGGAATCAACACCGCCCTGGGCCGACTGACTCCCAACGAGTTTTTCGCCCTCCACACCAACTCCGTAGCCGATTTCTTTGCCGGCGTGTTCTACCTCTGCTGGGTGCCGCTGCCGATTATCTTCGGTCTCTGGCTCTACTTCTCCGGTCGCCGCAACCAGTACCTGCATTTCTCAATCGTTTTCCTCCTGGTCAATCTGATTGGCTTTGCCGGCTACTATATCCACCCCGCAGCGCCGCCATGGTATGTGGCCATGCATGGCTTTGAAGCCGTGCCCGGCACTCCCGGCTCCGTGGCCGGCCTCGGCGCATTCGATCAAATGACCGGACTGGGAATCTTCAACGCCCTCTATGCGCGCAACTCCAACGTCTTTGCCGCCCTGCCGTCGCTCCATTCGGCCTATACGCTCGTGGCACTGATTTATGCCGTGCGCTACCGCTCGCCGATAGCCTGGCGCGTGGTGCTCGCAGTGGTCACTCTCGGCATCTGGGCTACGGCTGTCTACACATCCCACCATTATCTGATCGACGTTATCGGCGGAATCATTTGCGCCTTTTTCGGCTTCGGATTGTTTGAATATATATTGATGCGCATCCCGGCCGTCGAGCGGTTTGTCGATGCCTACACTCGTTATATAACTCCACACAACAAACGCTAATTATGGAAACTCCTGATTATCAGATACGCCCCGACGTCCTTAACTACGACGACATCCGCCGAATGGTCCCCAAGCTCGACGGACACCCGAAGCTCGTCAACTGGCTGCTACATTTCCTGTCGGTCGACAAGGTTAATGCCGTTCATGCCAAATGTTGCGACACCCCCGGACCGGAATTCACCCGGCGTCTGCTCTTCGAGGAGTTCAAAATGAAGCTGCGCATCGACGGCGAGGACGTTCTCAACAATCTCCCCGAGGGTCCGTTCATAACCGTCAGCAACCACCCCTACGGCGCCCTCGACGGCATTGCCCTCATCTACATCATCGGCTCGCGCCGCCCGCAGTTTAAGGTGATGGTCAACATGATGCTCAACCAGATAACGGCCATGCGCCCCAACTTCATCGCCGTCGACGCCTGGGCATCGAACGACCCGGCAAAGCGTGCCGTCTCCGTTGCCGGCATCCGCCAGGCGTTGCGCCAGCTGCGCGACGGCGAGCCCGTGGGCTTCTTCCCCGCCGGAGCTATGAGCAAAACCGACTGGCACGGCCATCTCGTCGACCGCCCCTGGCAGGAGTCCGTACTCCAGATAATCTACCGTGCAAACGCCCCGGTAATCCCGATTTTCTTCCATGGCGGCAACAGCTGGTGGTGCAACTTCCTCGGCCACGCTTGCTGGCCCGCACGCTCGCTGCGACTGCCGGCCGAGGTGTTCCGCAAAGTCGGCTCGACGATGCACATCTCTGTAGGTCAGCCTATTTCGGTCGAGGAGCAGGCCGCTCACAAGGAGTCGGCCATCGAGCTCGGAAAATTCCTCCGCGAGCGCACCTACGCCCTGCGCGCTAATAAGTAAACCATCGTTCAGTTGTCATGTCGTCAGAAGCCAAACCATCCTACCGCGATTCGCTCAAATCGCTCGACACCGAGGAGCATATCGACCTGGCATTCTACCGCCCGATAGGCTACCTCTGGGCTCGACTTGCCGCGCGCCTAGGCGTCACCCCCAACGCCATCACGATCGCCTCGATTTTCCTCGGCATCGCCGCCGGAGTGATGTTCTACTTCAACAACATCTGGCTCAACGTCATCGGAATGCTGCTCCTCGTTTGGGCCAACTCGTTCGACAGCGCCGACGGCCAGCTGGCGCGCATGACTCACCAATACTCCCGCCTGGGGCGCATACTCGACGGCCTCAGCGGCGACATTTGGTTTCTGACAATCTACATCGCCATCTGCCTGCGCGAGAACGTCACCTCTACCGTCTTCATGGCCCACCCATGGCTGATTTGGCACATCGCCGTCGTCACCGGTCTGTGCCACGCCAAGCAAGCCGCCATGGCCGACTATTACCGCCAATTCCACCTCTATTTCCTCAAAGGCGAGGAGGGCTCGGAGCTCGACACGTGCGACGACCTACGCGCACGCTTCCGCGAGCTCCCCTGGCGCGGAAACGTCTGGAAAAAGCTGACGCTCTACTTCTACGCCAACTACACCGCCAACCAGGAGGTGTTCTCCCGCTCTATGCAGCAGCTGCGAGTCGAACTGCGCCGCTGCTTCCCTGACGGACGAATCCCCGAAAACTTCCGCCACGATTTCCGCCGCGCAAGCCTGCCACTGATGAAATACACCAACATCCTGTCGTTCAATTGGCGAACTATCGCACTCTTCACGGCTCTCTTCATGCGCATGCCTTGGATCTACTTCGCCTTCGAGCTGACTGTCCTCAACGGGCTGCTCATCTACATGGTTAACCGCCACGAGCATATCTGCCAACAATTCATAACCGACCTCAGAGATGGAAAATACACCGCGAAAGCTTCTTGACGGCGTCAGAGGCATCATATTCGACTATGGCGGCACTATCGACAGCCGCGGTACTCACTGGAGCGAGATTATCTACGACGGCTATCTCGCCGCACATGCCGACGTTTCGAAGCCCGCGTTTCGCGACGCCTACGTCCACGCTGAGCGCTATCTCGCCACCCACCCTGTGGTGCAGCCAACGTTCACCTTCCGCGCACTGATGCTCGCCAAAATCCGCGAAGAGTTGGCATTTCTTGTCGCCGGAGGCCATCTCGACAGCGCCGCAGCCGAGCAGTTAGCGCCCGCGATTGCCGACTACTGCTACGGCGCCGCCCGCAACGCCATCGAAGATGCGCGCCCGACGCTCGCAGCCCTCGCCGCCCGCTACCCGATGGTTCTTGTCAGCAACTTCTACGGCAACATCGACTATGTCATCGCCGACTTCGGACTCTCGCGCTACTTCCGCACAGTCATCGAGAGCGCCGTCGTAGGCGTCCGCAAGCCCAACCCCGCCATCTTCGAACTTGGCGTCAAAGCCCTCGCAGAGTTCGTCGGCGAGCCCCCATTAAAGCCCGCCGAGGTGCTCGTCGTAGGCGACTCCCTGACCAAGGATATCCTCCCCGCCGAATCTATCGGCTGCCGCACCGCCTGGCTCAAAGGCAAAGGCTGGACCGACGCCGACGACGCCGTCGTCCGCCCCGACATCATCCCCTCCCTCGCCGCCCTCCTCCCCTAATCGCCCTCTCCCCGCCGCCCTAATCCCCCGGCCGCCCT
>CAYNSG010000143.1:0-6526 GCA_964399885.1 uncultured Bacteroides sp.
GCTTCGATATCCCATCGGGATGCGCCCCATTATACACATCCAAAGCAAAGCCGATATCTGCCAAGCGAGGCCGTCCGGCCAAGCCCAAAACAGGGGTTCAGGAAATTTAGGTACTTTTTTAAGAAAAATTCAGATGTAAATGAGCAGGCGAGAGGCGACGAAGCCCGGCGGAGGGCGTCCGTCGGGCTTCGGGATAGGTTATGTCAGCTAATTAGTTGATGTTGGGGTTGAGGTCGTGCCATTTGGCTACGGGAGGAAGAACGCCCATTTCGATAACCTCGTCGCGGAGTGTGCAGAGGTGTTTGTAGCTTTCTTCGAGTGCAGCCTCTTCGGCGGAAGTCCCTTTGGGCTCGCGAACGGTAACGCCGTTAGCGTCGATGGTTGTCTCCATAGCCATCATGATGTGCTGGAAGTGGTCGTTGTTGACGTAGCAGCCTGCGGGCCATGTGAATGGTTTGCCACCCATGGCAGCGGCGATCATTTCGATTGAAACGTAAGCGGGGCTCTGGAACGACGAACGGCCGCGGAGGTCGATGATGTTCTTACCGCCCTGGATTACGCGCACTTTGAGAGCTTCCCAGTCGGCATCGGGAAGAGCTTCGGTGCCGATGAGCTCGGTGAGGGGTTTGCCGTCGACGGTAGCTGTCGAAGCGAAAACTGCCATCTGTTCGCCGTGGCCGCCGAATGTGCGGGGGTTCTTGACTTCGTCGGGCGAAATCTTGAAGTATTTGGCGAGTTCGCTGCGCAGACGTGTGCTGTCGAGAGCTGCGAGTGTAGTAACCTGTGAGGGTTTGAGGCCTGAGTAGAGGAGTGTGATAAGGCCTGTGATGTCGGCGGGGTTGAAGATGATGACGATATGTTTCACGTCGGGGCAGTAGGTCTTCACGTCCTTACCGAACTGTTCGGCAATCTGAGCGTTGCCTTTGAGGAGGTCCTCGCGGGTCATGCCGGCTTTACGAGCGGCGCCGCCGGAGTTAACGATGTATTTAGCGCCTTTGAGAGCCTCGGCCACATCGGTGGTGTAGGTGAGGTTGACGCCTTCGAAAGCGCAGTGGCGGAGTTCTTCATAAACTCCCTCGAGAGCGGGTCCGTAGGGATCGTAGATGCAGAGGTTGGGGGTGAGGCGCATCATGAGCGCTGTCTGAGCCATGTTGGAGCCGATCATTCCGGCTGCACCAACAATCACGAGTTTTTCCTGAGTCAGAAATTCCATGTGCTATCAGTTTAAGAGTTGAGTATTGGTTATAACAGTTTTAGAGTCGATTTGGTTCAATCCATCAGCTTGCGGTAGCGGCGTCGCGGGGGCTCTTTACCGCCGTTCTGGGCGTGCTTCCATTCCTCGTAGTCGGAGTAGGAGCCGGCGTAGAAAACAACCTTGCCGTCGCCCTCGAACGAGAGGATATGCGTGCAGATGCGGTCGAGGAACCAGCGGTCGTGGCTGACGACGACGGCGCATCCGGCGAAGTCGTCGAGACCCTCCTCGAGAGCGCGGAGAGTGTTGACGTCGATGTCGTTGGTGGGCTCGTCGAGCAGCAGCACGTTGCCCTCCTCTTTGAGTGCCATTGCAAGGTGCAGACGGTTGCGCTCGCCGCCCGAGAGCACGGCTATCTTCTTCTCCTGGTCGGCGCCCGAGAAGTTGAATTTCGAGAGATAGGCGCGGGCGTTGACGTCGCGGCCGCCCATGCGGAAGCTCTCGACGCCCTGCGAAATCACCTCGTAGACCGACTTTTCGGGCAACAGGTCGTGGTGGGTTTGGTCGACGTAGGCAACCTTGACGGTTTCGCCTACTTCAAACGTTCCGGCGTCGGGCTTCTCCTGGCCCATGATGAGACGGAAAAGGGTGGTCTTGCCGGCGCCGTTGGGACCGATGACGCCGACGATGCCGTTAGGCGGCAGCGAGAAGCTCAAGTCGGTGAACAGCTGCTTGTTGCCGAACGCTTTGGCGAGGTTCTGCACCTCGATAACCTTGTTGCCAAGGCGCGGACCGTTGGGGATGAATATTTCGAGGCGTTCTTCGCGCTCTTTCTGGTCTTCGTTGAGCAGGCGGTCGTAGCTCGACAGACGCGCTTTGCCCTTTGCCTGGCGGGCTTTGGGCGCCATTCTGACCCATTCGAGCTCGCGCTCAAGAGTTTTGCGGCGTTTGCTTGCCTGCTTCTCCTCCTGCGCCATGCGCTTGGTTTTCTGGTCGAGCCACGACGAGTAGTTGCCCTTCCACGGAATACCCTCGCCGCGGTCGAGTTCGAGAATCCAGCCGGCAACGTGGTCGAGGAAGTAGCGGTCGTGGGTGATGGCTATCACCGTGCCGGGATATTGCTGCAGATGCTGTTCGAGCCAGTCGATCGACTCGGCGTCGAGGTGGTTGGTGGGCTCGTCGAGCAGCAGCACGTCGGGTTGCTGCAGCAGCAGGCGTATGAGCGCCACGCGGCGGCGTTCGCCTCCGGAGAGCGTGCTGACCTTCTGGTCGTCGGGCGGACACTGCAGGGCGTCCATGGCGCGCTCGAGCTTCGAGTCGATGTTCCATGCGTCGGCGGCGTCGAGAGCGTCCTGAAGCTCGGCCTGGCGGGCGAGCAGGGCGTCGAAATCGGCGTCGGGGTCGGCAAAAGCCTCGTTGACCTTGTCGAACTCGGCGAGCATATCCATGACTGGCTGCACGCCTTCGCGCACAACCTCAATCACCGTCTTGTCGGGGTCGAGCTTCGGGTCCTGCTCGAGGTAGCCCACGGAGTAGCCCGAAGCCCAAACTACTTCGCCTTGATAGTTTTTGTCGATGCCGGCTATGATTTTGAGCAACGACGATTTTCCGGAGCCGTTCAGGCCGATGATGCCGATTTTAGCACCGTAGAAAAATGAGAGGTAGATGTTTTTCAACACCTGCTTCTGCGGGGGGTAGGTCTTGCTGACGCCTACCATTGAGAATATTACTTTCTTGTCGTCTGCCATGTTGGTCGGCTGGGGTTTATTTGCGGCGGGGAGCCATGCGCACCGGGTAGTCGCATTCTACGCGCCCGGCCAGGATGTTGTTGAGTTTGCCCTTGATGAGCTGGCGGCGAATGGGGCTGATATGGTCGATGTAGACCTTTCCTTCGAGGTGGTCGCATTCATGCTGGACAATGCGCGCCAGGAAGCCGCTGATCTCCTCCTCCCGGGGCTGGAAGTCGGCGTCGAGCCAGCGCAGGCGGATATGCTCGATGCGGCTTACGTTCTCCGACAGTCCGGGCAGCGAGAGGCATCCCTCGGCGCGGCTCACTTTATCGCCGTCGAGCACCTCGATTTCGGGGTTGATGAGCGCCTTTTTCCAGCCGACGCACTCGGCAAACGAGTCGCCCATCGGGCTGGCGTCGATGACAACCAGGCGGATGTTCTGCCCGATCTGAGGCGCGGCGAGTCCGACGCCCTCGGAGGCATACATCGTTTCAAACATATCGTCGATCAGCTTCTCAAGCCCTTCGTGTCCGGGGGCGAGAGGCTCCGACGTCTTGCGAAGCACGGGATGTCCGTAGAGATATACAGGTAGTTTCATTTCTTACTGTCTAAATAACTGTTGAGGATGATTACGGCAGCCATGCGGTCAACAGCCTCCTTGTCGCGGCGCTGCGTGCGGGTCATGCCGCTCTCGAGCATCGCCCGGTGGGCAATCACCGAGGTGAATCGCTCGTCCCAGAGTATGATTTCCATCTCGGGGAGCTCTTTGCGCAGTCGGCCCACGGCGGGAGCTATGAAGCGCATGGAGTCGGAATCGCGGCCATGCACGTCGCGCGGATAGCCTACGACTATGGCGTCGACCGGCTCGCGGCCAACGTAGTCCTTAACCCATCCGAGCAACTCGCCCTGGCTCAGCGTCGCCACGGGGTTTGCGCTGATTTGGAGCGGGTCGGTGACAGCCACGCCGCAGCGCTTTCTGCCATAATCGATTGCCAATAATCTTCCCATATCGAGTACACTGCAAAGTTACGTTTTTTTTCGCGAAAAAAACGCTTTCGAGCCGTCGAAAAATCAGAGCGAGCGGAGCAGGGCGTAAAGGCGGTGTATCGGTAGCCCCATTACGTTGTAGAAACTGCCGCGAATCTCCTTGATGGCGGCGGCGCCGATCCATTCCTGGATGCCGTAGGCGCCGGCTTTGTCCATCGGGCGGTAATGCTCTACGTAGTAGTCGATTTCGTCATCGCTGAGCTCGGCGAAGACAACGTCGCTGACGGCGTGGAAAGCGTCGACGGTTGCGTCGTGGAGCGGCGAGGCGGTGCGGTTGACCACGACGCCGGTAACGACGCGGTGGGTGGCACCGGCGAGTCGGCGGAGCATGCAGCGCGCATCGTCGGCCGAGCGGGGTTTGCCCATGACGGCTCCGTCGGGGGCTACGACGATGGTGTCGGCGGTGATGCAGATTGTCGCCTCGGGGAGAATTTCGGCGTAGGCGTGCGATTTCTGCATGGCGATATGCTCGGGGATTAGCTCCGTGGGGGTCGACGCGGGATATGATTCGTCGACGTCGATAGCCGTGGCGACGCAGAAGGGAATGTCGAGCTTTGCCAATAGCTCGCGGCGGCGGGGCGAGGCGCTTGCCAGAACTATTTGATAGCCGTCGAGATTGCTTAGTGGATTCTTCATGATTACCAGCCGAATGCGTGCTGGTCGCTCATCCACTCGCCGCGGTCGCGGAGAATCTGTTCGAGCAGGTCGCGGGCAACGCCTTGGCCGCCACGGAATGGCGAGATGTAGCCCGCAATCTGTTTGATTTCGTCGGCGGCGTCGACGGGCGCAACCGCCAGCCCGGCGAGCTGCATAGGCTGATAGTCGGGAATGTCGTCGCCAACAAATGCTGTCTCTTCGGGCGTCAAGCCGTTGTCGGCCAGCCATTTCTCAAGCAGCGGGCGTTTCATGGACACGCGGGTGAAGATATCCTTGATGCCGAGTGCGCCAAAGCGGGCAACGATGGCGGGGGCGTCGGCGCCGGTCATTATGGCAATCCGCAGCCCGCGTTTGACGGCCAGTTGCAGCGCGTAGCCGTCCTTGATGTTGGCCATACGCATCGGGTTGCCCTCGGCATCCATCGGTATTGTCGAGGGGGAGAGCACGCCGTCGACGTCGAACACAACGGCGCGCAGGCGGCTCAGGTCATAGTTTATCGCACTCATCGTCAGGAAAATATGTTTTCAGTATGTTTTCAGAGAGCAGGGCGTAGATTCGGGCGTCGTCGCCGTCGAGTGCATGGATATGTGCGGCAATTACGCGGCGGTCGCCACGACGCGCGGGTCCGGTCTGCGCCTCCTCGGGGGGCATCTCCATAGCCTTGCGGGTAGTCTCCTCAATCAGCGGGTAAAGCACCGACAGGTCGTCGCCGCTGCGGCGCAGAAGTCGGTCGGCGATAGCCCAGAGGCGGTTGGTGAAGTTGCAGGCGAATACGGCGGCGGCATGCACGCGACGGCGCTGCCGGCTGTCGGCGCGGCGCACTTTGTCGGTAAGCCGTGAGACCAGCGATTCGATGGAGGAGAGAGAGGCATCGTCGGAGGCCTCGACGTAGACGGGGACGCCACGGAGCGGCGTTGTGCGCCCGCGGGTGAACGTCTGCAGCGGGTAGAGCACGCCGTAGGTTGCAGTGACGGGGCTGAGGGCGTTGGCGGCTACAGAGCCGGAGGTGTGTACCCACAGGCCGCCGCGATCGGCCATTCGCGAGGCTATCGAGGCGATGGCGTCGTCGACAACCGACACGATGTAGATGTCGGCGCCGTCGGCTATGTCGTTGTGGTCAGTGATTGGATTGGAGCTGACTTCGGCAGCGAGCGCGGCGGCGTGCTCGGGGTTGCGGCTCCAGATTTGGCGGATGTCGACGCCTGCATCGCGCAGGGCCGAGGCGAGCGACCATGCTACGTTGCCCGCGCCGAGAATGACGCACGAGGTCATTCCGTAACCCTCCAGTTGCCGATGTGCACCTTCTCCCAGAGCGCTTTCGCCGGGTCGAGCGGCTTGCGCTGCTCGTCGGGGTGTCCGACGGTGACGATGCAGAGCGGCGGATATTGCTCGGGGATGCCGAGAAGCTGAGCCACGCACTCCTCTGAGGGAGTGCCGTCGGCGGCAAAACGCCCGCGGATCTGCACCCAGCAGCTGCCCAGCCCGAGGTCGGCGGCCTGAAGCTGCATGAAGGCGGCGGCTATTGAGGCATCCTCAACCCAGGCTTCGCTTGCCGAGGGGTCGCCGCAAACTACTATCGCCAGCGGGCACGCCTTGAGCGACACGGTGCCGGCGGGCTTGCAGTCGGCCAGGCGCGTCATCATGTCGGGGTCGTCGACGCAGACAAATTGCCATGAACGGGAGTTTCTCGATGTCGGAGCCATCAGTCCGGCTTCGAGAATGGTCTGTACCTGCTCGGGGTCGAGCTTTTCGGCAGTGTAGCGGCGAATGCTCCGCCGATTGATTATGAGGTCGTGGAAGCTTTTCATGTCGGAAAGTTATGGGAATATAGGCACTTAGAGTCTGTCTCATAAAAAATTTAACATTAGGGGCGGCTTATTTTTGAGATAATTTGTTCAAT
>CAYNSG010000144.1:0-6512 GCA_964399885.1 uncultured Bacteroides sp.
ACCAGTCGAACTCAACCGAGCTGCCGATGCGGTAGGCACCCGAGCCGAGCACAACGATGTTGTTGCCGGCATTCATATCGTAGGGGATGGCGTTGGTCGACGCGCCGTAGGTGACGTAGAGATAGTTCGTCAGGTCGGGATATTCCGAAGCTACTGTATTGATTCGCTGCACCGAGGGCAGAACGCCGAGAGTTTTGCGGTAGTTGCGGACGCGGAGAACTTCGTCGTCCATCTTGCCCTTGGGGTTTTCAACGAGGCGGGCAATCTGGAAGTCGCTGAAGCCCATGCGCTTTGCCTCGTACATCATTGCGCGGTCAATATTCTCAACGCGGTCGAACTTCGAGAGCAAGTCGGCATAGCGAACAATGTTGTCGAGGCGCTCGATAAACCAGCGGTCGATTTTGGTCAGCTCAACGATGCGCTCAATCGTGTAGCCGCGCTGCAGAGCCTCGGCGATGGCAAAGATGCGCAGGTCGGTCGGGTGTTCGAGAGCGTGGTCGAGGTCGGCAAACTCGATGTCGTTGTTGCCAACGAAACCGTGCATCCCCTGCCCTATCATGCGGAGACCTTTCTGCATAATCTCCTCAAACGATTTGCCTATCGACATAATCTCGCCTACCGACTTCATCGACGAGCCGATTTCGCGGTCGACGCCGACAAACTTCGTAAGGTCCCAGCGAGGAATCTTGACAATCATATAGTCGACCGACGGAGCTACGTAGGCCGAGTTGGGGGTGTTCATCTCGCCAATCTGGTCGAGCGTGTAGCCGAGAGCGAGTTTGGCGGCGACGAAAGCCAAGGGGTAGCCTGAAGCTTTCGATGCGAGAGCCGACGAGCGGCTCAGGCGCGCGTTGATTTCGATGATGCGGTAGTCGTTGGTTTCGGCATTGAATGCATACTGGATGTTACATTCGCCGACGATTACGATATGGCGCACAACGCGGCGAGCAATATCCTCGAGCATGCTGATCTGCTCGGGTTTGAGCGATACGATGGGGGCAACGACGATCGATTCGCCGGTGTGGATGCCCAGGGGGTCGAAGTTCTCCATCGGCACGACCGTAAAGCAGTGATCGTTGGCGTCGCGGATAACCTCGAATTCAATCTCTTTCCAGCCTTTGAGCGACTCTTCGACGAGAATCTGGCGCGAGTAGGCGAGAGCGCTCTCGCAGTGGCGCGTGAACTCCTCGTCGTTGGTGCAGATGCCCGAGCCGAGACCGCCGAGAGCGTAGCCCGAGCGGACCATGACGGGATAGCCTATGCGGTGGGCAACCTCGAGCGCGTCGGGAACCGACTCAACGGCTTGCGAAACCGGAGTCTTGACGTCAATCTCGTTGAGCTTCTTGACGAAGAGGTCGCGGTCCTCGGTAATCATGATAGCCTCGACCGATGTGCCGAGCACCTGCACGCCGTATTTCTCGAGCGTGCCGTTGAGATAGAGCTCCGTGCCGCAGTTGAGGGCGGTTTGTCCGCCGAAAGCGAGCAGGATGCCGTCGGGGCGCTCTTTCTTGATTACTTCCGCTACAAAATAGGGTGTCACGGGCAGGAAATAAACCTGGTCGGCAACACCCTCCGATGTTTGTATCGTTGCAATGTTGGGGTTAATGAGCACTGATGAAATGCCCTCTTCGCGCAGGGCTTTCAACGCTTGTGAACCGGAGTAGTCAAACTCGCCGGCCTGTCCGATTTTCAATGCTCCGGACCCGAGCAGCAACACTTTCTTAAGCGCCATGGTTAAGTTCTTTTTGGTGCAGATTGGAAATTTTATGCAAAATTACAACCAATTTAAGGAAGATTGGCTATAATGGCGAACTTTTTTCACCCGCGAGCGTTAATTATTCATGTTGACCGCCGTCCGACGGTCGCCACCAAACCAACTGTTCATTACTAATTCAGTGTCGCTATGAAAAGTGTATCCGAAACAATTCTTGAGCGGAGAAGTATCCGCCGCTATGAGCGTCAGGAGGTTTCTCCCGAAGCCATGAATTTCATATATGAAGCTATCCGCAACACCCCGACGAGCTACAACGGACAGCAATTCTCCGTTGTCGACGTCACCGACCAGACGATTAAGGAGAAAATCTATGAGCTGACCGGGCAGAAGCAGGCCAAAACCTGCAACCATTTCATGGTGTTTTGCGCCGACTTCCATATGATACGCCTGCTGGCCGACGCCAAAGGTATTGATATGCCCGATTTCGACCATACGCTCGACGGAGTGATTGTAGGCACGGTCGACGCCACGCTCGCAATGATGAACGCCCTGACCGCCGCCGAAGCCCAGGGATTGGGAACATGCTGCATCGGTTATGCACGCACGGCCGCCCCCGAGGCCCTCTCGCGCCTGCTCTCCCTGCCGCAGCACACCTACATCGTCTGCGCCCTCGCCATCGGCGTTCCCCGCGAACTCCCCGACATGAAGCCAAAACAGTCGGCAGAAATCACCATCCACTCCAACCGCTACAGCGACGAGGGACTCACCGAGCGACTCGAAGCATACGACCGCGAGATTCAGCAATACAACGCCACCCGCAGCGGCACCAAGACCGACAACGACTGGGCCGAACATATCATCGGCTACTATCGCGAGGCGATGTCCTACCGGATGCTCGACGCCATCCGCCGCCGCGGCTTCGATGTTGTCAGCTGATTTTTACGCTGCTTTTTTACGCTTACAAAGTTGCAAAATAGACATCGAGTATGTTAAATTTGCAATCCCAACCCAACCATTCATCATGTTAAGAAGATTTTTCATCGCATTATGTCTTATAAGCGCTGTCGCGGCAGCCAACGCCATTGAGCGCAGCGAGAAGAGCGTAGGCCCGCGAAACAGCTACACGACGAGCAACCGTTAGGCTGTGGCCGGGCTTTACTTCCAGTATGCTTTCAGCTCACGATTCCGCCTCGCCCCCGACGTCGACTACTCATTCCGCAACCGCGGTCAGGACGCGTTCTCGTTCAACATCAACGGACATTTCCCGCTGACGGCTCCCGCGTCGCGACTGACAGCCTATCCCCTTGCCGGCTTGAACTACACAACCTGGAACACCCGCAACAACGCCGACGACTCTCGCTCGCGCACCGACCGCCTGGGGCTTAACGTCGGCGCCGGCGTTGACTATCGCGTCACCCCCACCCTCAAACTCGGCGCCGAGGCCAAATTCCGTTGGGCGCACAACTACAACAGCGGCGTGATCACCGTCGCAATCGGATATCGCTTCTAAGAGGGTGTTTAATGGACGACCGCGTTATCAGCATAATATTCCCGTTCCACAACGCCGAAGCCTCCCTGCAGACGGCGCTGGAAAAGCTGCGCGACCTCGCCGATACCGGAGCCGTTGAGTGCATAATCGTCAACGACGGAAGCACCGACCGCTCGGCCGACATCTTCAGCTACTTCATGGCGCTCAACCCCGACTTCGACCGCCGAAGCACTACCGCCACCATGCACTTCCAGCAAGGCACATCGGCAGCCTTCGGCGAAGGGCTCAAGCTCGCCTCGGCGGACTATGTAATGACCGCCGGAATCAACGCCATCCCCTCGCGAACAGACATCGAACTCTTTGCCGACGCCGCATCGCGAGACGAAGCCGACTTCATCACCGCCCAACTCTCCCACCCCGATGCCAACCTCAACAATCTCAGCATCATGAGCGGCGACCTGATGCTCTACGGCAAACTGCTGCGACGCACGCTCGTTGAAAACGACTTCAAAACCCCGATTATCATGGCCGACGGCTGGCACCACGTCAGCATCTGCACGCGAGCTCTCGCACGGTCGCAGTCGACCGTCCAGCTCCCCCTTCAGCAACCGTCAGCAAAAACTGCTCAAAAACGACAAAGCCGTAGCCGAACACCTCGTGTTGGCCATGCTCATCGAAAAATGGTTTACCGAGCAAGGACTGGCCGACCGCTACTCCCCTTTCCTCGACCAAGTGAAATTCATGGCCAAACTGCCGCTGCTCACCGGCACGACGCGCGACCGCGTGCGCTGGCGCGAAACCTTCCCCGAAGTCAACACTCGCCTGCTCGACATCCCCGGCATCCCCAAGCGCTACCTCATCCGCGCCCGCCTCGCCCTCAGCAAGTAATCCCCCCGCCCCCACCTTCTCAGAGACCTCAGAGCGCCCTCCCTCCCTCCGCGCGTCCGCCAGGACGCTGATTTATCAGTAGCCGGGCACGCCGAAGCGATGCGGAGGCGTACCCGGTTTAAGTCATTATCGTCCAACGCGTCTGGAAGACGCGGATTGAAGCCGCCTTTACCTCAATCGGCGTCTTGGCAGACGCCCCCAACTCGGATCCTCTAAACCGGGTACGCCTCCGCTTCGCTCCGGCGTGCCCGGCTACTTGAAAATCGTCGTCCTGGCGGACGACATCCTCGCCTTTTGCCCCTACCCCGCACTCCGCGAGTGCTGCCAAGCTTTTCCTGCCTGCAAATCGGTCTGCAAAAATAACAACATCAGGCGATGGAGGAGCCGTGCTGCGGCCGAGCACGCTATTTCTCGCCAAATTTCGCTATCTTTGCCGCTGATATATCCCTTCATTGATGAAACAACTTACCGCACTATTCATCTTTCCAACATTATTGTTGCTCTTATTCCCGGCTTGCAATGATAATTCAACCGTGCGTCAGCAACTTGCTGATGCCGATTCTCTCATTATGGTTCAGCCCGACTCGGCTGTGCGACTTCTCGCGTCGATCGACGCTTCGCGACTGGACGAACACCTGCAGGCTTATCACGCGCTCCTTTTAACCAAAGCGATGTCGAAAGTACCAATCACAACCGGCAGTGATTCGTTGATTGCCATAGCTTCCGACTACTTTTATGGCCGTGGCGACAGCCTCGAAGTCCAAGCGTTATACTATCAAGGCGAATTGGCGTCGTGGCATGGCCATAAGATCAAAGCCCTCGTCGCACTCCACGAAGCCTACGAGAAAGCCCTCGCAACCAACGACCACTTCTTCGCAGCCATGAGCGCCCGCGAACTCACGGATGTGTATGCCCAACAACACATTTACTCACAAGAATTGAAATGGGCCAAAATCGCAAAAAAACTATTTATCAAAGCGGGCAAGACAGCTCATGCAAATTGGATGAACATTATGCTTCTACGCTCGTTGCGGCATAATGATAGAATAACAGAAGCGATTGATTTGTTAAATCGGATAGAGACCTCACCCGACACAGATAAGAGATTATACCTTCGCATATTACGAGAAAAAGCAGAGCTTCAGAATGCGATTGGAAACTACGCTGATATCTTTGAGATTTTTGGCGAATTACTGCGTTATGGTTATCGACTAACCGCTCACGACAATCTGCTGATTGAAGATGCTTTTCTTAATAGTAATAACGTCGATTCAGCAATATCTTACCATGAGACACTAAACCTATATCGTTTAACCCCTGAGGATAGTATTTATGCGGCAAAGAATCTGAGCAGCATCTATCTCCTCAAAAATGATCTAAGAAATGCAACTTTATCAGCCAAACAATATTCTGAGAATACCACTAGATTTGTTAACAAACTATTGACAACCGCAGAGACCTCCGCCTTTAATGATCACCTGAATAATAAATTACACAATTTACAAATCACAGAAAAATATACACGACGTGAAAACATAACTCTTTTACTAATTTGCATTATTTCAGTTATTAGCTTGGTTTTTGCGGTTCTTTACTTCAAAAACAAAGTAATCTTAACAAAAGTCAAAGTTGACAATTTGCTCGCTCAGCTCTCTACGGCTCAAAGAGATATAGCAAATGTTAAAACAGAACAGCACAACTCTGAACAACATATTGACTATCTTCGAATGCAGTTGAATGAAACCGAATCTAAGCATAAAAGCATAGAACAATCTTTTAGAACAGAAATTAAACAAGTATTCTCTAAACATATAGAGCTCATCAAAGAGATTTGTTCTATTTGGTATCGTCACTCTGACGAGAATCAAAAAGACAACTATAGGTTGAGAAAGGAAGTTATCGCGAGCGTAGAGAGACTCCAACAAATCGATGTGATTGAGCGACTTACAGATGTGATAGCTAAATACGATGACCGTTTTATTTCCAAACTAAAGGAATTGAATCCAAAACTTACAAAACAAGAATATCTCTTATCACTATACCTCTATCTCGATTTTAATACCGAGACAATTTCAGTTCTCTTGAATAAAAGAAACATTAGTGCTATATATGCGGCTAAGCATCGACTCAAACACAAACTTTTAGGTAACCCTCTTAATGACAAAGATACATTAGAGCTACTAAATTTCGATTAGTCATTGTGAGTCATATGTTTACACGAACAGCAATCCTCAAAGGCGATGACTCTCTGATTAACACCTTGTTATTCCACCGTTAGGCAAGCGTTAGATTTTTGTTATCTCGCCGCGAAATATTCACCTGATTACCAGAGTTTTGAGTACACAACTCGTTAGATAAAAAAATCACAAATTCTTCCCTCAAATGATAAATCAGGTTGTAATTTTGCAACGAACAAATTAA
>CAYNSG010000145.1:0-6452 GCA_964399885.1 uncultured Bacteroides sp.
AGCATCGTATTTACAATCAGGGTGTGTCGGGCGGTTGCGGATAATCATTTTTTTTTTGTCCCTATCCGAACGCATCTACAAGCGCAAATCCAATCGCCCGGACATGCCGGAAATTTTTGTATTTTTGCAGTCAAAATCATCAATATGCTTAAATTCATCACACGCTTTGCAGCCCTTTCTCTGACGTTGCTCGCCGCATTTTCTTGCGCTTCAGGCAGCGAAGAGAAGGAGATATCCGTCCTTCAATTCAACATCTGGCAGGAAGGCACAATTATTAATGGCGGTTTTGACGCTATTGCTGATGAAATCGCACGCCTCGAGCCCGATTTCGTCACACTTAGCGAGGTCCGCAACTATCACGGCACTCGCTTTTGCGACCGCATTGTCGAGGCGCTCAAACAGCGAGGAAAAGATTACCACTCATTCTATTCCTACGACAGCGGACTGCTAAGCCGATACCCGCTGACCGACAGCGCCACCATATTTCCCCACGAAGGCGACCACGGCACCATATATCGACTTAACACCCGCATTGGCAATCAAAACTTCGCAGTTTATACCGGTCATCTCGACTACCTTAACGACACCTACTACGAAGTTCGCGGCTATGATGGCAACAATTGGCAGCAGATGGATGCGCCTCTCACCGACGTCGATACAATCCTCAAACGCAACGCCCTCTCGATGCGCGACGAAGCTATCGACAGTTTCCTCGTCGATGCCGCCTCGCAGCTCAATGCGGGAGCGATAGTTATTTTCGGCGGCGACTTCAACGAGCCGTCATGGATCGACTGGGGAGAATCGACAAAGGATTCGGCCGACCATCATGGCGTTGTTATCAACTGGCCTGCAACAACTCGCCTCCACGAAGCCGGATTCATCGATGCCTACCGCGCTGTCAATCCCAATCCGCTCACTCATCCCGGCTACACTTATCCAACCTACAACGACAGCGTTCCACCAGAAAAAATCACCTGGGCACCGCAGGCCGACGAGCGCGACCGCATAGACTACATATTCTTCCATCCCGCCGATGGCCGAATGACAGCTACGGAGGCTTTCATCCTGGGACCGCGCGACGATGTAGCCTACGGCCTGCGCCGCCCACAGACCTCAGCCGACTCCATTCTCGAACCGCTTGGCGTGTGGCCTACCGACCATAAAGCCGTCGTAGTTCGCCTTCGTTATCGCTGAGGCGCAGGCAGAGTAAACACGTGGTTGACACACTCCGGAACCTCTTCCGCCCGGTGGGTTACATAGATAACCGTCACCTCGTCGCGCTCGGCAAGCGCATTCACAACTGCTCGAACCGCACGTTTTCGCGCGCGATCAAGTCCGTGGAGCGGTTCGTCGAGTATCAGCAGCTCCGGGTTTTTCACAAGCGTGCGCACAAGTAGCACCAACCGCTGCTGGCCGGCCGATAGCGTCGAGAAGCGTTGGTCGGCAAGCTCTTCGAGATGAAAAATCTCTATCCAACGCTTTGCCTTCGACATCTCCCGCTCACCGATGCGCGTGAAGAAACCGACTGTTTCCAGCATTCCTCGCGCAATGACTTCGGCCGTCGTATAGCTGCCGGAATGGAAAAACAGATGCATCTCGGGCGAGACGTAGCCGATGCGACGTTTCACGTCCCAGATGCTCTCGCCCGTGCCTCGCCGACGTCCGAAAATACTGATGCGATTCGAGTAAACCTGAGGATTATCAGCATGCACGAGACTCAGCAGAGTCGATTTGCCGCTACCATTCGGGCCGGTCAGAGCCCAACATTCGCCGCGGTTTACGGTCCAATTTATGTCTGAAAGGATAACCGTCTTTCCGTATCGAACCGTGCAATTCTCCATTCTGACAACCTCATCGCCCGATTTCTCTTCGCCGGGCACCCGACGCGGAAGGCGCGCCGTATCGACGGCATAATCGAACAGTCCGGCTGCAATATCGCTCAGATTGACGCCATCCCGGCGGTCATAGCGCCCGGTTATGGTCATATTCTCCATTGTTATGAGGCTGTCGGCATAGGTCGGGACATCGTCGGAGTCGCAGACGAGCAACATAACCGACACGCCTTGCTCAGCCAGTCGCGGAATAATCTCATCCAACACCCTCCTCGAAGCCACATCGAGACCGATATAGGGATTATCAAGAATCAGCAAATCAACCGGCTCGGAAGTCAGCACAATAGATATCAACAACTTTCGCAACTCGCCGCTCGACAGAAAATTTAGCGGATGATTGACGATATGCTCAATGCGGAGTGTGCGCGCCAGATTTTTCCATTGTTCCGAAGCAACGCAGTCCGAAAAAAGCTCGGCAACAGTCGGCACCTCATCGTTGGCCATCGATTCATAACGCTGCTGATAATACTCAACTTTATCGCCCGTCAGCGAATGGATGTCGTTGAACTCTATCCGCTTCACCTTCAGCCCCTGAGCCGGACAGATTCTATTTGTTGCTAAATTTCTCCCTTTCTCTATTACCAAGCCAAGGGTCGATTTGCCGCTTCCGTTCTGACCGGCAACAACCGTCACTCCCCGGGGAATTGAAATCCGCCGGGGATTATCAAGCGACCTACCGATAAAATGCAAGCGATCACTCTCGAGCGAAAGAATTGTTTCCATGCCGACAAAGTTACGCAAAATTTACGTAGCTGCGATTGGCCCATCCCTCAGAATTTATTGCTACTTTTGTGCATGCAAAACAAACTTCTTCCAGCGTTTCTCTTAACTCTGCTCTCTCTCGCGGCTTGCACGTCGGCCGACAAGGTTCCGGTCGAACGACTCGACCGTGTGATAGCCGCCGGTAACCCCGATTCGATTCTTTCTGCCGATTATCGCCCCGGTGCAGAGGCCGTATGCGCTTTATTCGCTAATATTCAGGAGGCTACCGATTCGCAATTAGTGGTCGCGACGTCGGCTATGGCCGAAAATGATGCTCTGACGCTTTTCCAATCCGACATCGACTCACGATTGGGCGACCTCGCTAAAGTTGAGAGCCAACTTGGCTCGTTTCGCGAAAAAGCAGCCAAAGAGCTTCCCGGACTCAACTTCCCAACGCATATTTATGGAATCGCCACACCCTACTATCAATCGGTGATGACGGTTGACAGCGTAATGCTCATTGGTCTCAACCATTATCTCGGCGATGATTATCCCGGCTATGAAGGTTTCGGTAAAGAGGCTGCAAGGCTTAAACGCAAGCAACGCATGGCTATCGACGCTGCCGAGGCGCTCATCCGCCGCGATTATCCCTTCGAGGCGAACGACTCCACAACCCTTATGCAACGAATGCTCTACGACGGCGCCGTCAATATTGCTCTATCTCTTACACTCCCCGACGCCTCACTTTCCGATATCCTCGGCATAAGCGACGACACGATGCGCGGCATCAAACGCTTCGAACGTCAGATTTGGCACGAACTGATTGAGCGCGGTTTGCTTTTCTCAACCGATGAGTTTACCACCGATGCGCTTTTCAAACCCGCTGCAGTTTCGACTCCATTAGGCCATAACTGCCCCGGGCGTGCCGTACGGTATCTGGCGTTTGAAATCGTCAAACGTTATCTCGACAACAATAACGGCTTTCATGACATCTCGCGCTGTCTGTCCGCCGACTTCTATAACGATGAACAAACACTCGCCAAGAGCGGTTATAACCCATAGAATTCATACCCCCGACCATGACTATTCCCGAAAAAATTCTCAGCCGATATCCCCGGCGTGTTCAGCGCGAGTTCCGCCATTGGGTTAAATTGCTCTACAACGACAGCGTACGATTCTCAATGCCCGAAAGTCCGATTCACGCCAAGCAGCATTGCGAACGCGTGTTGCTTCACGCACTTTCGCTGACCGACACTCTTCTTCCGGCCGACGATGAAGCTATGGAGATTGAAGCTCATGCAGCTATTTTCCATGACTCACGGCGTCACGACGATTATATCGACACCGGTCATGGAGCGCGAGGCGCCGTCTACTACCGTGAATACACCGAGCATCATCCCGACCTCCGCTATCATCCCGAAGCGGCCGAGGCAATGCGCTATCACGACCTGCCCGACGAGCGCGGCAACGAGGCTATCGACACTGATTTCAAGACAAATACGCAGAAAGTTCATCTGCTTTACGACATATTCAAGGATGCCGATGCTCTTGATCGCCCTCGTCTTGGTCCGTTAGGTTTAGACCCTTCTTTTCTGCGCACAGAGCCGGCGAAAGAGCGGATTAGCGAAGCCATTGAGCTGGTTCATGAGACAATGAATCCCGATGTACTCGAACGCGTCACCCGCGAAGTCGACGAAGCCATCCGTCGACAGAATGAACCGAAACGCCTTCTTCTTATTGTCGACCCGCAGATCGACTTCATCAACGGTTCACTTCCGGTTACGGGCGCAGTCGAAGCGATGGATAAGCTCGCCGAATATGTCAAAGCCCACCCCGACCGCTACATCGCCAAGCTCCTCACGGCCGACCGCCACGACTACGACCACATATCGTTCACCGACCATGGCGGCGAATGGCCGCGCCATTGCGTCGTTGATACCGTCGGCGCTGCCTTCTGGCCGGCTCTCTTCGACGCCCTCCATTCAACCCCGGGCGAAGTAAAAGTAATCCACAAAGGTGAGGATCGCGATCACGACGAATATTCGGCATTAGCCTCCGAAGGCCACTGCTCAACCCTGCAGCGACTTATCGGCGTTTGGCACATCAGCATCATCGACATCTGCGGCATTGCCGGCGATGTTTGCGTTCTGTCGACGCTAAAGGATGGTCGCAAAGCATTCCCCGACATCGTCTGGAATCCGTTGACGGAGTTCTGTCCGTCGATCGACGGCGGAGAAAAGCTACGCCGCAACCTTTGACGATGTGCGATGTGATAGGAGCGAGATTGTAACCAAAGCCACGATTGCGAATGGGATTCCGACAAGCGCCGGCGACTCATATCCTAATCCTTGGCTGATTGCCATTCCGCCTATCAGACTGGCAATCGCGTTTGAGACATTGAACGCAATCTGTATTCCGGCGGCTCCGAGCATCTCGCCGCCTTTGGAGTATTTCACGATAAGGAACTGAAGAGGACCGCCGACACCAAACAGCGTCGCCGTTGCAAAAAACATCAGAATGATTGAGAGCCACTTGATTTGACTGCAGAAATAAATCGACGGAAGAATCAAGAGTATCAGAACGACGATATACTTGACAACCCTCGGAGCTCCAAATTTATCGGCCAACTTACCGGAGAAAACATTGCCGGCAACCATTCCCAAGCCGGCTACAATCATTATCCACGTCATCGAATCCAAAGAGAATCCCGTGACGCGGGTCATCGCGGGCTCTATGTAGCTGAACCAGCAGTAGACACTCCCCTGTCCGAAGAATGTAGTTGCAAAAATCAACCATGGAGCAGCTTGGCGGAGGAATTTGAACTGACCGCGTATGCCCGTATCAGGCAACGGCTCCAGGCTCGGTACCCAGCGGCTCAGCGTGATTACAGCCACCAACCCGAATAGAGCAACCGTAGCGAAAGTCAGTCGCCACGTGAACGCGTTGCTCAGGAACGTCACGCCCGGCACGCCTATTACATTAGCTACCGTCATCCCCGCAACCATCGCAGCCACGGCCTCGGCTCCCTTGCCGGGCTGAACCAACTTCTGAGCCACGATTGCCGAAACTCCGAAATATGCGCCGTGAGGCAAACCCGAGATAAATCGCGCGACCAGTAGCGTCCAATAGCCTCCGGCCAACGATGCAAACAGATTGCCTACAGTCATCACTATCGCCAGAGCTACGAGCAACCTACGCAGCGGCATCCTGCGGAATAAAATCAACCCGGGAGCGCCTACGCTGACGCCCAACGCGTAGGCCGTAATCGCGTGGCCGGTGTCGGATATCGAGATCCCCAAGCTGCGCGAAACGTCGCCGAGCACACCCATCATCGAGAACTCGGCAATACCAAGAGCAAACGTACCTATCGCTAAAGCGAGCAATCCTTTATTCATTCTGGTTATGGTTATAAATTAGACGACAGCCGACTGGTTGGTTTCAGTCGGCTGTCATTTATAAGGGCCACATCAAAGGATGCGATGAAACTCCGGATGACAGGATTTGAGTGCTCGGCGTCCTTTGTAATCCGCCTGGACTGAACTAACAGTCGCCCTCTCGGGGTGGGGCCCGCCATTGGGCGTCCGAGCTTGTCTCGGCATTTCATAAAAATTTGATGAGTTTCCCAATCTACTTTGATGTGGTAGACGTTGTGGTCACCTTTGCCTCCCGCTGCCGCTGCCGACAGCTTTGGAGGACTTGTGAAACTCTCTCGTTTCATAAGTCTAACGCAAAATTAGCTCTTAGTGTTCGATTCTCCAAATTTTCCCCAAGTTTTTTTATGCCATTTTTTGCCGAAAACTCATTTACAATAGTTCGTTAAAATTTTGATGAATCAGGCAGAATCTCGGACACCGAAAA
>CAYNSG010000146.1:0-6431 GCA_964399885.1 uncultured Bacteroides sp.
ATCGACATGACCGCGATGAGTGACGTGACTGTTCTTTTGCTTACTTTCTTCATGCTGACCTCTACCTTCCTTCAGAAGGAACCTGTGACGGTTATCACCCCTTCTTCGGTTTCCGAAATCAAGGTGCCTACCGCTAACCTCGCGCAGATTCTCGTTTCACTCGAAGGTAAGGTGTTCATCTCCGTCACCGGTGAGGCCGACCCCAATGTGGCTGACGGTGAATGGGGCTCAGAGCCTATCCGCAAGGAAGTGCTCCGCAAGGCTGTTGCTGAATACAACCGTCTGCACCCCACTAAGAAAGTTGAACTGACGGAAAAGGACCTCGAAACTTTCTCCAAACTCAACATGTTCGGAGTTCCTTTCCAGGCTCTTACCACGTTCCTAAGAATGTCACAGACCGAACAAGACAAAGTTATCGGCGATATGACCCGCAGCGATGTTGGAATTCCTATCGACGACAACAAGGATCTTGAACGACCCAACGAGTTCCAGATCTGGATGCGCGCCATCTACTCTGCAGGCAATGACAACCTCCAGCAGACTATGAAGAAAGGCGAAGGCATCGCTGTCAAGGCCGACCGCACCACCGACTACAAGACCGTGCAGCACGTCCTCGACAACCTCCAGACTCTGAAAATGAACCGTTTCAGCTTGATGACTGCTTTAAAAACCGAGCAAGACTAATTCGTAATGGCACAGATAGAACAATCCGACAAGGGCAAAAAGAAAAAAGGCGCCCAGAAGAAAATGCCAATCCATGTCGACTTCACGCCGATGGTGGATATGAACATGCTTCTGATCACTTTCTTCATGCTGTGTACTACGATGATTAAGTCGCAGACTCTGCAGATCACCCTCCCCACCAACGAGAAGGTTGAGCAGCAGGACATGAACAAAGCTAAGGAATCAGAAGCCATCACCCTCATCGTCACAACGGAACGCAACGAAAAAGGCGACATCCGCAACGACGAGAACGGTAACCCCATGAACATCGTTTACTACTATGAAGGCCAGCCTCTGCTCGTCGACGACGACAACGACGGCATCTACGAAGACTCCAACCTCAAGAAGGAGACCTTCCTGGGCAACGAAGGCAGCGTTCAGCGTGGTATCCGCAAAATCCTCCATGACCGCAACAAACAGGTTCTCGCCAAAATCGACGACCTCAAAGTGAAATGGCGTGCCAAGGAGTTTTCACCCAAAAGCGAGGTAAATGACAGCATCTACCAGGCTAAGGCTAAGGAAATCCGTAACGACTCCACTCTCACCCGTCCCGTGGTCATCATCAAGGCTACACCCGAAGCTTCTTGGGAAAGCCTTATCGGAGCTCTCGATGAGATGCAAATCAACCAGATCAGCCGTTATCAGATTGATAACATCAATGGCACTGACTCTGCTATGATTAAAGCTTTTATTCAGACTCACTAATACTTGATGTAAGATATATTAACCCTTAAAGCTTTTACGAAAAATGGCAAAAGATGTAGATCTTTCATCAAGAGAATGGCGCGACCTTATATTCGAAGGCAAAAACAAGGAATTCGGCGCTTACCAGCTCCGTAAAGCCTCTGAGAGCCGTCACAACCGCGCTATGATTGTGATTGTCGTTGTCATCGCAATTCTCTTCGCTCTCGCATTCCTGGTTAACACCGTCATCAAGTCGGCCGAAGCTCGTCCCGAGGACGCTATCGAGCAGGCTATGGCTGAAATGGTAACCGAAACCGTCGAGGAAGAAGAAGTTGAAGATGAGCCCCAACGAGTTGAAGAACAGAAACCCGAAGTGATTAAGGAAGAACTCCTCAACACCGCCAAGATGACCGAAATCGCCGTCGTACATGACGATGAGGTCGACGAGGAGGTGCGCAGCCAGGACGAACTCAAAGAAGACGACCGCGCTATCGGTCAGGTCGATGAGGATCGTGGTGTCGACGACATCATCAATGCTCAGGAACACAAAGAGGTAGTTGTGGTTGAGGAGAAAACCGAACCCGATGATAATCAGGTGTTCGACGCCGTAGAGCAGGACCCCCAGTTCCCCGGTGGTACAGCGGCTCTCTACGACTTCCTTCAAAAAAACCTTGTCTACCCCCCGATTGCAGCCGAAAACGGCGTTCAGGGAACAGTTACCGTTCGCTTCGTTGTGAAGAAAGACGGTAGCGTCGGCGAAGCTAAGATTCTTCGTTCGAAAGACCCCGAGCTCGATAAGGAGGCACTCCGCGTAGTCAAGAAACTTCCGAAGTTCATTCCCGGTAAGATGAACGGTTACGCAGTGAACGTTTGGTTCACTCTCCCCGTTCACTTCCGTCTCCAGAACGCTAACTAAATTATCGCGAGCCCCCGGGCTCAACATAATCCCCAAAAAACTGAGCTGCATCCCCGATGCAGCTCAGTTTTTTGCACCACCCAAGCTCTCGCCCCGGACCCTTAAGAGATCTCAGAGATCTCAGAGTTCTCAGAGTTCTCTGATTCCTTGGTCCTTTCAGAGTTCTCAGAGATCTCTGAGTGCCCATCCCAGGTTCCTCTTGACGTAATCCATTGCGTTCTGTTCAAGGGAGCAACGCGACCGCTTCTGCGTTTTAATTCCCAAATCTATAATAATTTCTGCGTCCTTTCTGCGAGTTCCCCCAAGGGAGCGCAGCGACCGTTTCTGCGATTCTTCTTTTGCCCGCAACCTTGCTAATAAGCCTGCTTTTCCAACGCTATTCTTTGCGGCAATTTGGGAAAATGATGCGAAAGCGTTATCTTTGCGAATAATCTACTTAAAACCCAATAGATGAAAGGAATCGTTTTGGCCGGCGGCAGCGGCACGCGGCTATATCCCATAACCAAAGGTGTGAGCAAACAGATGCTCCCAATCTACGATAAACCAATGGTTTACTATCCTATTTCGACGCTTATGCTCGCCGGAATTAAGGACATTCTGATTATCTCCACACCCCGCGATTTGCCCCTGTTCCGCGGATTGCTCGGCGACGGTTCCGACTATGGCGTTCATTTTAGCTATGCCGAGCAGCCGAGCCCCGACGGTCTCGCCCAAGCTTTCATCATCGGCCGCGAATTTATCGGCGACGACTCGGTTTGCCTCGTACTCGGCGACAATATCTTCCACGGCGCCGGTTTCTCCGGGCTGCTCCGCCAGGCTGTTGCCGACGCCGAGCAGCGCAATCTCTCGACAGTTTTCGGCTACTGGGTCGACGACCCCGAGCGCTACGGCGTTGCTGAATTCGACGACCAAGGCCACTGCCTCTCGATTGAAGAGAAACCCGAGCACCCGAAATCAAACTATGCCGTCGTCGGCCTATATTTCTACCCCAACAGCGTTGTCGACATCGCTGCCAACATCAAGCCCTCGGCCCGCGGCGAGCTTGAAATCACTACCGTCAACCAGGAATATCTCTCGCGGCAGACGCTGAAAGTCTGCACGCTGCCCCGCGGCTTTGCGTGGCTCGACACGGGCACCCACGAGTCGCTCGCCGACGCCTCGATCTATGTCGAAGTGCTCGAAAAGCGCCAAGGGCTCAAGATTGCCTGTCTCGAAGGAATTGCCTACCGTCAGGGCTGGATTGACCGCGAGCGCATGATTGAGATCGCCAAACCGATGCTTAAAAACCAATATGGTCAGTATCTCATGAAAGTCATCGACGAGATTGACCGCACGGGCAACCGTAACCTCGACTAAACCACTATCAAAACCAAGCAATGGAATTCATAAAAACCGATATAGAAGGGCCTCTCATCCTTGAGCCGCGCATCTTCCCCGACCCCCGCGGCTATTTCTTCGAGAGCTTCTCGCAGCGCGAATTTAATGCCGCCGTGGGCCGCGAAGTCGTGTTCGTTCAGGACAACGAAAGCTTCTCGTCGGCAGGTGTTATGCGCGGATTGCATTTCCAGCGCCCGCCGTTCACCCAGGCCAAGCTCGTGCGCTGCGTCATCGGGCACGTGCTCGACGTTGCTGTCGACATCCGCCGCGGCTCGCCGACCTACGGCCAACACGTAGCCGTTGAGCTCTCGGCCGACAACCACCGCGCACTCCTCGTGCCCCGCGGCTTCGCCCACGGTTTTGCCGTGCTCTCCGAAACTGCCCTTTTCCAATATAAATGTGATAATTACTACGCTCCCCAGGCCGACGGAGGCATCGACATCAGCGACCCCACTCTCGGCATCGACTGGCGCATCGACCCCGCCCGGGCCCTGCTGAGCGAAAAAGACCTCCGGCATCCGCGACTCGCCGAGTTCGACAGTCCGTTTACGTTCGGAGAATATTGATAGCAATGAATATCTTAGTAACCGGAACCAACGGTCAGCTTGGCAATGAAATCCGCCTGGCCTCGCAAGGAACGTCCGACAACTACCTCTTCACCGACGTTGCCGAGCTCGACATCACCGACGCCGACGCCGTTGAACGCTGCGCCGACGAGAACCAAATCGACATCATCGTAAACTGCGCGGCCTACACCAACGTCGACAAAGCCGAAAGCGACGCGGCTTTCGCCGAACTGCTCAACGCCGGGGCGGTTGAGAATCTTGCCCGAGCTATGAAAAAGCGCGGAGGAGTGCTGTTCCACGTATCGACCGACTATGTTTTCGGCGGCTCGCAAGGCAACACGCCCCGCCGCGAAGATGAGCCCGCCAATCCGACGGGCGTCTACGGCCTGACGAAGCTCCATGGCGAGCAAGCCCTTGAGCGCACCGGCTGCCGTGCGCTGATTTTCCGCACGGCGTGGCTCTACTCCGAGTTCGGCAAAAACTTTGTCAAAACGATGCTCAACCTGACGGCCGAACGTCCGCAGCTGAAGGTCGTTTTCGACCAGGTTGGCACCCCCACCTACGCCCGCGACCTCGCCGAGGCTATCGTCAGCATCATCAACAGCCGCAGCTACGAAGGGAACGAAGGCATCTACCACTACTCTAACGAGGGCGTCTGCTCATGGTTCGACTTCACCAAGGCCATAGCCAAAATCGCCGGACACACGGCCTGCGACATCCAGCCATGCCACAGCGACGAGTTTCCCTCGCCCGTGGTGCGCCCCGCCTACTCCGTGCTCGACAAAACCAAATTCAAACAGCATTTCGGGCTCAAAATCCCCTATTGGACCGACTCACTCGAAATCTGCATTAACCAACTCAATCAAACTGAATCGAAATGAAGCGCAACATACTCATCACCGGCGGCGCCGGATTTATCGGCAGCCATGTAGTCCGCCTTTTTGTCAACAAATACCCTGATTACAACATCGTTAACCTCGACAAGCTGACCTATGCGGGCAACCTCGCGAACCTCAAGGACATCGAGAACGCCCCGAACTACAAATTCGTGCACGCCGACATCGCCGACCTCGACGAGATGCGCCGCGTAATCGTCGAAAACCGCATCGACGGAATCATCCATCTCGCCGCCGAGAGCCACGTTGACCGCTCAATCAAGGACCCCTTCACGTTTGCCCGCACAAACGTAATGGGAACACTCGCCCTGCTCCAGGCTGCCAAAGAGTACTGGGAATCGCTCCCCGAAGGCTACGAAGGCAAGCTCTTCTACCACATCTCGACCGACGAGGTCTATGGAGCCCTCGAGCTGACCAACCCCGAAGGCGTAGAATCGCCCTTCACCACAACCGCCTCATCGACCCAACACCATCTCGCTTTCGGCACAGAGTATTTCCTCGAAACAACGAAATACAATCCCCACTCGCCCTACAGCGCCTCAAAAGCATCGTCCGACCATTTCGTCCGCGCCTATCACGACACCTACGGAATGCCGACGCTCGTCACCAACTGCTCAAACAACTACGGCCCCTACCAGTTCCCCGAGAAGCTCATACCGCTTTTCATCAACAACATCCGCAACGGCCGTCCGCTGCCCGTATACGGCAAAGGCGAGAACGTCCGCGACTGGCTCTATGTTGAGGACCACGCACGCGCCATCGACCTCATTTTCCACCGCGGAAAAGTTGCCGATACCTACAACATCGGCGGCTTCAACGAATGGAAAAACATCGACCTCATCCGCGTAATTATCCGCACTGTCGATCGCCTGCTCGGCAACCCCGAAGGACACTCCGACCACCTGATAACCTATGTAACCGACCGTCCCGGCCACGACATGCGCTACGCCATCGACTCCCGCAAACTCCAGCGCGAACTCGGCTGGGAGCCCTCGTTGCAGTTCGAAGAAGGCATCGAGAAAACCGTCCGCTGGTATCTCGACAACCAGCTCTGGGTCGACAACATCACCTCCGGCGAGTACGAAAACTACTACCGCCAAATGTACGCCAACCGCTAATCACCCCGGCTTACGAGTTGCGCCTACCGCTTAGAGACCTCTGAGTTCTCTGAGCTCTCAGAGTTGAAACACCAATCTTCACTTCTCCTTTATCATAAAAAAATGATAGTCCGCATTAGCACCTAAGGGTCGCTATGTTGCTGTTATACAC
>CAYNSG010000147.1:0-6297 GCA_964399885.1 uncultured Bacteroides sp.
TATGCAACTATTTATCTATCTATTAAAAGATTAATTTATAGAACATCTGTTATATAATTATCATGGTTGTCATGGTGGAAATTCCAAAAAAATCGTAAATTTGCAATCTGATACGGGCTTGCGCTGACAAAGACCTTATCGACTTTATGTCGCTTTGCTCTGGTAAAGAATCAATGTAAGTATCTACTTGAACGCGTCCACTTAACATGCTACCGGTCATAACTGTTTGCTAATTATGAATAAAATTATACGAACCTCAGAAGTAGAAGAATCTATCATCTCAATTCGCGGGCAAAGGGTCATTTTAGACGCGGATATAGCTGAACTATATGGAGTTGAGACTAAAGAAGTAAATCAAGCCGTAAAAAACAATCCGGCAAAGTTTCCAAAAGGATATGTTTTCGAACTTGCACGTGATGAATATGAAGATTTGCGGTCAAAAAATTTGACCGCAAATATCTCCCCCAAAAGTAGAGTGATGCCTAAAGCCTTTACGGAGAAAGGCTTGTACATGCTTGCCACAATTATCAAAGCGAAAAAGCGACAGCTACAACTATCGCTATTGTTGAAACATTCACGAAAATTCGGGAACTTTCAAGGACTATTAGAGAGTTATCGAACACAAGCGATGACTTCAAGCAGAAATCTCTGATGCAGCAAAGCGGAGAGATACTTGCAGATATTCTTGATGATGGCTTAAATGTAAGCGATACGGAAACTACCATAGAGTTGAACTTTGCCGTTCTGAAATTTAAACACACCGTTAAGCGCAAGAAATAGTGGATGCGCTTCTCTTCATTGATTGTTTCCCGGTCGCTATGCTGGATATTCCGATTATGATTACTACGACGAGTATCAGTAAGAGAAATAGTACGTGACTAAATTTTTATGTTGTGTAACTTTGCAAAAAGTGCTATTATGGAAAAGGCTGAAAACTTTGAGGATTTCGTTAAGAGGCTGGCTGAGGAGCTCTCGATGGCCGACTATGTCTATTACGACGTGGATAGTTTGCAGTTTGGCGCTATGTCGGATGACTGGCTGTGGGAATACGGCGATTACCTCGATTTGAACGATGAGGCGTTCAATGCGATTCCTGAGGATGAGCTTGACGGTTGGCAACGCGAAGTGGCCGATAATCTCCGCAAGGTTGTTGACTTGCCACATCGCATCGATAAACCCATCTCAGCTATAGCGTTCCGTTGGATGGAGGAATTTGTCGGCGACCATGCCGACAATCATAAATTCTACGATGATGCCGTTAAGGCGCTCCGAAACAAACATCCTTTCCGAGGCTTCCGTGCTGCGCTCGACTGCAACGGCTTGACTAAGGAATGGTATCAATTCCATGATGCCCGGATGGAAGATTATGTGCGCAAAAATATCTAATGAAACGCTGCTTATGAGATTGTTTCTTTTTGTTATGAGCCTCACGTTGTGTGGATTATATGCATCCGCACAGAAAATCTATTCTGTCGACCACCCATATCAGGCCGACATCAAAGTTTATGTCACCGACAAGGAGTATCGTGCCGATCTCGTTGTTTTCAAAACCGACAGAGAATATCGCGCCAAGTCGAACGAAAACAAAGGTATATGGTTCTTTACCAACCGCTCGTTCAATGCCGACAAAAAGGTCTATTTTGTCGAGCATGAATATCAAGCCGACCTTATCGTATATTTTACCGACAAGGAGTATCGCGCCGGTTGGAAGAAAAGCGACAAGAAACCTCTGCTGTACTGAGCTATGAAAAAGTGAACCAAACTTGTTAACGAAGAAATTGGCAGAATTTGAATCATTGGGGGAAATTTAATGGGGAAAGTTTGGCGCGGTTGAGAGAATTGTCGTAATTTTGTGGATTATTGACAATTTTATTGCAATGAAGAAAGTAATAACCGTTGCAGCAGGCATCTTGATGGCGGCTTCCGGATATGTTTCAGCACAGGGCAGTGACACCGGCTACTCGGCCAACCGCTATGAACTGGCCGAGCGTTTTGCAGGCTCGAAGCTCCCTAATATGCTGTTTTCCACAAGCGTTGACCCGCACTGGTTCAAGTCGGGCAACAAGTTCTGGTACACGTATAAAACCTCTGAAGGCAACCGCTGGTATGTCGTAGACCCGACGGCTCGCACAAAACGCGAGATGTTCGACCACGACAAGATGGCTGCCCGCCTGACCGAGTACACCCGCGATCCGTTTATCGCTGCGAATCTCCCGATTTCAAATCTTGAGGTCGCCGACGACGGACACACCGTAACGTTTGAGGTTCGCACAAGTCAGGATGCCAAGCCGACAACCGGCCCCGACGGCAAGGAGAAAAAGCCCAAAAAAGGCGAGAAGGAGGTGATGTACTTCTCCTACGACATGAACACTCAGCAGCTTACTCATCTCGCCGACAAAAAGAAAGAGACAAAAGAGCTTCGCTGGGCATCGGTTTCGCCCGACGGACAGACCGTTGTCTACGCTAAGGATCTGAATCTCTACCGTATGAGCCGTGCCGACTATGAGAAGCTCAAAAAGGACGAGAAAGACTCGACAATCACTGAGATTCAGCTGACTACCGATGGCGTGAAGGACTTCGGCTACGGCCAGGAGTACAGCATGCTCAACACCGACACGCTGCTCAACGGCAAGCGCAAGGGCGTCTGGGGAGTGTGGTCGCCCGACTCGAAGCATTTCGCAACCGTAGTGACCGACGAGCGCCCCGTGCGCGAGCTCTGGGTAATCAATTCGCTCGCCGAGCCGCGCCCGACGCTCGAAACCTACAAGTATCAGATGCCCGGTGAGAAAGAAGCTCCGGAGGATTATCTCTATGTGTTCGACATGACCAACAATTCGCGTCGCGAAATCAAAACCAACCGCTTTAAGAACCAGACGCTTTCGATTGCAAGCCGTCCGCGCCTGCAGCGCGAGCGCAGTATGCACGACGTTCCGTCGGTTTGGCTCGGCGACGATTCGCGCATGTTCGTCACTCGTTCGAGCCGCGACCTGCACCGCATCGACATCTGCTCATACACCGTCGGCGAGGATTCTATCGTCCCGCTTATCGAGGAACGCATGAACACCTATCAGGAGGTTCGCCCCTTGGCAGCTGTGGGCAACGGCAAAGAGCTCGTGCAATGGAGCGAACGCGACGGCTGGGCTCACCTCTATCTCTACGACGGCAACGGCAATCTGAAACGCCGCCTGACCGAAGGCCCCTGGCACGTTCATCGCATCCTCAAAATCGACGAGCCGCGCCGCACGGTTTATTTCACCGCTATGGGACGCGAAAAGGATGAGAACCCCTACTATCAGCATCTCTATGCAGTGAGCCTCGACGGTGGGGCAGTGCGACGTCTCGACAAGGGCGACGACCTCTTCCACCAGCCTTCGATTGACGACGACGCACGCTATTTCGTCGACAACTATTCGCGCATCAACACCATCCCCGAAACCGCTCTCTTCGACGTTGCCGGCAACAAGATTATGACCCTCGAGCGCGCCGATTTCAGCCAGCTCTTCGCCAACGGATATAAATTCCCCGAACCCTTCAAGGTTAAAGCTGCCGACGGCGTCACCGACCTCTACGGCGTTATGTACAAGCCGTTCGACTTCGACTCTACGCAGGTTTACCCCATAATTGACTATGTTTATCCCGGCCCGCAGGTTGAGGCCACGAATTATCCGTTCTCGCGCATGTCGGTGCGCACCGACCGCCTGGCTCAGGCCGGATTCATTGTCATCACTGTCGGCAACCGCGGCGGACACCCCGACCGTTCGAAATGGTATCATAACTATGGCTATGGCAATCTGCGCGACTATGGTCTGGTCGACCAGAAAGCCGCTATCGAACAGCTCGCTGCCCGCCACGACTATATCGACGTGAACCGCGTAGGTATCCACGGACATTCGGGCGGCGGATTCATGTCGACAGCTGCCATTCTCCGTTATCCCGACTTCTTCAAAGTTGCCGTTTCGTGTGCCGGCAACCACGATAACCGCATCTACAACCGCTGGTGGAGCGAAACCCACCACGGTGTGAAAGAAGTTGTCAGCGAGCAGGGCGACACAACGTTTGTCTACGAAATCCGCACCAACCCCGAGATTGCCCGCAACCTTAAGGGACATCTGATGCTCGTACACGGCGATATCGACAACAACGTGCATCCCGGCAACTCTATCCGCGTGGCAGAGGCCTTGATTCGCGCCAACAAGCGTTTCGACTTCATGCTGCTGCCCACTCAGCGCCACTCGTTCGGCAACATGGACGAATACTTCTACTGGCGCATGGTCGACTACTTCACCGACTATCTCATCGACGGACGTCAGACGCAAGTTGACATCCCCGTCCGCTAAACTGTTATTATGAAATTACTTTGTGCACTCCTGGCAGCTTCGGCTGCCGCTGTGCCCGAAATCTACGCCGAAGTCGCCGACACCATTCGTGTCGCCGACTTCGGTGTGCTTCCGGACCGATACGTAAACGTTACTCAGAAAGTTCAGGCCGCCGTCGACAGCTGTCGGCGCAATCCCGGCTCGGTGCTCGCATTCGCCCCGGGGCGCTACGATTTCTGGCCCGAAGGCGCCGTCAAGAAAGAAATCTACGTCTCCAATACCTCGTCGGAAGTAGAGATGCCCGACAAGACGAAAGTCATTCCGATTCATCTCTACGGACTGGACTCCATCACCGTCGATGGTCGCGGAGCGTCGCTGATTTTCCACGGAACAGTCACGCCTATCGCCGTCGACAGCTGCCGCCACGTGACGCTGAAAAACCTCACCATCGACTATGAGCGCCCCGCCGGTTCGGAGTTGACCTACGACGAAGTAGAGCCGGGACGAGTTGTCGTGACAGTACATCCCGACACGCGCTACGACATCGTCGACAACCGCATAAATCTTATCGGCGAAGGCTGGCGCTCCAATCAAATCCACTGCATCAAGCTTGCCGCCGACGGTCATTTCCGCTATTCGACCGACTGGCAGATTCTTTCGCGGTGCAATGTCAGAGAGCTTGCGCCCGGACGCCTCGAATTCGCGACGCCCGCAGATTTCTTGCCCGAAGTCGGGTCGACGCTTACGCTGCGCGACATTATCCGCTCGCAAGTCGGGATGCTGAATTTCAACTCCCTGGGCACGACGCTCTGCGACGTCAACGTCCGCTATATGCACGGCTTGGGAATCGTCAGCCAATACAGCCGCGACATCACGATGACGCGCGTCAACTGCCGCCCCGATTCAGCCTCCGGACGCATCCTCGCCTCGTCGGCCGACTTCATGCACTTCTCGGGGTGCAGCGGCGCGGTAAGAATCACCGATTGCAACTATTCCGGCGCTCAAGACGATGCAATAAACGTCCACGGCACGAATCTCCGTGCGGTTGAACGCCTCGGCGACGACGCTCTGCGTCTGCGCTTTATGCACCATCAAACCTATGGATTCATGGCCTACTCGGCGGGCGATACGGTTGCTTTTGTCGACCCATCGACGATGCTGCGCATTTCGATGGCCGTCGTTAAATCTGTCGAGATGGTAGACCGTCGCAATCTCGACGTTACGTTCGACCGACCGCTGCCGGCAGACCTACGCCTCGGAGCAACCTGCGTTGAGAACATGACTTGCACGCCTTCGCTCTACGTTGCCGACTGCACATTCACCCGCCAGAGCACCCGCGGAATCCTCGCTACGACGCCACGCCCGGTGGTAATCGAAGGCAACCGCTTCACGCAACTCGGAATGGCAGCCATTCTGATTGAGGGCGATGCCGAAGACTGGTTTGAGTCAGGTCCGGTGAAGAATGTCGTTATCCGCGACAACGTGTTCGTCGATTGCGGTTATGCCGGCTCGACCTATGGCGCAACGATAGCCATAAATCCGTCGAACACCGTAGTCAACCCCTCGAAGCCCGTCCACGAAAACATCCGCATTGTCGGCAACCGGTTCATTACCGACGGCCGGCCGGTTCTTTACGCCAAATCAACCTCCGGGATAATCTTCATGCGCAACACCGTTGAGGGCGAGATCGAACCCAAATTCATCTTCAACGGCTGCCGCGACGTGCAGATAACATCCAACCTGATGAATCCTCCCTACGTTGACCAGACCAACTGCAAGCGCGTCAAAATCGACTAACACACCATTATTATATTCGAGCCGGCTCTATAACCTCGTTGTAGAGCCGATTTCAGCTATTCGTCGCTGCGCAAGTAGAAAAATGAGGGATTAGGTGTAACATTCTGCTACTATCCCGCGTGTTATTAATAAAAATGATTATCCGCAACCGCCCGACACACCCTGATTGTAAATACGATGCTTA
>CAYNSG010000148.1:0-6035 GCA_964399885.1 uncultured Bacteroides sp.
CGCGGCGGTGTTTAAGAGCTTCAATCTCGCTGTCGATTTTCGTCAGTTCGTCCATGTCAGCAAGTTGTTGAGTTGTTCGCACGTCTCCTCTGCCAGCACGGCGGCAAACTGCGGGTCGTCGCCGTAGGGGATATACGCCACGCGCGTCGGTACACACTGCGAGATTGTTACATCGTCGGCTATCACGCCGTAGCCTTCATGTTGGTGGCAGACCTTGTAGTGACGCGACGGGCGCAGAGCTTCGCGGCGTTGGGCGTCGCTCTTTTGCGTCAGGTGGTGCAGCTCCGCCTCGAGGCGGTTGATTTTGCGGATTGCAATGGGGGCGATTATCACCGCTGCGAGCGCCGCCCCAAAAATGATGTTAAGCATGTTTCTTTTTCTTTTACCCCTAATTTCGCGTGAAATTCTTTCGGCGTCCGTTTCCTTGCTTTTTGGATTTGGCGCGAAATTAGGGGCGTTTCTGTAATAAATAGGGCTAAAATGGCAGTTCGTCGGGGTTTCCGCTCTGCTGTTTGTCGCGTACCCACCCGGGGGCGTCGGGGTCTCCTCGTTTTTTTAGCGTCGCCTGCGGGATGTTGTAAAATCGGGTCGTAGAGGTGTCGAACCCGCAAATAAAGCGGTAGATTCCGACGTTGCGCCCCTTGGCTACGTCGACCATTGCCGTTCCGGTGGTGCTGTACTCTTTGAATTCTCCGGGGTAGGCTCTACCCTCCGATGGACGATAAAGCAGCATGATGGTGTCGGCGGCTTCGCCGATTTGCCCCGAGTCGCGCAGTCGGCTCAGCGTGGGTAGCGTCGCGCCGCTCTCGCGATTGAGCTGCGAAATGGCTACGACCCAAATGCCGAGTTCCTTGGCGATATTCTTCAGCCGACGCGCAACGTCGCCCATTGCCTGCTCTTTGTTCGTGACCTTTTGGTTGACGTTGAGGATTTGCAGATAGTCGACGATTGCGCCCTTGATGCCGTGACGTTTGTGCTGCGTGCGGATGCTTGCGAGTATTTTGTCGATATTGCTTGTAGCGGTATCGTCGAAGTAGCAGTATCGCCCCGGCAGAGATGTTATCGCCCGCCCTACTGCGGCGCGGGTTGCATCGTCGAGCTGCTCTTGCATGATGCGGCGACTGCCAACGCCCGACTCCATTGCCGCAACGCGTCCCGTCAGCTGCGGGGACGTCATCTCCATTGAGTAGATTGCCACCGGGTGCGCCGCCTTGATTGCCGACACTGCCATTGCCGTGGCAAACGATGTCTTACCCTGCGACGTTTCGGCGGCTACAACAATCAGTTCGCCCGGTACGAGTCCGCCGCGGCGGTCGATTTCGTCAAACCCGGTAGGCGTCCCGAGGATGCCGGGGTCGCCTTTGGCGTTGCGCTCCATGAGTGCTATCAGCTTGCGCCCCTCTTCCTCGAGCGTCGTAACGTCGGACGTAGCTTCGCCGACGATTGCCTGCATCTCGGCGTTTACGTGCTCGATTGCGTCTGCCGTGTCGGTGGTTTCGGTCTCGCCCACGGCTCTGAGATATTCCGACAGTTGCCACAATCGGCGGCGTATGGCGAGCTCTTTGAGCCGGTAAGCGTAGTCCGTGCAGTCCGTGTCGTGGTAGCCGCCCGTCAGGCTCACAAACTCATCGTAGTAGTTTTCACCGGCTTTCGCCAACTCGGCGGGGACGTTGATAAAGTCGGGAGTTATGCCGTGGCTCTCGGCGGAGCGGATGGCCTTCCAAATGGCGATATAAGCCGGATGCAAAAAGCACTCATCGCTGAGGATGTCGCGCACGGCGTCGAGGGCGCGGTGGTTGGCGAGTATCGTCGAGAGCACCGCCGCTTCGCATTCGGTGTCGTGGATTATTCCCGCCGGTCTATCCAGCGGCGTAGCCTGCGTTCGGTGTTCCATACTTTTTCAAGTTCAAATTTCATTACTCCGTCTTTCGACTCCGTCCAATAGCAGTAAAAATTGTTTGCCGAGTCCGTCGATACGTCGAGTTTCTTGCGGGCGGCTGCGAGTTCGGTTTTGAACCGGAGCACCCTATCCTCAATCGGCTCTACCGTCGGCATGGGCGCGCTGCCTTGCTTTTTGCGGAGGGTCGAAATCATGTGGTTCGTGAAATCGTTAATCCCTTCATGTGTCTTGCCTATTGCTGCCCATTGGGCGACGATATTTTCTGCGGTAGCCTTCACGTGGTGCGGAGACCAAGAGATTTCTTTGGCTACAGTGGTAATGAGGTCGCCGTTAGCCAAAAACGACTTCAAAAACCCTTTTTCTCTGTCGACGTCGTCGTCGACGACATTATCATTATCATTATCATTATCATTATCATTATCATTATCATTATCATTATCATGCAACTTTTGGCAGCTTTTGGCAGCTTTTGGTAGCTTTTGGTAGCTTTTGGTAGCTTTTGCTAAACCTCCCAGACGAGCGTATTTTCGCCGACGTTCGCAGAGGTCATTATATTTGTCGCTATTGCGGTCAATAGCCAGGCGAATTATCGCGGTGTCGGCTTCCGCCAGCTCATTCTCCGGAGTCTTGCCGGCGAACGCATAGCGCATAATCGCGTCGTAGAACGCCAGTCGTCTCTCGTCGGACAGCTCTTCGGCACGTTGCCACCAATCCGAGTATATTATCAACGTTTCTTTCATATCTGCTCTTCTATTGTAAATTCTATGCGCGGATTTAGCTTGTCCACCAACTTGCGAGCGTGTATCTCGGTGCATAGGCGGTCATTTTTGATTGCGTTGCACTTCTCCAAACAGTCCAGCACTACCTTGCAGCTATTGTCTAAATCGGGGCGATTACTGCTAAAATAGACGTCCATTGTCAGTTTGAACGGCTTGGCTATACCCAAATTTCTGAGCCCGCACTGCAAGAAAAAACGCTCCTCGTAGGCACGGGTTGCTGCTTTCTTTGCCAGCGAACGGTGACCGCGAATGGTGATTACCCGGTAGGTGTTACTTTTGCTTGGCGGCTGTCCGTAGATTGTCTGCTTTTCCATATCATTTTGATTTGTTGATTACTGCCGACGTATCATCATCGGCTCTTTGTTGATTGTCGCCGAGCCGCGAAAGCGACCGGAGTAGTGTAACTCGCGGAAGGCTTGGATTATCGCCGCCCGACTTTCGCCGGGAATCATCTCCATAACCTCCGTGAGTCGCGCCACCTCCGGTGCTCTTCGCGCTGCATGACGGCGGTCGATTATCGCCGTGACCGCTGCGGCTACTCTCTCGGTTATCTCCATTGCCGGTTGTTACGGGTCTGTGCCTCCATGAGCGTCAGCAGCTCCGTTTCGTGCGGCTCGGGGACGTATATCCCGCCCTCGATGCTACACCAATCGCGGAAACGCGCTATTGCTGCTGTCAGCTCCGAGGACGTGAGGTCGGATGTTGAGCGTAACACCATAACCGAGCCGAGGTGCGGGTCATCGACCGTCCGCACGAATAGGTCGGGGTTGCAATGCTGCTTGAAATATCGCTGCTTGCAGTAGTCAACGTCTACGCCGAGTTGACTTGCAACAAAAGCGAGACATAAATGTAAGTAGTTGTTCTGCTTTGGCGTCCGCTTCGGTCGTATCTCTGTCAGCTCCACAATCGCCCCGCTCTTCGTCAGCTGAGCGAGCCGTGTCTGCACCTGCTTTGCCATGAGCGGATTGCCGAGGTCGTAGGTCGCCATTGTCAAAAGGGCAAATCGTCGTTTTTTGGTGTCGGCTGCTGCGGTTGCGGCGTGTAGACTGCCTGCGGTTCGCGGTGTATCTCAGGACGCGGTTGCGGAGCGGGTGTCGGTGTGGGGGTGAATTGCCCCGGTGCGGTCACGGTGCGGACGTTGATATCGTTGTAAACGTCGGTCTGCCCGGTCGGTGCGGTGACTTTGCGCCCTCTGAGAGTGTAGGTAACGGTTACGTCCGTGCCGACGGCGATGTTCTCTACCAGTGCGCACGTATCGCCGAAGAGTTTGAATTTTACGACGTTTTCAGCGTCAACCGTCATCGCTCCGGTTTCGCGGTCGAAGACGTAGGGATTGACGTAGATTACGCGCTCTTGATACTGCGTGCCTTTCGCACTGATTTTGCTTCCCGTGGCGGTTTTGTGGAGTAACTTTCCTTTGAGTTGAGCCATTTCTTAAATTTTGAAGGGGTTAGTTTTTCGGGTTTATAATCTTCGGGATTCTCGCCGCCGAAGATACGGCGGTCGGTTATCAGTTCGCGGCGTGATTCGAGCCAGTGGATGAAGTGCTCTACGTGGCTTTTTAACAACACCGCGCTCTTGGCGTGATTGTAGCTATAAACTTCGCTATAAACGCTGCCTTTTATGGGCGGGTTGGCGTCTTTCGGGAATACTACGACGCGGTATTCAAATTCGTCGATATCTTTCGCCATTCCGCTCTCTGTCAACGCCCACGGGTAGAGATGTCGCTGCCATTTCCGCTCAAATTTGCCCCATGAGTAGTTTCCGGTGGTCTTGATATCGACCACCCGACGCGGCAACATCTCATCAATGAAGCCGTAAAGCTCAACCTCGCCGAATTCGGTCGACATTGTGTGCTCGCAACGGAATTGTGGCAAACTGCCAACAATTCCGTCGGCGAATTCGCGGCAGAACTGAGTGTCGAAAATGAACGAAAAATTGTCAATTTCGGCGATGATGCAGCTGCGCGGTGTGTCGTCGACCGGAATCACTGAAGAATGTATTTTGCAATCCTCGCGGCTGCTTCCTCGGAACTCAATCAGGCAGTCAATAATTTCGTTGAACGCCGTGCCTTTTGATGCTGCCTCAGCCGTGAACGGTACGCGATTAATCGAGTTGATTAGCCCGACTTCCTTCTCTATTTCGAACTCAGCGGGTGTCATCTTGGGGTCTTCGATTTTGCCCCAATGTTCGTCCCAAATGAGTTCGGAATCGAGAAGGTCTTGGAATCCGTCGAGCAGGGTCGCGTAGATGCGATAATCAGGCATAGGACTGGGTCTCTTTGTTGTACGTCAACCCCAGCCGGGCGATGCGACGGTTAAGTGCCATGCCGATAACTGCGCGGCTGTTGTAGATGTGGTCAACGGTTTTCATCCCGGCAACGAAATTGTTGGCATCTGTGGCGGTGTCAATCATCTCAACGCGCTTTTTCAAATCGTCAACCAACTCTTCGTATTGCGCGGTTTTCTCGCGGTCGGTGCGCTGCTTGGCTTGATACGAGTCGATGATGCGGCAGAGAAAATCATTGTTGGCAATCGGATTGCCCTCGGCATCGATGAGCGTCGGCACGTTTATCACGTCGGGCAGATTGCAGGCGTTTTTGGCGTAGAACTTCTCACACGGAGAAAAGCTGATTGTGCGCTGTCGCCCCGCCATTTCCATGTAACCCACGAGGTCAAGCTCTTTGAGCAGGTCTGCCGTACTGCTGCCGCCGATTTCCGGACGAATCACCGTCTCATCTCCGCGCTTTTGTTCGTTTTCATGAGCCACAAAGATAATGTTGCGCCCCATGGTCGTAGCGCGTTTGATGAAGTTGATGAACATAGTTTTGCGCACGCCGTAGCCTTGCAGCGAGAGCGAGCCGTCTGCCTTGGCTTTCTTGGGGTCGGTGCGCTTGATGTACTCTTCCATGTAGGCGAGCATTTTGCCGGCGGTGTCTACTACGATAGATAGCACCGTCGGGTCGCTTGCCGCTTCGTCAATGGCGGCACTCGCTTCCTCCCATGAGTGAACTTGCAGGGTTGGTACTTGGTGCGCGCCGCTGATGCGTGAGACGCCACCGTCGAAGTCGAGCATTACCGCTCCGGGGGCAGAGCAGGCGAGGGTCGATTTGCCCAATCCCGGTTGTCCGTAGATGAGCGCGACGAGAGTTGATTTAACCTCCAACTCTGAGGGTCGTTTGAATAGTGACATAGGCCTGTTGTTAGTGGTTGTTTCTTAAACTTGGTTTCTATTAAAACCCTCGCTATTCTTGTGAACCACGGGGGGAAAGGGAATTAGAAAATCCTCAGTGGTGACGGCGGATGCGACTCCGCAACCCGTCCGACATTTTGCATCTCGGAAGGCGTTTCCCCGAC
>CAYNSG010000149.1:0-5828 GCA_964399885.1 uncultured Bacteroides sp.
TACAAATGTAGCAATTAATTTTGGATTGGGCGCATTAACCGCCTATACCTATTTTTGAATTTGCAAAATTCGGTCGGGGGGGGGCGGCGGGTCAGTGGGCGGGGGAGATGAGGGAGGCGAGGTGGCCGACGATGAGGGCGCGGACGGCGGGGAGCTCGGCGAAGCCACGCATCACTACCGTCGGCTCTATGTCGGCGCGGCGGAACGTTGCGGCATACTGGCCCGCGATGTCGTTGCGCGTGTGGTCGCCGCAAACGAGCAGAAACGGGATGAGCCGCACGCGTCGGGCGGTGCCGACTTCGGCAAGCGTCGTCGCGGCGGTAGGATACCCCTCGATTGTGCTGACATGGTGTTTGCAATGGCCGTCAGCATGGAGCATATAGTCGAGCATAGCGTAGGTGGCGGTGGAGGGGAGTGCGTTGCCGTGGCCCACGAATACTATGGCCTCGTCAGCGGCGCACGGCTCGGCAGCCATTATCTCGGCTACGGCGCGAGCATCGTCAATCGTGTAGCAGAGCGGCGTGCCAACGGCGATATGGCTGAAAAACGGGGCTACGGTCTCGGCGGCGCGGCGCACGTCGGCGGTCTCGTTGCCCTCGATAATCGTCGACGGCTGCACGTAGACCGTGTCGAACCCGTCGGCGGTGAGTGCAAGAAGTGCTTCGGTCACCGATCGTTTCTCCACGCCTCGCGCGGCGAGTTTCTTTCTGACCGGCTCGGAGATATACGCTTCGCGCACCTCAAGCGCGGGGAATGCCCGGCGGATGTCGTCGGTGATCAGGTCGATGGTTTTTGCGCGGGTGTCGTCGAGCGAGCTGCCATAGTGGGCGGCGAGGATGGCGGTTCGCGCCTGGGCTGTCATGGCCGAAGCCACGACAGCCACAAGAGCTATTATATACTTGAACATCATCAATTGAGGGCTACTGTGAGGCTGACAACCACCGAGCGTCCGGGCGAGAAGAGGGCGAAGTTGGAGTTGAGCGGGCGCATGTCGCGGCGGTTGAAGATGTTGTCGATGCCGATGCCGGGGGTGAGCGTGAAGCCGCGGAAGCAGCTGAAGCGATGGCGTGTGGTCAGATTCCAGATGCCGTAGCCGGGAGCATTGCCGTCGGCGTCGCCGGGATAGTAGGTACGCGACTGAACGCGGCCGTTCAGATTGACTGTCAGGCGATAGAAATCCCATTCGTTGGTGTAGTTGACGGTGAATGTGCCAGTATGGTCAACCGAGCGGTTCAAGCGAATCCAGGGGCCGTCGGGGTCGAGTCCGCGGCCATGGGCAAAGGCGTAGTTGGCGCTGAGCTGCAGCTGGCGTATAGGCATGTAGGTTACGCTCGCCTCGATGCCTTTCACCGTGGCTTTCGAGAAGTTATAGTACTCCTTGATGTTGATCGACGAAACCTTGACGTCGGCTATCTCGGGGAACTCCTTGAGCAGCGCCTCCTGCACGGCGGGGTCGGCGTTGGCAAACTTCGTTGACGACGATGTCACCATATCCTTGACGAAGTTCAGATAGCCCGTGGCTGTGAACGAGAAGCGACCGGTTCTGTACTCAAAGTTGAGCGACGCGTAGTTGCTCTTCTCCGATTTCATGTCGGGGTTGCCGAGGGTGATGTTATAGCGGCTGCCCATCGGTTTGAACATGTGGTAGTAGAGCTCGTCGATGCCGGGCGCGCGATAGCCCATCGAGTAGTTGGCGCGGATGTTGAAATCGCCCACGTTATACATCAGTGAGACTTTCGGCGTCAGGCGGCTGCCGAGCTGCTGATAGTTGTCGTAGCGAAGTCCGGCGATGGCTGTGAAATGGTCGAGGAAGCGCTGCTCGTGCTGGGCGAAAATCGAGAGGTTGCCGAGGCCTTTGTCGAGATCAGAGTCGTCGCGGCGCAGGTGAGAGTATTCATAGTCGACGCCGAAGATAGTCTTGCCGTTCTCTACGAAGTTGAACAACCCCTTGAGTTCGGCCTCGTGCTTGATCTGGTGCTTTGTCAGTTGGTAGTCGCCCGGGAGATAGTCGCCCGACGCTACCATATATATATAGAACGAGTTGTATTCGCGGCCATGATAGTCGAGGGTGATGTTGCCCAGGCTACCGAGACTGTAGGAGCCGCCAGCTCCCCACGAGAAACTCTCGTAGAAAGTGTTGTATTTCGTGCCGCCGGTGATTCCGGCGCGTTCAACCGGGCGGTCGAGCAGGCGGTTGTAGTATGAGCCCTCGGCGTAGAGCGACAACCGATCCGTGGGGTCGTAGGTGAATTTCTGCGAGAGTGTGTTGGAGTGGAAGCCTATGGAGAGCTGCGAGAGTGTCGGGATGAGCTCGTCGCCGTCGAGCGTCAGGTTGGAGTTTTGCCAGCCGTCGGACGCCGAGTAATTATAATTGGTGACCGACCCGACCTTGCCGACGCGCAGTCGCAGGTTGAGGCTCTCGTTGAACTGTCTCTTGCGGGTGTAGCGCGAGGTCGATTCGAAATGGTTTTCGGTAGCCTCGTCGTCGGAGATGATATTGATTACGCCGCCTACGGCATCCGAGCCGTAGAGCGTCGACGCCGCGCCGTTGAGCACCTCGATGCGCTTAATCGAGTTGATGTCGATCTGCCCTAGGTCGACGTTGCCGCTGATGTCGCCCGTCAGCTTTCGGCCGTTGACGAGCACCAGCACGTGCCTGTTTGACAGGCCGTTCATTCTCAGATACGACCCCATGGCGTTGGGCGAGAACGATAGCGATGGCACCATCATTGTCAGCGCCTCCTGCAGGCCATTGATGCCCGAGGCTTTGATTTCGCCGCCGGTAATAACCTCGACCGGCACTGCCGACGATTTCAGGCGCTGGTGCATGCCCGTGCCGGTCACGACTACCGGGTTCAAGTCCAGACCGATTGTGTCGGGAATCTCTATCGGAGCCTCGTCGGCTGCAGCCGTCATCCCCGCGAGGATCATTGCCGCGCCCGCGAGGGCTGCTTTGCCCATTCCGCCGCGAGAGGCTAATTTACTTTTAAGTTCCATTCTAACTCGATTGGTTATCTTCATAACGTGAATTTTATCTGATTATTGAAATTCTGGCCAATTTTTGAGTTCCTATCCTCATTATTGAGTTTCTATCTCATTATTGAGTTCGTTTCTCATTATTATTTGGTAGTAATTTCCTTTCCGGTTGCAAAATTACCGCCCCTCCAACCCCTCTGCAATACCCAAAAATAGTGACCCCCCGAAATAAATCATCATTTTGTCAAAATATCATCCTGTCAAAATGTCAACTTGACAAATTGACAATCTGACTGTTACGCCACTCGGCGAGATTTTGTCACCGCGGTAATAATTACCGCGGTAATAAAATCTCCTCCCGGCCGTGTTCGCCTCGGGCGGGTTGGTGATGTCGGCGGAATGTTGTAACTTTGCACTATGGAATTCACTCTCGAAGCCACAGCTCCCGCAACAGCGGCGCGAGCAGGAGAAATAACCACAGCCCACGGCAAAATTGCCACGCCGGTGTTTATGCCCGTCGGAACCGGCGGCAACGTCAAGGGCGTGCATCAGCGCGAACTTGCCGACGATATCCACGCACGCATAATTCTCGGCAACACCTATCATCTCTATCTGCGCCCCGGCACGGAGGTTCTCCACCGTGCCGGCGGGCTGCATCGATTCATGGGCTGGGACCGCCCGATACTCACCGACAGCGGCGGCTTCCAGGTTTTCTCGCTCGCAGCCAACCGCAAGCTCAAGGAGGAGGGAGCATGGTTCCGCTCGCACATCGACGGCTCGAAACATCTCTTCACCCCCGAAGGCGTCGTCGACATCGAGCGCATGATCGGTGCCGACATCATGATGGCCCTCGACGAATGCCCGCCCAGCGACAGCGACCGCGAATATGCCCGACGCTCGCTCTCGCTCACCCACCGCTGGCTTGCCCGCGGCTGGAAGCGCTACTGCGATACCGAGGGGCTTTACGGCTACAGCCAGGCCTACTTCCCCATCGTGCAAGGCTGCACATTCCCCGACCTGCGACGCGAATCGGCACGCTTTGTCGCCGACCTCGGCGCCGACGGAAACGCCATCGGCGGACTGGCCGTAGGCGAGCCCACCGAAGTGATGTACGAGATGATTGAGGTTGTCAACGAGATTCTCCCCGCCGACAAGCCCCGCTATCTGATGGGCGTCGGCACCCCCGCCAACATCCTCGAGGCTATCGACCGCGGAGTCGACATGATGGACTGCGTGATGCCCACGCGCAACGGCCGCAACGGAATGCTCTTCACCTCCGAAGGCATCATGAATATGCGCAACCGCAAATGGACCGACGACTTCACCGTGCTCGACCCCGCAGGGACATCGTTTGTCGACCACGCCTACTCACGCGCCTACGTGCGCCATCTCTTCGTCAGCAACGAACTCCTCGCAATGCAAATCGCGTCAATCCACAACCTTGCGTTCTATCTTTGGCTCGTCGACGAAGCCCGACGCCACATCATCGCCGGCGATTTCGCCATCTGGAAGCCCGCCATGATCGAACGCGTAACCCGACGTCTATGAACCGCCCCTCTCTCAAAATTCTCGACCGCTACATAATCGGCAAGTTTCTCGGCACGTACATCTTCGCCATCGTGCTAATCCTCGCCATCACCATTATGTTCGACATCAACGAGAAGCTCGACTCTTTCCTCAAAGCCCCGCTGAAAGCCACCATCTTCGACTATTTCGTCAACTTCCTCCCCTATTTCGCCAACCAGTTCAGCCCGCTGTTCACGTTCATCGCCGTCATCTTCTTCACCTCCAAGCTCGCCGACAACAGCGAGATTATAGCCATGCTCTCAACCGGCATGAGCTACCGACGGCTGCTCGTGCCTTACATGATTTCGGCCGCAGTCATCGCCGCCGCCAACTTCGCCCTGAGCGCCTACATTATCCCCCCGGCCAACGTCAAGCGAATCAACTACGAGAACACCTACGTGAAAAACAAAAAAATCGATTACGGCTCTAACATACAACTACAGGTGCGACAAGGCGAAATCGCCTACATGAACCGCTTTGACAACCGACTCCGCACAGGCTACCGATTCTCGCTCGAATCGTTCGACAACAAGAAACTGACCTCGCGACTCACCGCCCATACAATACGCTACGACACGCTCTACCGCTGGACCGTCCGCGACTACATGATTCGCGATTTCGTCGGCGACCGCGAGATTATTCGCCGCGGCGCACGACTCGATACAATCATACCCATCGAACCCCGCGACTTCCTTATCTCTAAAAACGACCAGGACATGTTGACCTCGCCCGCACTCAGCGCCTACATCGACCGACAGCGCGACCGCGGAGTGGGCAACATCAAAAACTTCGAGATTGAATATCATCGCCGATTTGCCATGACCGCCGCCGCATTCATCCTCACCGTGATTGGCATGGCCCTATCGTCGCGCAAAGTCAAAGGCGGAATGGGCATAAACATCGGCATCGGCCTCGTGCTAAGCTTCAGCTACATCCTCTTCATGACCGTCACCTCGGCATTCGCCGTCTCGGGCTACACATCGCCCCTCGTCGCCATGTGGATTCCCAACGCCCTCTACACCATCATAGCCGTCGTCTTCTACCGCCGCGCCTCCCACGGATAAGTCCCTAAACCGGGCACGCCTCAGCAGGGTAAACCCTGCTTCGGCGTACCCGGACTACTTGAAAATCGGCGTCCTGGCAGACGCCCTTGATGCCGAAACCGTGCCGTGACTCAATGAAACCGAGCTCCCGCCCCGCATTCTGCGGGTTATGCCGAGGGAGTCTGAATTTTTCACAGATGTTCTATAAATTAATCTTTTAATAGATAGATAAATAGTTGCATA
>CAYNSG010000150.1:0-5824 GCA_964399885.1 uncultured Bacteroides sp.
GCGGCAACGATTGTGAGTCCGATTACGGCTTCGCTCATGCCGAGGGCTTTAGCGATACCGGATGCTCCGGCAACAAAACGGTCGCCTCCGTAGACGAGTCCTGCCAAACCGCCGACTACCCAAAGGAGGGATTTCCAAATGGGCATGACAGGCTGAGCGGCGACTTGGCCGGCGATGGAATCGTCGACTTTCGTTTCGGAGCCTGAGCGGGCTTGGGCGAAGGTGTAGCGCATGAATATTGCGAAGAATAGGAGCAGGAGTATTCCGTCGGTGCGGGTTACTTCGCGGACTCCGGCGTTGCCGAGCATCGGGCCGAAGCCGATGGCGAGCAGTGCGATAGAGGATAGGATGACGAGGGGGATTTCATTGGAAAGGATGGATTTCTCGACGGAGATTGGTCGGACGAGGGCGACGACACCGATAATGGCGAACACATTAAATATATTGCTGCCGACGACGTTTCCGACGGCCATCTCAGCGCTGCCGTTGATGGCTGAGATGATGCTGATGGAGAGTTCGGGCGCCGAGGTTCCGAATGCGACGACAGTCAGCCCGATGACCAAGTCGCTTACGCCCCATCGGCGAGCGAGGGCTGAGACGCCGTCGGTCAGTGCGTTAGCGCCAACGAGAATCAGAACGAGTCCTAAAATGAGCCAAAGGATATCCATAGTTATGTTATTTGTGTGTGCAAAAGTAAGGATAATTATGCTAATAATATAATAGCGTGGGGCTGGAAAGGGTTCAATAACAGGACGAGGATGGGCATGGTTGCGGGCGGTCTTGGCGGGCGGCAGGGTTGGTGGGCAGGGTTGGTGGCGAGAGAAACGCAGAAGCGGTCGCTGCGCGACCTTGGCAGAACCCGCAAAACAACGCAGAACTGTTGGCGTGGCGGCTAAAAGGAACTCGCAGAAGCGGTCGCGTTGCGACCTTGGCTGAACTCGCAGAAGCGGGATGGAGCCCTCGGTTGGCGGCATGGTTGGTGGGGAGAATGGGGACGCAGAAGCGGTCGCGTTGCGACCTGGAACAGAACTCGAGGGATGGAGTACGGGGCGTCGCATCAGACATAAATAATTGCTTATTTATAGATTACAATCGGGGGTTGTGGGGATGTTTTTTGATTGGGAAAAAATGCGTACCTTTGCACCCGCAAAATCAACAGGGATGCCATTTTGAAGCGTCATCCTTGTAACCAAAATTATCACATAATGTTTACAATTTTCCATGGTTACTCGTTGGTCGAATCTTACCATCATTGGAAGCGCGACCATCGCAGCAAAAAGAGCCCCCTGGGGCTTAAACTTCTGAAGCTACTGTTTGCTATCGGAATACCGTTGTTTTTATGGATTGCTCCGTCGTCGCTTTACGGACTTCCTGAAATTAACGCAGTTGAACACCGTGTAATAGCCGTCTTTGCTTTCGCCGCTTTGATGTGGCTTTTCGAAGTTGTTTCGGCGTGGACAACGTCGCTTGTCGTGGTTGTGTTGTTGCTGTTCTGCGCGTCGGACAGTGCGCTCTGGTTTTTCCAGACGGCAGGCAACGGCGAGACGTTTGCCAACTTGGTGAGCAACACGGCGATACTGCACTGCTTTGCCGACCCGACCATCATGCTTTTCATCGGCGGTTTTATCATCGCCATCGCCGCGACGAAGAGCGGCTTGGACGTTAAGCTCGCGAAGGTGATGCTGGCGCCGTTCGGAACGAAGTCGGAGAACGTGCTTTTGGGCTTCCTAATGGTTACGGCAATCTTCTCCATGTTTATAAGCAATACAGCCACAGCGGCGATGATGCTCACGTTCCTTGCGCCGGTGCTCAAAGCGCTGCCGGCCGACGGCAAGGGAAAGATCGGACTGGCGCTGGCAATTCCTATCGGCGCCAATATCGGCGGCATGGGCACGCCTATCGGCACTCCGCCTAACGCCATCGCGCTGAAGTTCTTGAACGACCCCGCGGGCATGAATATGGGCATCGGTTTCGGCCAGTGGATGATGGTTATGGTCCCGCTGACTCTCGTGCTGCTGTTCATCGCGTGGATTGTTCTGCGCCGCCTTTTCCCGTTCAAGCAAAAGACTATCCATCTGCAGATTGAGTCGACACACGAATCGTCGTGGCGCGACGTATTGGTCTATATCACGTTCACCATCACCGTAGCGCTCTGGCTGACCGACTCTGTGACGGGCGTCAATGCCAACGTTGTAGCGATGCTTCCCGTGGGCGTTCTGTGTATAGCAGGCGTGATCCAGAAGCGCGACCTGGAGCAGATTTCGTGGAGTATCCTCTGGATGATTGCGGGCGCGTTTGCGCTGGGCGTTGCGATGCGTCAGTCGGGCTTGGCTCAGCATATGATTGAGGCAATTCCGTTCGGCGAGTGGTCGCCGCTGTTGATAATCATCGGCTCGGGTCTGCTCTGCTACCTGATGGCCAACTTTATCAGCCACACGGCAACCGCCGCTCTGTTCGTGCCGATTTTGTCAATCGCCGGCGCGTCGATGACCGACCAACTTGCTGCCTACGGCGGCGTCTCGACGCTGTTGATTGGCGTTGCAATCTGCTCGTCGCTGGCAATGGTTCTGCCGATTTCGACTCCGCCGAATGCGCTGGCCGATGCAACCGGATTCATCAAGCAGAAGTATATGGTTACTACCGGCTTGATTATGGGCTTTGTTGGCCTCGTGCTGGGATATCTTGTGCTTATCTACTGCGGTAAGAACGGAATCTTCTGATTGGAATAGCATCTTTATGAAAAACCACCGTCAGCTCGCGTTGACGGTGGTTTTTTGTTTCAACAGGGATGTGTGTTTATTTTTTAGTATTAGCTGTGAGTCAATGGAAAGAGACTGTGAACTCATTCTTGAATGAGTTGCTTAGAAGCCTACGCGCTTGGAGGGGGATTTGATGCGCTCGTCGGAGCAGAGTTCGGCGATGGCGTCGAAGCTTGAGTCGTCGTTGCCCGAGAGGATTGAGCGAACGGTGTGCTTGCGGGAGATGTTTTCAATCTCGCCGCCGGAGAGGTCGAACTTTTCGGCGAGGCGTCCGGCAACTTCGTCGGAGACCGAGGGGAGCATTGAGCGCCAGATAGCGCTGCGGGCCTCGCGGGTGGGCTTGTCGTACTTGACTTTGTAGAGGAATCGGCGCTCGAAGGCCGAGTCGAGGTTGGTGGTAAGGTTGGTTGTCGCAATCATGATTCCTTCGAGCGATTCCATCTCCTGGAGGATGATGTTCTGAATGGAGTTTTCCATCTTCTCGACGGCTCGCGTGGCGCCCTCCATGCGGATGCCGAGCACGGCGTCGGCCTCGTTGAAGAGGAGGATGGGAGCGACGTCGGACTGTTCGCAGACGCGGCGATAGTTGTCGAAGAGCTTTTTGATGTTCTTCTCACTCTCGCCCACCCAGCAGCTTTTGACCTGGTCGACGTCGACGCGCATGATGTTGCGTCCGGTGAGTCGTGCGAGCTGATAGACGGTTTCGGTTTTGCCGGTTCCGGGGGCTCCGTAGAAGAGGCAGCAGAACCCTTTGCGCATGCCGGCGTCGGCAAGGCGCTTCTGGATGTCGGAGAAGCGTTCGGCGGAGAGCATTGAGGTGAGTTCGTCGATCTGCGTTTTCTCGCGGGGATTGTAGATGAGCTTCTTAGCGGGGAAGGAGTCGTGGCGGATAAGGTCGTTGTCGCGGCGAGCCTTGTGGGGCACGTAGACTTCGGAGAGAAGGTCCTCCTTGGTGGCGTCGGTGAGTTTGAAACGGTGGTTGGAGAGGAATCCGTCCTCCTCGACGTTCTCGATGAGCTTTACGCTGAATAGGTCGGAAGTGCGTCCGGTCATATCGCGCTGTAGTCCGCGGGGCATCTTATCGCCGTTGAAGATATCCTCGAGGTCGGAGAAACGGATGTCGTCGTCGTCGTTGGCGAGGAAGAGGTGGCACATCATGATGAGAACCATTCTCTCATCGGATGAGAGGGGGTAGTTGCGGAGCTTCTTGGCGAAGTGGGTTTTGTCGATCAGCTTGAGGTAGTCGAAGGTTCGCGTGAAGAGCTGTTCCTGATCAAGCTCATCGTTACCTTTTTCAGTGAGCAGGTCGGCGAAGGCCGAGAAGAAGTCGTCGACCGACTGAATTACAGGCATTTTATATTCGTAGGGCTTATCATCCTTTATGGCTTCGAGGACATCGCCTGGTACACGGTAGGAGATTCGTTCGCCTGTTCGCAAGCGTATGTAGTGGAGGTCGCCGAGCGTTTTGATGTCGTTCTGCAGTCGGAGCATGCGGGTTGTTCGGAGGTCGAGGAATTTAGCTATTTCCGAGGGGCGGATGCAGTGGTCCTCGGATTTGTCGATAAGAATGGCCATGAGGATAGCCTGCATCGGCTTGAATTTAAGCTTGCGGCAGATATAGCCGATGTAGGGTTTGGCTTCGTCCATGAAGCGTTCGTCGAGATGAGAGTTCTCAGCGAGGGTTGTGATGCACTCGAAGGCCTCGAGGAGTGTACGGGGGCGGATGGGTTTGATACTGCGGCGCTTGCCGTCGTTTTCATCTTCGTTGAAGAGATCGTCAAGATTCATAGCCTTAAACGTTTTTTGATTTCGTTGCAAAATTACAGCCGAAGTGTATCATTGCGTGATACAGGTTTGAAAAAAGTGAAATTTTGCGTCAAAAAGTTTTGAAATCATTGAGATTAAGAAGGTTGTCGCATGAGTAGCGGCACGTCAAAGAGCTGACGGAGAAACCGTCGACAGTCTGCATTAACGTTATGCAGGGGTCGATGTGGGTTACGCAGGGCGCAGAGGAATTGGCGTAGCGCCGGGCGTTTCAATCAAGAAGTAGGTGTGGGTTTATGAGTGTTTTTCAGTCAATGCGTAGATTCAATTCAGCCAACATATAAAGTTGAGACTGCGATCATGATTGGTGGTTGGGAGTTTGTCATTTAGCTTGAGGGAAATTGTTACGCAGGGTTTCTGAATGCTGATGGTAGCGGCAATGTTTTTCATAATGAGTTGATTAAACGTGTTGGTAAAATAAAAATAGATGCGGGGAGGCTCATAGCGGCTGGCTTATCCCCCAAATTGCGCCACAAAGGTAGCAATTCCGGAAATATTAACCAAAAAATAATTAATTTTTTTGAGTTTTTTTTTTGCGAGAGGAGGGATATGCACGCAAGTTTTCGGGCAAGGGAAACGCTGAAACTTTGAGGGGAACTAAAGAATTAGGGCCAGACGCGGATCTCCGACTTACGGTCGGAGGGTGACGCGGATTGACGCGGAATAATCTTGGAGCAGTTATTTCGGATGGGAGCGGATGGGTCGCAGGCGACCCGGACGGATGATGGTGGCACGGCGGACGGCATGGTTTGCGGGCAGGGAAACGTGCGCGCTTGGGCAGAACTTGCGGGATTGTCGGTATGGGATTATAGCGAGGGGTTGGAGAGGACGGGAGTTTGGGCGCAAAACGCCCCGCCGGAGCTGAGGTTAGGGTCAGCGACCGTGGGGGCGTGAGTTAGATTGTTTTTAGCCGCGCGTGGAAGATTTGTTTGCGGGGCTATGGTTACTTGTCGTCGTTGCGGGGGTTGTTGTTGAGCTCTTTCGTGCTTTGCTTTTCGAGGCAAGGTGTCACTTTATCTTTGTCGGCCTGATTTTTGGCAACACCGGGATATTCCAACGACTCTTCGACCGTTGCTTTTTGGGTTTGTTTCTTATCGCTCATGACTTAAATTTTTTTCGTTATATCAAAGAAACAACCGAGAGCGGCAAAGGGTTTGCTCATAGAACTCATTCAAACTTTTTACCGAATCACTAGTGTCTCTTAAAAAATGTTAATCAAATTCAAAGTCGAGCGTAGGATA
>CAYNSG010000151.1:0-5822 GCA_964399885.1 uncultured Bacteroides sp.
AAGAGCGCGCAGAGTGCCGGCGTAAGCGTTAGGGCGTTGAAGCCCGAGAATGCCGTGGAGACGGCAATCGTCAATGCAAACTGTTTGTAAAGTTCGCCGGTAATGCCGCTGATAAAGGCCGTAGGGATAAACACCGAGAGCAACACGAGCACCTCGCCGATAACCGGGCCCTGCAGCTCGACCATCGCTTTCTCCGACGCCTGTCGCGGATTGAGCTTTCCTTCGTCGACCAATCGCGAACAGTCCTCGACGACTACTATCGCATCGTCGACCACAATCGCAATGGCCAGCACAAGGCCGAAGAGCGTCAGGGTGTTGATGGTGAATCCCATCACCTTCATCACCGCAAACGTCGCTATCAGCGAAACCGGGATGGTTATCATCGGGATGATTACCGCACGCCAGTTCTGCAGGAACAGCAGGATTACGATCATCACAATCAGCGTCGTTTCGACGAACGTGACGAGCACCTCGTCGATCGACTCCGTGACGAAGTTGGTCGTGTTCATCAGCACCTCATAATGAACTCCCTCGGGGAAATACTGCTGCAATTCGTTCATCTTCGCCTTCACGCGGTTGGCCACAGCCAAGGCGTTGGCGCCCGGCAGCTGATAGATGCCGAGCAGTCCGGCGGGTTTGCCCGAAACGAGAGCCGTGCCGCCATAGCTTTGGCTGCCGAGGTCGATGCGGGCAACGTCGCGCAGGCGCAACATATCGGCGCCGTCGGAGCGGATTATGATATTACCGAACTCCTCGGCCGTGATGAGTCGTCCCTGAGTGGTCAGGGTGAATTGGAACTCTTCGTTGCCGGGCGTAGGGGGCGCGCCGACATTGCCGGCCGAAACCTCCATGTTCTGCGACTGAATGATGCTGATGACATCGGCCGGAGTCAGGCCGCGCACGCGCATCTTCTCCGGGTCGAGCCAGATTCGCATGCTGTATTCGCCGGCGCCGAAGGCGTTGACTTCGCCTACGCCGTCGAGACGCGAAAGCTCGTCGACAACGTTGAGCTTCGCGTAGTTGGTTAGATAAAGCTCGTCGTAGCGGGCCGTAGAGTCACCCATCAGGGCAATGAACATGATGATGTTCGACGAGCGCGACATTACGTTCACGCCCTGCTCTTTCACGGCCGTGGGCAACGTCGGCTCGGCGAGAGCCACGCGGTTCTGCACCTTTACGGTAGCCATATCCAGGTCAGTGCCGACCTCAAACGTGATGGTCAGCGCGTAGCTGCCGTCGCTGCCTGAGCTCGAGCTCATATACATCATCCCTTCTACGCCGTTCACCTGCTCCTCAATCGGAACACCGACGGTTGACGCTACGGTCGATGCGTCGGCGCCGGGATAGGTTGCCGAAACCATCACCGTCGGCGGCGTGATTTCGGGAAATTGCGCCACGGGAAGCGTTTTCACCGTGACAAGCCCCACCAGAATCATGGCTATAGCCAAGACCATGGCGAATATCGGGCGTTCGATAAAAAAACGTGAAAACATCGTGGTGCTATTTTATTTGGTTTCTACCGGTTTGATTTCCATGCCTGCACGGACTTTCAGCAGCGCTTTCGTCACATAGCGGTCGGTCGGATTGATGCCCGAGGTTACTACGCGCATCGTGTCGTCGACAAGGTCGCCAACCTGAATGGGCGTATAGACAACCTTGTTCGAGTCGTTGACAACGTAGATAAATTTTCCCAGCTGGTCGGTCGAGATTGATGCGTCCTTGACGAGCATTGCCTTTGGCTCAACCTTGTAGGGCAGCGACACGGTGACAAACATGCCGTCGCGCAGCTCGCCGTAGGGGTTCTCCATCTCAGCGCGCAGCTGCAACGTTCCGGTCGAGGTGTTTACATCGGGAGCCATATACTGCAGCTTGGCGGCGTAGGAGTGGGGCAACTTTTCGTTGAAATTTATCGGAATTGAATCGTAGTCGATCAGCTGCCGGTTATTGTTGTTGATAAACATCCGCAGGAACGAGGCGTCCTCGATATAGAAATCGGCGCGGACGCGCGAGTTGTCGTAGAGCGTCGCCAGGACTACGGGCGAGGCTGCTCCGGCCACATACGACCCGGCGCTCATCGTCGACGCCGTGACGGTTCCGGCTATCGGGGCGCGAACCGTGCAGTAGGCAAGATTAGTCTGCGCTGTTTGCAGCGCGGCCTGCGCGTTCTTAATCGACGCGGCGCTCGTCTCCAAATTGCTCTTGGCTTGGTTTACCTCCATCTGCGAGACGGCGTCGCTCTGCAGCGCTTTCTTCATCGCCTCATACTGCTGCGTGTAATATTCGTGCTGGCTCTTGGCTGTGGCGAGTTGCGCCTGAGTCTGATTGACAGCATCCTGATATTGGGTCGGTTCGATTGTAAACAGAACCTGTCCCTTCGCCACACTCGCGCCGTCGGCATAGTTCTGCTTCAACAAATAGCCGTTGACACGCGCAACGAGTTCGACAACATTGACCGCATTCAGCGTTCCGGGATACTCCTTGTAGAGCACAACCGAATCAGTGACAACGTCGGCCACGTCAATAGCCGGAAGCGCGGAGTCGTCGGTCGTGGATTTATGCGAACATGAGGCTACAATAACCGCTATAGCCGGGAGAATAGCCGAAAAAATAAAATAGTAGGTGCGTTTCATATCAGGATTTTCTTCGTGTGTATGTTCTTATTTCTTGAATGTCGACATATCCCAGCCGCCGCCGAGGGCTTTGTAGAGCGCTACGGCTGCCGTGAGTCGCTGACCGCGGGCGGCAACGAGCTCGTTGGAATACTGCAGAAGCGATATCTGGGCTTGGGCGACGTTGATAAATGCGTCGAGTCCCTGCTTGTAGCGGTCGAGCGAGAGGTCGAAAGCTTTGCGTGCGTTGTCGACCACCTGCTCCATCTCGTCGAGATAGCGGCCCGTGTCGTAGTAGGTCACCATGGCATTCTCGGCCTCCTGCACGGCGGTGAGCAGCGTCATGTTGTAATTGTCGATTCCGGCGAGCATATCCTGCTTGGCCGATGCGATAGCCGCGCTGCGGGCAAAGCCGTCGAATATGGTCCAGCTCAGCGTCGGCACGATTGAATAGGTGAAGCTCCGGTGGGTCATCAGTTCGTCGAAGCGGTGGGCTTGCGTGCCTATCGAACCGCTGAGCGTCAGCGTCGGCAGAAACTCTTTCTTTGCCACACCCAAAGCCGCCGCGTTCTCGGCGAGCGAGAATTCGGCTTCAACCAGGTCGGGGCGACGGCGCAAAAGCTCCATCGGCACGCCGGTGCCAATCGGCGCGTCGAAAGCCGGCTGAGGTGCCGCTGCGGCGAGACGTGGCTCAAGATTCTGAGGATACTCCCCTACGAGCACCGCCAACGAGTTGATGGTCGTCGCGATTGAGGTCTGCAGCGAGATTATCGACGCGCGAGTTGAATAATAAACCGTCCGCGCCTGGCTGACATCGAGCATCGACGCCAACGACGCCTCGAAGCGGGCCTCGGCGATTTTCAGCACGCGCTCCTGCTCCACGATATGTGCCTGGGTCATGGCGAGCTGCTGCTGCAGTGTGCGCAATTCGATATACGCCTGGGCTATCTCGGCGCATACGGTGATGCTCATCGCTGCATATTCGGCGCGACTTGCTTCGACGGCCGCCTTGCTCTCGCGGGCGCGAGCCGTTACCTTGCCGAAAAGGTCGATCTGCCAGCTCATGTCGACGCCGGCATTGAAATAGTCGACCGTGCTGCTTACCGACTCATCGGTGAGCGCTCCCGACGTGCGGCTCTTTGTCCACCCGGCGCTTAGCGATAGCTGAGGAAAATAAGCGCTGCGCACCGACCGCAAATTCTGGCGCGCAATCTCTATGCGACGTTTGGCGGCAGCGAGGTTAAAATTCGCCGCTTCGCCCTCGGCTATCAGCGAATCAAGCATTGGGTCGTCGAACTGCTTCCACCAGCTGTCGTCGGTCGGAAATATCTGAAGTTTCTGAGTGTCGTAGGTCCACGCCGCCGGGATGCTGTCGGCAAAAGCCGTCGGGACGCGGTCGTCGGCTGCGGCTTCGCCAATCGCGGCAAACCCCGCCACGCCAAACAAAAAGTAGAGCAAAAAGTGGGTGTTTTCAGGCGCATAGTTGAAACATTTGATGCTTCTATAACCCCAAACACCCCAGTTTGGTTCACCGCGCCTCCCCACCGCACTATCCTACATCCCTCTGCAACATGATTCATCCTGCTGCATCATGATTCATCAAAATATTGCCAATATCAAACTAATTCGTTATCTTTGCACCAAAAACTAGTAACACTAACTCAACAAAACCGAGTAACACCAACTCAACAAAACCGAGTAACACTAACCGAACAAAAACTATAATTCAATATGGCAAGCGCACAACAACTTATGGCTGAATCACTTGAACAGCTACACATTCTTCAGAAACAGAATCCAAATCTTGTACTTAAAGGCACAGAAGAGTTATCTCGCATTCATCTTAAACGATTATTAGATAATGGATGGTTGCAAGAGGTAATGAAGGGTTGGTATATACCATCACGTCCGGGATGTGGGGGGAGATACAACTGTTTGGTACACATCATATTGGCATTTCATAAAAGCTTATCTCAATTCCAGATTTGGCGATAATTGGATTCTGATGCCTGACCAATCCCTTGATATTATCTCCGGAAAGACAACTGTTCCGACACAACTAATAATAAAGGCGCCTGATGCATCTAACAACACCACGAATCTACCTTATGGTCATTCTATATTGTCTATCAAGAGTGAAATTCCTACCGGCTCTTTATCCGAACCACAATATGGATTAAGACTATATCCGTTAGAAGAGGCATTGATTTATGCTTCACCTGCATATTTTCAGCGTGACGAGATTTCTGCCAGGACTTGTCTTTCAATGGTTAAAGACACGTCTGATGTTTTGCGTCATCTTGTGACGACCGGTGCAACTACTCGAGCCGGGCGAATTGCAGGAGCTTTCCGAAATAATGGTCAGGCAGATTTTGCTAATGAAATACTTAGGTCAATGAAAGAGTTTGGATATAAAGTCACTGAGACTGACCCATTTATCTCGGCTCGAATAACTCCCTACAAACCGGAGATATCGCCTTATGTAGCGAGAATACGGCAGATGTGGGCAAATATGCACGAGCAGGTGATTGAGAACTTCCCCTTCAAACCGGAAAACCCGGTTGATATACAAATATATATTCACAATCTTGACGAAAAGTATCTGGAAGACGCCTACCATTCGCTTTCAATAGAAGGGTATCAGGTATCAAAGGAGCTGATAGAAAAAGTACGTTCCGGAAACTGGCGACCGGATAAAGAAGACAAGGAGCATAAGCGTGCTCTTGTTGCGCGTGGATATTTTCAAGCCTTCAATGCTGTAAAGGAATCAATTAAGAAAATTCTTGAAGGCAATAATGCCGGAGAAATTGTCTACAATGATCATGCCTCTTGGTATAGGCAGATGTGGATGCCGTTTGTGACCACAGGCATTTTGGAAGCATCTGACCTCATCGGCTATCGAAAGAGTCAAGTGTATATCAGAGGGTCGAAACATATTCCCCTCAACCCCGAAGCGGTCACTGATACTATGCCGGCGCTTTTTAATCTCTTGATTGAAGAACCTGATGCCCGTGTTCGTGCAATACTCGGACATTTCATATTTGTTTTCATACATCCATATATGGACGGAAATGGAAGAATGGGGCGTTTTATTCTTAATTCCATGCTTGCTTCAGGCGGCTATCCGTGGACTGTCGTCCCTATGGAATTGAGAAAAGATTATATGACTATCCGCAATTAACCGATTTAAATTTTGGTAAATCCGTTGAAAGA
>CAYNSG010000152.1:0-1397 GCA_964399885.1 uncultured Bacteroides sp.
GATGTCAATCGAGCATTGATGAGCTTTGGAGGCCAGCGGCTCGAGAGTGCCGAGCGAGAATGTGCGCGTCATATCGGTCATATAGCCCGTGTAGTCGCCGTTGACGTCGACCATCACGGAGTTGCCGCGACGAATCACGCTGCCATCGCAGCCCACAGGCAGCGACGGGTCGAGTCCGGCGCCTCCCATGGCAAAATCGTAAGGTGTCGGGACGTCGGCGTTGTCGCCAACGAGCACATTGCCCATATATAGTTCCATCGAGTCGCCGCTGATGCGGAACTGTCCCAGGCAGCCTTCGAGACGCGATGTACGCTCAATCTCAACTTGCAGCTCGAGGTCGGTCATTCCCTCACGGTAGAGGTGGGGAATCATGCGGTAGACGCGCTCTTGCTTCACACCCGAGGTTTTCAGCTTGTCGAGCTCGAACGCAGTCTTGACGGTCCGCGCGGCGCGCATCAGAGGCGAAGCGTTTCGCATCTCCGACGCCGGGAAAACGGCTTTGAGGCGCAACGCCGCGTTGTAAGAGAGCAAGTCGAGCTCCAGCCCGATGTTGGCGGGCTGATTCAGTCCGAGCGACTCGGCAATCTGTTCGGGCTTGCGGATGTAGACAACACCGTCGCCTTCGAGATGCAACGGACGGCGCACAAAGAACAGCGGCAAGCCGGTTCGGGCGATATACACATATCCGTCAAACACGCGCCCGGTAAGATACAGAATGTTGGCGTTGTCGGAAATCACGATGGCGTCGATGCCCTCGCTCTGCATTCCGCTACGCACGCGCTCGAGACGGCGCGCAAACTCATCGTTGGGAAGAATAAGTAGTTGATTCATGTTGAAAACGGATTACGTGTTATTTTCCGGGGACTATGCCGATATCTTCGATGCCCCGTAATGTATCAACGCGCATGATATGGCGGATGTTTACGGGGGCGACGCGCATTCTTTCGGGCAACGGCAACTGCAACTGATAGCTGCCGCCGAAACCGCGGCCATACCATCGCCCGTAGGCGTTGCAGAGCTCAACGTTGAGCGTGTCGGCAATAACCGTTACAGAGTCGACGCGGCGGCTCACTTCGAGCCACAGATTGCGATATCGATATGAGTCGTTGTGGCGGATTCCAATCTCGGGGATTGCGTCGCCGGCATCAAAATCAAACGTAAGCGTGTCGCCATACTCCCACCCATAGTCGGGGATATGGACAAAGCTGCTCAGCTGACGCTCCGTATCGCTGCCGCAAGCCGACAGCATCGCGAGCATCATGAGCGTTATCAAGCAACCGAGCAATCCGCCACGACGTTCAATCATCTTTGATGCGCTGAGAGGGTGGAAGGGCCGGCGGAAGCTCATGGCGGGCATTGCGTCCGGCGTCGGGGGCGGCATTGTCGGGAGTGTCGCC
>CAYNSG010000152.1:1497-5814 GCA_964399885.1 uncultured Bacteroides sp.
TCTTTGGCTGGCGGTCGGAACGCTGCTTGTCGCCGCGCTGACGGCTGCGCTTGTTTTTCTTCTTTTTGTCGAAGCGGGTGATGTCCTGACCGAGAATGTCGTTGTACTGCTTCTTCTCGGCTTCGCGGGCATCCTCGTCGCGCAACAGCGAGAGCGGTTTTTCGCCGCGCTTGTTCATCGCCATAACCTCAAAGGCGCGCTCGGCATCGATTGTCACCAAGTTTGCCGCCACCGACTTGTCGGTCGAGTAAGTTATCTCGCCGCGGAACACGTCGAACTTGAAGTGGTAGTAGGTGTTGTCGGCCGTTTCGAGGCGCACCTCCTTGGCGGGGAGTTTTTTGATGCTCTCCACGTAGGCGTCGACCTCAAAGTTCAGGCAACATTTCAGTTTGGCGCACTGTCCGGCGAGCTTCTGCGGGTTCAGCGAGATATCCTGATAGCGGGCAGCAGCCGTGCCGACGCTGACGAAATTTGTCATCCAGCTCGAGCAGCATAGCGGGCGTCCGCATGGACCGATGCCTCCGATTCGGCCGGCCTCCTGGCGCGCGCCGATCTGCTTCATTTCGACGCGAATCTTAAACGTGTCGGCAAGCACCTTGATGAGCTGACGGAAGTCGACGCGCTCGTCGGCGATATAGTAGAAGATGGCTTTGTTGCCGTCGCCCTGATACTCAACGTCGCCGATTTTCATATTGAGCTTCAAGTCGGCAGCAATCTTGCGGGCGCGAATCATCGTGTCGTTCTCGCGGGCGCGAGCCTCGTTGTATTTGTCGATGTCGACCGGCTTCGCTTTGCGGAACACTCGCTTCAGGTCGGACTCATTCTTGACGCCGGCTTTGCGCATCTGCAGTCGGACGAGTTGCCCGAGCAGTGTCACCTCGCCGATGTCGTGTCCGGGCGAGGCCTCGACGGCGACAATGTCGCCAACCTCGAGCGGCAGATTCGCCGAGTTGCGATAGTAGCCCTTGCGGGTGTTCTTGAACTGCACTTCCACGAACTCGCTGTCGGCCATTCCGCCGGGGATATCGCCGAGCCAGTTGAAGCATTTCAGCTTGCCTCGCGGACCGTCGCAACGACAAGGCTTGCCGCATTGACCGCAATCGTGCTGTCCGCCGGGAAGTTCGTCGTTATTATCAACGTTCATAGCCTGGTTACTTTGCGAAGCTAACCGAACGAGTCTCGCGGATAACGGTGATTTTCACCTGTCCGGGATAGGTCATCTCGTCCTGAATGCGTTTGGCAATCTCAGCCGAGAGCTTCTCGGTTTCGACGTCGTCGATCTTGTCGGCGCCAACGATAACGCGCAGTTCGCGACCGGCCTGGATGGCGTAGGTTTTGATGACTCCGGGATAGGAGAGAGCCAGCTGCTCGAGGTCGTTGAGACGCTTGATGTAGGCCTCGACGATTTCGCGGCGAGCACCGGGACGGGCGCCGGAGATGGCGTCGCAAACCTGCACGATGGGAGCCAGAAGCGTTGTCTGCTCGATTTCGTCGTGGTGGGCGCCGATGGCATTGCAGATTTCGGGTTTCTCTTTATATTTCTCGGCCAGCTTCATGCCCAGGAGAGCGTGGGGAAGTTCGGGCTCCTCGTCGGGCACTTTGCCGATGTCATGGAGCAGTCCGGCGCGGCGTGCTTTCTTCGGGTTGAGTCCGAGCTCGGAGGCCATGACGGCGCAGAGATTGGCGGTTTCGCGCGAGTGCTGCAGCAGGTTCTGTCCGTAGCTCGAACGATATTTCATCTTGCCTACAAGGCGGATAAGGTCGGGGTGCAGACCGTGGATGCCGAGGTCGATAGCCGTGCGTTTGCCGGTTTCGATAATCTCCTCCTCGATCTGTTTGCGCACTTTGGCCACAACCTCCTCGATGCGCGCCGGGTGGATGCGACCGTCGGCAACAAGCTGATGCAGAGCCAGACGGGCGATTTCGCGGCGCACGGGGTCGAAGCCCGAGAGCACGATGGCCTCGGGGGTGTCGTCGACGATAATCTCAATGCCGGTGGCTGCTTCGAGAGCGCGGATGTTGCGACCCTCGCGACCGATGATACGGCCTTTAACCTCGTCGGACTCGATGGGGAAAACCGTCACGGAGTTCTCGATGGCGGTTTCGGTAGCGACGCGCTGAATCGACTGCACAACGATGCGCTTGGCCTCCTTGTTGGCGGTCATCTTCGCCTCGTCCATGATGTCGTTGATATAGCTTGCGGCGGCTGTCTTGGCCTCGTCCTTGAGCGACTCGATGAGTTTCTCGCGAGCCTCTTCGGACGAGAGACCGCTGACGTGCTCCAGCTCCTCCTGCACGCGGCGGAGGAGTGTGTCGAGCTCTTTTTTCTTGGCGTCGGCCAGTGCGAGCTGCTCTTCGAGGCGGGTGCGTGTGAGCTCGTTCTCGTTCTTCATGCGTTGGTTGTCGCTCTGCACTTGGTTGAGCTGGATTTCGCGCTGTTTGATGCGATTTTCGGCGGCCTGCACTTTCGAGAGGCGCTGCTGTGCCTGGCGCTCGGCCTCGGAGTGTATTTCGCGTTCTTGGTTGCGTGCTTCAAGGATTTTGTTCTCCTTGAGCATCTCGGCTTCCTTGCGGGCGTCGTCGACAATCGTTTTGGCGGCACTGCGCGCCATCGAACGCTGGACAACCACTGCCACGACGGCTCCAAGAACCAGAGCCACGATGGCGACAAGGAAGATTATCAATGGAGTATCCATAACTTTGCTTATTATTTGATTGGTTTAGAGGGCTAAATTGTTAATGTTAGTTCAAAAAAAAATCCGCTCGCTGCAACCGCATTCAATCGCCGGCTTCCGCGGGAAGCCGATGACCGCAAGGGATTAACAGCATGCGGGATATAGATCATTTCGTATGTCTGACCGTCGGAACAACAACAGCCTTCAAAAAAGCCCGGTCGGGATGCCGAGGTCGGCGCCGTCATGTGGCACAAACGGTTACGGCTTTCCGGTAGCTTCGAGCAGCGAGTCGAGCGTCTGTTCCATCTGCTCCAACAGCCTGTCGGCTGCCTCGTTCTGCTCTTTCATCGCGAGAAACCCTTTTGCGAACAGCAGGCAAACCATTGCCATGATTTCTGTTCCGGATTTGTCGGGATAGCGCTGGCGCCAGCCGTTCCACACTTGGTTAATACCTTTCGCTGCGTCTCTAAGCAACGCCTCTTCGCTGAGTTCAACCGGGAGGGTGAGGGCTACGCCGGCAATGCGCAGGTTTATGTCGATTTTTCTTTCAGTCATACACTCATTCGCCGATGTCGGCGATGCAACGGTCAATGTCCCGCATCAATTCGATGATAATGCTGCGCGTTTGGTTGATTTCATCGCGCCGGGGCGTGATGGCGTGAACCACGCGCAGATTTTCGGTTTCCTGATTCAGCAGGTCAATCTGACGGTTGAGCTTCTTTATCGAGCTGTCGCGCAAGGCGATCTCGTCGGAAGCCTCCCGGAGCTGTCGGTTAGCATCTTCGATGCGCAACCGTAGCATCTCCATCTTCGCTGTCAAGCGGTCGATACGCTGCTGAAAGGTGCCGCTATTCACTATTCATCCAAATTTTCACAAAAGTAGTGCATTTTTTTCAAAAACCACTATATTTGGTCGAAAAATCTATAAAAAATCTTCAAAAAGCAGGGAAAAAGCGATGAAGGCGGCCACGGTTGGCGGCAGGGTTGGTGGCGGGAGAAACGCAGAAGCGGTCGCGGGGCGACCTTGGCAGAAACCGCAGGAAGGGACGCAGAACGTTTGAGGACGTGAGTTTTTCGGGAGGAGGAATTGGGACGCAGAAGCGGTCGCGTTGCGACCTGGAACAGAAGATGGGTGGGGGCTTTGAGTGGGGGCGTTGAGGGAAGGAACTAAAGAATTAAGGCCAGACGCGGATCACGGCTATCGCCGTGGGGCAGACGCGGATTGACGCGGATAATCTTGTGGCTGAGTTTTTTCGGATGGAGGCGGAAGGGTCGCGTGGCGACCCGGATCGGATGAGGGCGGCGGCCAAGGTTGGCGGGCGGCAGCGTTGGTGGCGGGAGAAACGCAGAAGCGGTCGCGGGGCGACCTTGGGCAGAACCCGCAAAACAACGCATAACTGTTGGCGTGGATGAAGTTGAACTCGCAGAAGCGGTCGCGTTGCGACCTTGACAGAACTAGCAGAAGCTGGATGGAGCCCTCGGTTGGTGGGAGGGCGGGATGCGGAGATGACAAATTGACAAGAATGCGGGATGAGGGGAGGCAAGTATAGAGGGAGGAGAGAGGTGAGAGAGGAGGGTGGTGAGAGAGGGGGATAAAAAAAGAGCCGGGGCAGCTGGGCCTCGGCTCGATTCTTTGGCGCGG
>CAYNSG010000153.1:0-5714 GCA_964399885.1 uncultured Bacteroides sp.
TGAATATAAGCGGATAGGCATTCACTCATATTCATGTATTTTTTAGAACCCACCACAAGTAATAAATCCACCACAGACCTGAAAAAGTGAAAACAATATGGGTAGTTTGTTTGGCAAAAATTAAATTTGAGGGGAAGGGCAATAAAGCGGGGTTGGCTACGTTTTTAGAGCATAAGACTATTACTGAAATGAGACGTAGCTACAACATTATATTGGTGGCGGTGGCGGTGATGACGCTTGTCTCGTGCCGCTCGACAAAGCAATTATCTTATCTGCAGTCGATTTCCGACTCCGCATCGGGCACACTGGCCACGGTGCCTCATGCCGTCAAGCTCGCGCCCCACGACGAGCTTGAGATTGTCGTGACCTCCATCGTTCCCGAAGCTACCGCCGAATATAATCTGCCGGCGGTCAACACCAATCGGCAGACCACGGCAGCATCGACCACCACGAAAACCAAGGAGAACACGCTGCAACAGACCTATATCGTCGACCCCGAAGGGCGCATAGACTTCCCGATAATCGGTAGCCTGGAGGTTGCGGGCATGACAACCTCGGAGCTGAAAGCGAAGCTTACGGAGCTGATTTCGGAACGCGTGCGCGACCCGCAGGTTATGGTGAGGCTGAAAAACTTCAAGGTCAACGTGATGGGCGAGGTCGGCGAGCCGAAAGCGGTTGAGGTAACGACCGAACGATTCACGATCTTCGACGCCCTCGCCGCCGCCGGCGACATGACCGAATATGGCCGCCGCGACAATGTGCTGGTAATCCGCGAGGATGGCGACAGCATCCGCTACACGCGCCTCGACCTTCGCGACGCGTCGGTAACGACATCGCCTTGCTACTATCTGCAGCAGAACGATGTTGTCATCGTCGAGCCCAATCAGATTCGCGAATCGAACGCCAAGTATAACACCAACAACTCGTTTCGCCTGTCGGTAATCTCCACGATAGTCAGCGCCGTCTCGGTTATAGCGTCGCTCGTCATAGCTCTCGCCATAAAATGATTCGGAAAAAAATGATTCGAAAATAACGTCGCCAGAATGATTCGGATTGACCGCATCTGCACGCTGCTGTTTATCATCGTCTTTGCGCTGATAATCCCCACGGTGAAGTGGGTGACGCTGGTCGACGAGGCCGCCACGGCCGCGCTCGCCGGATGCGCTCTTGCCGACTGCATCGTGAACCGCAACTGGCGACGCTACAAATTGCTATGGTTGTTTATGGGCGTCATGACATTCTATGCCCTCTACTCGCTGACGTTTGTCCACTACAATACCCCCGCGGCAATCCTTAAGGACTGGATTATACAGCTGAAACCGTTCATACCTTTAGCCGTATTCTTAGCTATCGGGCCGACGTTCACCGCCGGCGAGAAGTTTGCGCTGAAGGTTCTCGCCGTAGCCAATTTCGTGGTCGCCGTAGCCATCTTTGCGCTCGGCAACGCGGGTATCGTCGCCATCATTCACCACATATCTCATATCGGCATCACGATATTCCTCAGCGCGATAATCTACTACTATTGCAGTGTGGAGCCGGACGGGAGAGTCGGGCAGCGCAACATGCTGATTGTCGTAGGGTTTCTGCTCGTCGGACTCATTTGCGGCCGCGCGAAATACTACGGCTCGCTTGTGTTCACGCTCTTCATGCTGCTCGTCTATCGTCCGGGGATGCTCCACGCCTCGGCAAAGCGGGCCATAGCTATCTGCGCGGCCGTTGTGCTGCTCGTAGCGATTGTAGGCTGGCAGAAATTCAGCTACTACTTCATCACCGGCACCTCCGACCATTTCGACCCCGAAGTAATGAGCTCCTACGCCCGCCCGGTGATGTATGCCACCGGCGGCCTCATTCTTCTATCGCTCATTCCCTTCGGGTCGGGGTTAGCCTCGTTCGCATCGTTTGCCTCAGTCGAGCCCTACTCGGGCGTCTACCGCGAATATGGCATTTCGGGAATCTACGGCCTGTCGCCGACGATGCCCGATTTTATCTGCGACGCCTTCTACCCCTCGCTCGCCCAGTTTGGCATTGTCGGCATCGTGCTATTCATAGCGTTCTGGCGCTATATCGCCATACTGCTGCGCGACACGATTCGTTCCGGCCGTCCCGAGGCTACAACGCTCTACCGCTGCGCATGGTCGGTAATCGTGTTCATCCTGATTGAAAGCATCGCCAGCACAACGTTTGTCCACTGCTCGGGAATGGTTTGCTCGATGCTTTTAGGCATAATCTGCTCCCCCGCTTATATATCACGAACAGAAAAGTCACGAACAGAAAAGTCAGAATCACCTATATATTATGGCACATAACAACGAGATTGATCTCCGTCGGTTTTTCCGCACCATCCGCCGTCACATCGCGCTCTTCGCGGCCACGTTTATCGTCATCGCCGGACTGGCGTTGACATTCGCCATGACGCGCGCTCCACGGTTCACGACCTCCGCGACAATGCTCATCGAGGACAGCTCGAGCGACTCGCCTCAGCGAAGCATCGGCGGCGGCAGCGGCATGCTGGGCATGATGATGCGCTCGTTCTCCATCGGCGGCTTCGGCAACGCCAATGTCGACAACGAAATGCTGCTGGTGACATCGCACGACATACTGCTGCGCACCGTAGAGCGGCTAAATCTCAACGTCAAGGCCACGGAACGCCGGGGACTTACGACGGCTACTCTTTGGGGTGATTCGCCCGTTGAACTTATAGCCTCCGATTCCGTAGGCTTCAACATTCCCAACAGAAAGTCGATAACCGTCAAGGTAGCGATTCACGACCGACACGTCGACATCAAAGCCACTGAAGGGTTCATATTCAAGGACGTCATTGCCGAGAAGCGCGACGCGACACTGCCGACCATACTCTCAACGCCCTACGGCACTATGACTCTAATGCCGACAAAGCTTTTTGACTCAGCCGACGGCCGGACGATAAAATTCATAGTCAGAAGCTACGACGACGCTGCCGACAAGCTCTATCGCGAAATAGACATTGCGGTTGCCGACAAGGTTTCCGACGGCATCGGGATGCAGATGACCAACAGCTGCCCGGAGATGGCGCGCGACGTGCTCGACACGATGATGGACGAGTATAACCACAAGCGCATCGAACGCCGCCAGGTAACAGCTCGCGCTGAGGTTGACTTCCTCAACGACCGCATAGAGCGCGTATTCTCGTCGATAGCCGACACCGAGCAGAAAATCGAGCAGTACAAAACTGACAACCGCTTCGTCGACATCGAGAAGGAGGCTCCCATACTGTTCGGCAGCTCGCTCGAAGCCCACGAAACCCTGCTGAAGGCGCGTGCCGAGATGGTCTACTGCGAGCAAGTGCTCTCCACGCTCGAAAGTAACCCGAACTCACTGCTGCCCGCCTACACCACCCCCGGCGGCGAAGCTGAGGGGAATCCGATGGTAACGGCCTATAACCAGCAGATGATGTCGCTCAACGAACTGCGGCGGTCGGCGATGCCCGGCAACCATGCGCTGCAGCTCGCCGAAGAGCGCGTGGCCGATATGCGCCAGGCTGTCATTACCAGCATCAGCCAGACCCTCGCCTCGGCGCGAAAGGTAATCAACGAGCGCTCGGGCGTTGTGGGGCAGATGGATGCACAGCTCGGACGGCTGCCGAAATTTGAGCGTGAATTTATCAACCTCTCGCGCGACAACCTGCTGCAGAACGAATTGTATGCGCTGTTGGTCGAGAAGCGCGAAAGTGCGCTGCTGCGCTATCATTCCGACTCGTCGCTCGGCTTCATTGTCGACCAGGCCTACACCGACGTTCGCCCGTCGCCGGTAAAGAAAATCGTAATCAGCCTCGTTGGGATTCTGGTGGCGCTCGGAGCGTGCGTGGCGCTGGCACTATGGTTCATGCGGCGCAACAACACCGTCGACCAGCCGCTCGACCTCCACGATTTCTCGCTCGAGGATAACGCTATAGAGTTTCGCACCAACTCGGAAGCCGAGGCCAACCGCCTGCGCGGGATGTTGATGTCGCTGAATTGCTCACGCAACCTGTTTATAGCCGAGCTGAGCGCCGGCTGCCGTGATGCCGAGGCTGCTTTCAAAGAGTCGCTGCGTCGCGCCGACCTCGTAGCCGACGATATTGCCGACCTGCCGGGCAACGACGCCATACTCTCGCCCGACTTCAAGGGGAAACTGCAGCCGGCGGGCGATTCGAAGCGGTTTGTTGTGGCTGATGTCCCCAACGGCGCTACGCTGCCCGATGTTGCGCCGGTAATCAACGCTGCCGACGCTGCCACTCTCCTGCTGCTCAAAGCCGGAAGCGTTGACCGCAAGGCGTTCAAATCGCTTATCGCCGGGCTCAACCCCGACCGAATCCTCGTTGGGATTGTTGGGTATTGAGCCGGGGTAGCGGCAAAAGGTTAACGCAGAACTAAAAAGAAATCGCAAAACAACACATAACTCCCTATTAGTCAGGGGGAACTCGTAAAATCGGACGCGTTGTTTCCTCGGCAGAACCCGCGGTAAGGTTTTGAACCTCCGAGGAAACTGAGAGTCTGCCCTACATCGAATTGATTGGACGCCATTATTATTGGAAGTGGCTGCACATCAGCCACGACCCGACGCGGGCAAAAAGCGACCCGGCGTGAGTAGAGTCTATTCGGATGTTTCAGACTCGTTATCGTTTGTGAGTAGGTAGTCGGATGCTTTGGCAGGAGATATTATACTACGCCCCAGCCTGCCCTCCAACTCTTTGCGGGCAGCATTAGCAACCTCGCCTCCGCTTTTTGCGACCTTGGCGTTATCATTAAACGTCTTGGGTTGTTTTTGTTTTGAAAGTTCAGTAGTAGACGCTTCCGCGAGGATATTGAGAGCCATCTCTACATTAGTCATGTTGTCTCGCAAATTCTCTTTATGAAGCCCCTTAAAGTTCTTATACTCTTTGGTAGTCATACCGCTCCATTGCATTGTGATGATGTCAGTAAGCGTAGCATATTGCCAATCCCGAACGCCACGCTGCTTCCATTCGTCCGTGAGCTGCTTTCTAACTTCGATGCTGCGAATGCGTTGATTAATCCATTCATCGGAATATCCGAGTCGTCGATAGTCGGAAACTGCTTGGTCGATGGAAAGCTCCGGGTCTTGAATTTGGTCAATACGGTCAGATGCAACTTGTGCCATCCACTGTTTGAAGGGCTCGGCTTTTGGAGACGGAACAGATTGGATTATACGGAAAAGTTGTTGTTGATCAGCAACATCAGTGAGACGCATCTTGCCGTCGGGGGCTTGAAGTTTCAACCTGTGACAATTTGTCACGGTTTCATTTCCCTCCGCGATAAGCCGTTGTTTAAGTTTTCGCCAATAGGCGTTAGCATCGACGCTGTCTGTAAGTATTGCTATAGCATCTACCACCGAGAAGTACCATTTTTCTTGCTCGCTATCCCATAGAGTGCGAACCTTATGCTCATTAAAGAGCTGAATCTTATTATGCTTCGTCATATATACAACAGTTCAGCCACTACCGTCGATTGTATATGGTGGTGCTTGCAATCTCCGGCAGAAGCTGAATTTAATACCTTCAATCAATAGCACCACCAAACGACATCACAAAGTTACATCAAAATTTCAAACTATGAAAAAAATCATAATCGCTTTATTGCTCGCCATCACGGCTCTTTCATTTAAAATGGCTTCGCAGTCTCAAAAATAATGTTATTTTGGCGATTCCGGATGCGCCTGCGAGTCCGTGGTGCGCCGCA
>CAYNSG010000154.1:0-5647 GCA_964399885.1 uncultured Bacteroides sp.
AGAAATATCCCGACAACGCCGACTTTACGGCATTCCTCGCCCAGCTCAACGACTTTAAGCATAAACTGAAAGGCAATTCCGGCTGTGGCTGCAGCAAATAACAAAGATCGAAACTAACAAAAGCGACCGCAACTCTCATGGGAGATGCGGTCGCTCTTTATATCTTTTTATGCGTTGACGCTCAATAGCTGAGGTGGCTTATTTCTTTGTTGTCGCTTTCTTGGTTGTCGAGGTTGTCTTTTTGGTCGTCGTTGATTTCTTGCTTGCAGTTGTGGTGCGACGCTTCGTGGCTTTACGTTTCTTGGGAGCGTAGTTCTGCGATTTCTCGTAGGTTTTCTTCTCGAATGTGAAGACGTCTTTGTGGGTCACCTGGTTGTCGAAATCGATGATAGCCGTCGGGTTGATGGCCATTCCCATGAAGCGGGTTTCGAAATGGAGATGCGGGCCTGTGCTGCGTCCGGTGTTGCCTCCGAGTGCAATCGGGTCGCCGGCTTTCACGTATTGGTCGGGCTTAACGAGGAATTTCGAGAGGTGGCCATAGACGGTCTCCATGCCGTTGTCGTGGCGCATCACGACGTAATATCCGTAGCCACGGCGCTCAAATTTTGTCAGGCGCACTTTGCCGTCGAAAGCTGCGCGAACGGTGTCGCCTACGTTCAGCTTGAGGTCGATACCGCGGTGAACGCGACCGAAGCGCGGGCGATAGCCGTAGTTGGATGTCACGCGGCCGTTGATGGGATGGAAGTAACCGCTTACGTCGATATCTTTAACTGCCGGAATCTCAGCCTTGCCGTAAGGGTTGACCGACTGCGACTCCCAATATTCGCCATAAATCTCGCTCGCGTCGGGGCGCTCAACTTTGTTGAGTTCGCTGAGATATTTCAGTGTGTTGGCGACATTGATGTCGGCTGCAAGTGGCTTTTGCGATGCGAGCAGATCCTGATGCTGGTTGTTGTGAGTGTCAGGCAGCTTATATTGTGCCTGAGCCGGCGTGAATGCCATTGCCATCATCGCGGCTGCCGCTATCGTTATGTTTTTTATGAACGTCATTGCTACTGGATGAGGTGTTTTTTGAAGCTCTCGGAGGAGAGAATGGTTGGTTTAAGGTATTTAATTTAAGGTGTTATTGCATTTCAAGCGATGAATAAACGAATCCGATTTGCTTCGGAGTCCAGTCGAAAATCTCCTCGGGGCGGAAGAAGCGTTTGAGCTCGGCTTCGGCATCCTCGGGCGACGACGATGCGTGGATGATGTTCTCCTGATTGGAGGCGCTGAAGTCGCCGCGGATTGTTCCGGGAAGCGCTTCGCGACCATTGGTTGCACCGGTCATCAGACGCACAACGTTGATAGCGTCAACCCCTTTCAGACACATAACGATGACGGGCGACGCCATCATTGCGTTCATCAGCAGGGGGAAGAAGCTCTTGCCTGTAAGATGAGAGTAATGCTCGCGCAGAATCTTCTCATCGAGCTGCATCATTTTCATGCCGGCAATAATCAAGCCTTTCTGTTGGAACCGGGCAAGTATCTGCCCCACGAAACCTCTTTCCATTGCAGAGGGTTTGAAGATCACCAATGTTTTTTCCATCATGATTTTTAAGATTTATTCACTATTTTGATGAATGCTCTTCAAAGGTAACCATTACCTGCCGAAAAACCAAACAATTATGTCACCGAAAAGGTACAAACACCCATTTTCAACAGAATTTGGGCCGCCAAACCGCTAAATTTCAATAGCTAATCGCCAAATGCAAAAATAACTAAAAAATTCATCAAATATGTTTAACGAATTTTCGAGCCTTAAAATACCTAAATTTTTGTAAATCGAACTGAAGATATTTTAACAATCGCATCAGCTTATCCGGCTCCAATCGATGGCGCGGTCAAACAGGATTTCCATCTCGTGGCGCACGCGATAATTTGCGGGCAGCGCCAGCTCGGGGTCCTGGTCGAGCAGCGCGCCGGCCGCATCGCGGGCCATCTGCACGACGCGTCCGTCCGTGGCCAGATTGGCAATTTTCAGGTCGACAGCCATGCCGCTCTGGAGCGTCCCCTCAAGGTCGCCCGGACCGCGCATCTTCAGGTCGGCCTCCGCGACGAGGAAACCGTCGGTAGTCGAGGTCATTATCTGCAATCGCTGGCGTGTTTCCTTAGCTAAGTTATGCTTGCTCATCAATATGCAGAAGCTCTGGTCGGCACCGCGACCAACGCGTCCGCGAAGCTGATGAAGCTGCGACAGCCCGAAACGCTCGGCATTCTCGATAACCATCACCGACGCATTCGGCACATTCACACCGACCTCGATAACCGTTGTTGCGACGAGGATGTCGGCCTCGTGGTTGGCGAAAAGCTGCATCTGATAGTCCTTCTCGGCGGGCTTCATGCGGCCGTGGACGTAGGCTACGCGATACGACGGGAACGTCTGTCGAACCAACTCATATCCCTCTTCCAGGCTCTTTAAGTCGACCTTCTCGTTCTCCTTAATCAGCGGGTAGACGATGTAGGCCTGACGCCCCTCGCACAGCAGCATTCCGATATGGCGGTAGACCTCCTCGCGGCGGTCGTCGGTTCGCATCACGGTCGTCACCGGCTTGCGACCCGGCGGCAGCTCGTCGATTACCGAGACGTCGAGGTCGCCGTAGACAGTCATGGCGAGAGTGCGCGGAATCGGCGTGGCGGTCATCACGAGCACGTGGGGAGGCGTAGTGTTCTTTTTCCAAAGCCGTGCGCGCTGGGCAACGCCGAAGCGGTGCTGCTCGTCGATAACAACGAAGCCGAGATTGCGAAACTGCACCTTATCCTCGATTACGGCGTGAGTGCCCACGAGGATATGCAGCGACCCGTCCATCAGCTGGCGGTGGATCTCCTCGCGCTCACGGGCGGGCGTAGAGCCGGTGAGCAATCGGACGTTGACGCCCGTCTGCGCCACCATCGACCGCAGCGTTGCGTAGTGTTGCTGTGCGAGAATCTCGGTCGGTGCCATCAGGCACGCCTGGGTAGCATTGTCGATAGCGATGAGCATGCAGAGCAGCGCCACGAGCGTCTTGCCCGACCCGACGTCGCCCTGCAGCAGGCGGTTCATCTGCTTGCCGCTACCCATGTCGGCACGAATCTCCTTGACGACGCGCTTCTGGGCGCCCGTCAGCGGGAACGGCAGACATTCATGATAGAAGCTGTTGAAATAGCGCCCGATGCGCGAGAAGCGGAATCCGCCTACACTGCTCTTGCGCTGGCGGCAATAGCGCAGTATGTTGAGCTGCAGGTAGAACAGCTCCTCAAACTTCAGTCGTTGTCGGGCTTGTTGCAGTTCCGAGTTGTTTTTCGGATTGTGGACGATGCGCAAGGCGTCGGCGAGCGACATCAACCCATAGCGCTCGATTATCGACTGCGGCAGCGGCTCGGCCACAGCCCACGCAGGCGCCTCGGTAAGCGTAGAGATTATCGTGTGGAACGTGCGCGACGAGAACCCCATTGAGCGCAGCTTCTCAGTGAGCGGATAGACGCCGCGCAGGCCAGAGGCAGCGTTGACCGACTCGGCGGCATCAATCTCGGGGTGAACCATACTCCAGCGACCGTTGAACTCCACGGGCTTGCCGAAGGCTACGTATTCCGTAGCCGTGTTGTAGAGCTTGCGCATCTCCTTGAGCTTGCGAAACCATACCATCTCCATTGCCCGCGTGCCGTCGCTGAAAAGCCCGATAAGACGCATCTTGGCACCCTCGCCCTGAGTCGAGAAGGAGATGAAGCGACCGCGCACCTGGACCGATGGCATCTCGCCCGCGAAATCGGCGATGCGGTAGACCGACGTACGGTCGACATAATGCAACGGATAATGACGCAGCAAGTCGGCAGCCGTCACGATGCCAAACTCCTTCTTCAGAGCTTCGGCTCGTTTCGGCCCGACGCCTTTGAGAAACTTCACGTCGATATGTCGCAGACGGTCCATTAGAGGGTGTTTATGAAATCTCCTTTAGGAATAGTTCGGCAACGGCCAAGTCGGCCGGGTGAGTTATCTTGATATTGTATGGCGAACCGGGAGTCAGCACGACGTGGGCGCCGCATGCCTCGGCAACCGAAGCATCGTCGGTGAACTCCGGGCGATATCCGGCGGCGTAGGCCTCACGCAACGTCGCCCCGCGGAATCCCTGGGGCGTCTGTACGGCGCGAAACTGCGAGCGGTCGACGGCTTCATTCCGGCCGTCGGCATCGACATAACGCAGCGAATCTGTTACCGCAACCGCAGGGATAGCAGCCTCTGCCCCGCCCTCGACAGCGTCGAGCACGCCGGCGACGACCTCGGCGCTCACGCATGGGCGAGCACCGTCGTGAGCCGTAATTATCCGCGCTTCGGAGCCGAAAGCCTCAATTGCATTCCTGACCGACTCGAAACGCGTTGCGCCGCCCGCAACCGTCGGCGGGCTGTCGAACCCATATTCGCGGCACATCTCGACCCATCGCTCCATAAAGTCGCTGCTGAGCACAACAACGACGCGGCCGCCGCGCCCATAGCGCCGCAGTCGGTCGATGGCCTCCATGACAACCGGTCGGCCGCCGAGCAGATGAAACTGCTTCGGAAGCTCCGAGCAAAAGCGCGAGCCGCTGCCGGCTGCCACTACAATGTGAAGTATCCCGTTCATAACGTTAACAGAAAAAATTGCATCCGTCTGCAAGCTGATGCCGACGGATGACCATACGTGTCGGGGTGAAAGGATTCGAACCTTCGACCCCCTGCTCCCAAAGCAGGTGCGCTAACCGGACTGCGCTACGCCCCGAATGCTCCACGAAGCGACGGCTTCGATTTGCGCTGCAAAGTTACGCCTTTTGCCGATAAATTCCAACTCCGCAGCTACTTTTTGCGCTAACTTTTGCGCTAACTTTTTGCAGCATCAAATTTTGCGCAGCGGCGCGGCAATGCGGCGCAGATTGCGGCGCGTCATGATGCGAGTGTTGAGAAACGTGACAATGTAGCCCGTGCCCAACGCCGCTATCAACGAGCCTTCACGGACGCCCTCGATGCTCCGAGTGAACGCCAGCGAGATGAATATCGCACAGCTGACGAGCGTCACATCGAACCACACCTTGAAGCGCCCGAAATCTTTGTGGCAGCTCTCCGACGCATACCTCACAAACGCCTCGGCACTCATCATCGCCACTCTCGGCTTCAGCTCCAGCACAACTCCCACGGCCTGCACCAGGCAACCGACCAAAAGCAATGCCATCGACATCAGGTAGTTGTCCGGAACGACGTCGGCCGAAAGCGCCATATTCAAATCAATAAATGCCGAGAAGATAAACGAAAACGGAATTTGCAGCAGTATCTCTATGGAATCGCGCCGCGTCAACCGATGGCGAATTATCAGAAACTGCCCTGCAATCAGCAGCATATTTATAATAAAGGTGCACGTGCCGAGGGTCAGCGGCGTGTTGAGGCTAACGACATAGTTCACGCTCGAGATAGGCGTCGTGCCGAGCGCCGACCTCACAATCAGCACAATCCCTGCCGACAGAAAATAGAGTCCGCTCGTGAACACCAGATAGCGCACAATCATCCCTCTCATCAATTTCAAACTCATTTCTTACCTTACTTTTTTAGGGGCAGTAGCAAATTTCTGTGTTTGATGTATACTAATAAAGGGGACAATCACGT
>CAYNSG010000155.1:0-5597 GCA_964399885.1 uncultured Bacteroides sp.
GCTACAAATGTAGCAATTAATTTTGGATTGGGCGCATTAACCGCCTATACCTATATAGTTAATTCGCGTGTTACAGAAATATTACGTTTGTTACAAAGAAAATTACGCCCTTTTTCGCGCAGGGCGTAATTTTTATGGTTGCTTGGCCTGATATCCTCACTTGCGGTGCTGCTCGGATGAGCCGATTTTCAGTCGCCTCCGGCGAGGAATTTTGCCGCGGGCGCGGCGTCAATCCATGGCCATGTAGTGCTGGTAGGGGTGATCGCAAGCCGGGCAAACTTTCGGGGGCTCTGTGCCGACATGCTGGTAGCCGCAGACGAGGCATTTCCATGTGATAGGCTGGTCGCGTTTCCAAACGGTGCCGTCGGTTACCTGCTGCCGATAGCGTTCGAAGCGAGCGCGGTGGGTGTTCTCAATTTCGGCGATAGCGCGGAAGTGAGAGGCGATATTCGGGAATCCCTCTTCGTCGGCAACTTTTGCGAAAGCGATGTAAGCTTTAACGCCTTCCTCCTCCTCCTCAGAGATGGAGATTTTCAGGTTGGTGGCAGTGTCGCCAATCACGCCCGAGTCGGCGTTGAGCGGAACGTTTACGATGCCTCCTTCGAGGAATTTGAAGAACACTTTCGCGTGGCGAAGTTCGTTGGCAGCCGTCTCACGGAAAATCTCGCCGATCGGGAAATAGTTCTCTTTGTCGGCCTGAGAGGCGTAGAATGTGTAGCGGGCATACGCCTGTGCTTCGTTGAGATAGGAGGCCACCAGGTTGCGTTCGGTCTGAGTGCCCTTGATGCTTTTTGTCGCCATAATAGTTGGTTTTTTGCTGATTCAGTATGGTTAACGGCGGTTGGCTTGCGCGGCAAGTGATTGCCGAGTCAATCGGGTATTATAGCAACATATTTCAGGGGCGAAAAGTTCGCGACCGAGCTGAAATCCGGTATTGAAATTCGGTCAATCCTCAAGGAAATAGGTCAGCGACGTCACTACGCGCACTCTTTTTATATAAGGTGTGGTGTCGTCGCGGTCCTCGATTGAGAACTGACCCTGGCGCGCCGATTTGATTTTGCCGAGCTTGCTGTTGGAGTCGTCGGCAAACTTTTCGGCAGCCTCGCGGGCGTTTTTCGTAGCCTCGGCAATCATCGCGGGCTTGATTGAATTAAGCTCGGTGAACGAGTAGCTTACCTGATAGTTATAGTCGGTAGTGATGGCAATCCCTTTGGCGTAGAGTTCGCCCTGGCGATTGATGAGGTCGTGGACCTGGCGCACCTTGTTGGAGCTGACGGTTACCACGGATGTCAGCGCATAGTTGTAGGGCAGCGGCGACGAGTTGTAGCGGTCGGTAGTAAGGTCGCGAACCGATGGGGCGCTGACCGAGATTTCCGAGTCGTCGATGCCGTTGGCGTTGAGGAAGGCGATGATTTCGCGGTTGGTGGCGGTGACGCGCGCGTAGACCGTCGGCAAGTCGTTGCCGACCTCCTTGAACATGATTGGCCACGTCACAACGTTGGCGTCGACCTCGCGCTCGGCAAGTCCGCGCACGTCGACCACGCGGTCGCGGTCGGAGAACGAAATCAACCCGCTGCGGATGCAGAGTCCGATGGCGAGCAACCCTGCGGCAATCAGGCCGGCAGCGATAATGTTTGTAGTTTTCATAGCTGGTTGTTTAGCGTTAATAATGGTTCAATTAAATGGCGGTCGTTGGCCAGGCGGGGCACTTTGCGCTGTCCGCCGAGCTTGCCCGTCGAGGCGAGCCAGCGGTCGAACAGCCCCGGTAGAGCAACCTCTACCGTCAGCGGCGCGAGGAAGATATCCTTTGAGCGTTTCGCCTGGTAGTCGGAGTTCTCCTGCTGCAGGAGCGAGTCGAGCAGCGCGGCAAACCGGGCGATGTCGGCGGGCGGGGTGTCGAACTCGATGAGCCATTGATGATGGCCCTTGGTCGTCTCGGTTGTAAACACCGGAGCGGCAGTATAGTTCACGGCGTGGCAGCCTAGAGCCTTGCAGGCTTTTGTCAGCGCGGCGTCGGTGTTGTGGACCATCACCTCCTCGCCGAAGGCGTTGATGAAGCTCTTCGTGCGCCCGGCGATGGTGATTGTCGTCGGGTCCATCGATTCGATTCTGACGACGTCGCCAATCGGATAGCGCCAGAGGCCGTTGACCGCCGTAATCAGCAACGAGTAGGTTTTTCCCGGTTCGGCGTCCCAGAGCGGTATCGGAAGGCTGTCGTCGCTCTCCTGAAGCTCATAGAAAACTCCGGCGTCGGTAAGCAGCATCATCCCCCGGGCATCGGGCGCGTTCTGAACGGCGAAAAATCCCTCGGAGGCGTTGTAGTTCTCAACATAGTTCATTCGCTCGCCGTCGGTAATCGACTCATACATCGTGCGGTATGGGCCGAACGCGATGCCGCCGTGGAAAAACACCTCGAGTCGGGGCCAGACGTCGTGGATTGTCGCGGCGCCTTCCGCTTCGATTACCCGCCGCAGAACCGTCAGAAACCACGACGGCACGCCAGAGATATTAGTGATATTAGCCTTCGCCGATTCGGCTACCAACCGTGGCAACTTCGCCTGCCAATCGGCCATCAGAGCCGTGGCGCGCGACGGCACCCTCAGCCGCTCTACGAGCGGATTTATACGGTCGATAAGGTGAGCCGAAAGGTCGCCGACCTTGACGTGTGGGTCCTTCAGCTCCAACTCGTTGGCAAACGAGCCGCCGAGAATGAAAGCGCGCCCGTCGAAGAGGTGGCTTTCGGGGTGGTGGCGCAGATAGTGGGCAACAGCCTCCAGCCCGCCGCGGTAATGGTTGGTGCGCAGCGACTCGTCGGTCACCGGGATAAACTTGCTTTTGCCGTCCGACGTGCCCGACGATTGTGCAAACCGCCGGGTTTTGCCGGGCCAGAGAAGGTTTGATTCTCCGCCAATCATGCGCATCACGTAAGGTCGCAGCCGCTCGTAGCTCATCGGCTCAATCGCGGCGGCAAAATCGTCGTAGCCGTCAATACTTTCCATGCGCACCGAGCGCCCGAACGTAGTGTGTCGCCCGCGCTGCACGAGATGCTTCAGCTGCCGCAGCTGCGACAGCTTGACGTCGCGGGCCGCTGCGAGCGAACTGTTCGCCCGTGCAACAAAATATGGTCGGATTATCTTGGTGAGATTCATCTGTTGCGGTTTGGTCAAAACGTGTTCTAATCGCAAAGCTACAAAAAAATCCTGCACAGCCCCAACCAAACCGCCCAAATAATCATTCCCGCGCAATTATTCGCTTGGAAAAATGTAACGCCGGTCCGATTATTCGCTTGGAAAAATGTAACGAACCGCAATTATTCGTTTGGAAAAATGTAACGAACCCTTGATTATTCCCTTGGAAAAATGTAACGACCCCTTGTTTATTCGCTTGGAAAAATGTAACTTTGCGAACTAAAACCTTATTACTCATGCTTAAAAGGGAAATTGAGAAATTTTTGTTGGATTGGAAGCAATCCGACGACCGGAAACCGTTGGTGATAAAAGGTGTTCGCCAGTGCGGAAAGACGTATATTGTAAAGAAATTTGCCGAAGAGAACTACGACCACGTAATCTATATGAACTTCATTCTTGAGCCTGACAAGATGTCGGCTTTTATGGGGAATCTGGATGTGGAGACGATTATGCTCAACCTCTCGGCCCTCATCCCCGGTGCTCGCTTCGTCAGTGGGAAAACCTGCATTATCCTCGATGAAATCCAGGAATGCAAGGAGGCGCGAACCGCATTGAAATCGTTTTGCGTGGATGGCCGGTTTGATGTTATTGCAACCGGTTCGCTGTTGGGAGTCAAGGGCTACGGAAGTCGCAAGAGCGAAAAAGGTGGCGAAGATTCCGTGCCGGTCGGCTATGAAACGATAGTCGATATGTATCCGTTGGATTTTGAAGAGTTTTTATGGGCGAACGGCATTGACGGAAAGGTTATTGATGTTGTAAAGAGGTGCTTTGAGACCGAGAGTGTAGTTCCCGAGGGAATTCACAACGCAATGATGGAATTGCTCTACCGCTACGTCATAGTCGGCGGATTGCCCGAGGTCGTGAATTGCTTCCTTGAAACAAAGAATATCGATTTGATTTACAAGAAACAGCAGACTCTCCTCGCTGAATACGAGGAAGATATGGTAAAATATGCCGACGATTCCGATAAGCCGCATATTCGCGAATGTTTTGAATCGATTCCAAGGCAGTTGGCTAAGGAGAATAAGAAGTTTCAATATTCCGTTGTAAAGAAAGGCGGGAGGGCATCGCAATATCTTGGCAGCCTTCAATGGCTCGAGGATGCAGGAATCGCTGAAAGATGTTATAACAAAACCATTCCCGAACTTCCATTGAGCGGAAACGCCATCGCGGATTGTTTCAAGGTCTACACAACCGACATCGGAATTCTTATGGGGATGCTCGATTATGGCACTCAGGCTGACATTCTGAAAGGGAATCTGTTGGGCTACAAAGGCGCGATTTTCGAGAACCTTATGGCCGATTTTCTGTGTAAATCAGGCCAGAAATTATACTACTATCAAAAAGAAAGCGGTCTTGAAATTGATTTCTTGGTGAGGTTTCAAGGCGAGTGTGTTCTGCTCGAAGTTAAGTCGAAGTCGGGCAAAGCAAAAAGTGTGGCAACGATACTTAAAAACAAAGACGTCTATCACGTCAACCGTGCGATAAAATTGGGGCAGTACAACGTCGGTCGTGCAGGAGAAGTGTTAACTATACCATTGTATATGGGATTTCTTATCCGCGACAGAATCGCAAATGCCATCATTCCCGACGTCGATTTCAACTTGTTGCCCGGCTAATCGCAGCTCCCGGAAGCATTCCCCTTCACCACCAATTCCGCGATTACTCCTATCCCGTCACTTGTTAAGGAACTGAGAAAAATAAGTTCAGACGCGGATCACGGCTTTCGCCGTGGCTCGACGCGGATTGATGCGGAATTATTTTATTATCAATCATATCCGGGCTATTTAGATTGTTCGATAGGATTGAGCCGAATATGAAATAATTTCGCAAGCGAAATCTAATAGCAACGGAATCCGCCTCAATCAGATTTTGCTTGCAAAATCGTTTCAATCCGCCTGGTTTCGAAGATACCGTTTAATGCTTAAATGATTGTCAACAAGAATTTTTCCGCGTCAATCCGCGTACCCCTATGGCCGCGAGGTCATAGATCCGCGTCTGACCAAAATCTTTCCTATTCCCCGCCCGTCTCATAAACTAGGTGGGTAAGTAAACCTCACCCTCCTTAACTGCCCGCTGACTAAAGCGGGTAATCTTCTAATATGCTGTTATTTGAGCCTGCTAATTATTTCATCAGGATTTTTATGCATTTGGCAGAAAGCAACTATTTTCTTACCAAGGTCTTTGATTGAGCCTCCGATAAAATAGATGGTGTTGTCAATAATTAAGAAGCGGTCATGCACATTGAAGCAGTTGTGCAGCTCAATCGCCTGATACTGAGCATTGTGTTTACGCAGATCATTCTCAATGTGAGAGTGTCGAGGGTCGGTATATATGGCAGCAGTGACTCCATCTGTTCGTTTGTCAAGGACTTTCAGGATTCTGTCGTCAACATAATTATCAATTAAT